>JAJYLS010000038.1 GCA_021787555.1 Acidobacteriota bacterium | reverse complement strand
ATGGAATCAGCAGGTTAGGGGAAAAACCCGCCTGCGTACAGGTGGTTTCACCGGAGTTTGTAAAGCAAGTGGACAGGGGAGGTGCGGTGCGATTGGCGGCGCGATGGCCGCGGTTGCGGGTTGGCGGTGGTTTGAGGCACTTCCCTGCTGCTCGACTCCGTCTTCATTATACGGAGGCGCCACCAAATGCCGGCCGTGGAAAACCTGTGGAAACAGGGGGAAGTGATAGATTCCAGGGGGCGAAAATTTTTCTGGTGGGTGAAGGACCGGGGTTCGCTTTCAGGCTCGATCATACTGTCGCCATCGCGCGACCCGCGGGATTGGAACGCGAGCTTTGGTCTCCCACATGATGCCGCTGCTTGACCTGGTACATTCGCTTGTCCGCCGCAGCCAGGAGTTTCTCCGCACCGACCTCAGCGACGGGGTCAGGGGGTCAGGGGAGCGTTGCCTTCTGTATCGCTATCGGTCACAATTTGTGAACTTTTAGGATATAAAGATAAAGATATGTGTAAACCTGTTCTGTTGGCGCGATCTCCGCGGCGTGGATATAGGATTCCCCAAAATTCTGGTTTGTCGCGTGGCGCACCTGAAACGGTGCGCCGGCGGCGGCGCTGATCGCCTGGGGAGCCGGCGCGGCAATCGCCAGACCGATGGCGAGCGCGCCGGCCATCAGACTAAGGATCTCAACCGATGTAGCTCTTTCGTTACCAAAACGTAACATCGGAGCTGCGAATTTTCAATACTCCGAGTTGCCTAATCCGAACGGATTAGTCTCAATATTTCGGCATGCTGGTATCGACTTTGTCGGCCCAGGCTAAGATGCCGCCGCGCATGTTACGGACCTTGCCGAAGCCGGCTTGGCGGAGGATGTGGCAGGCCTTGCCGCTGCGGACGCCGCTGCGGCAGTGGATCACGATGTCGGCTTCGGGATTGAATTCGCCCACGTGGCGCGGGAATTCGCCGAGCGGGATCAGCTTCGCGCCGGGGATTTTGCAGATGCGGTACTCGTGCGGCTCGCGCACATCGATCAAGACGAATTCATCGCCGCGATCCAGCATGGCCTTCACTTCGGTAACGTCGATTTCGTTGCGGTTCAACGGGGTCTCCTGTGCGGGTGCAGCGGCACCGGGCCGGGGCACGCCGCAAAATTGGTGGTAATCGATGAGCCTGGTAATGGTGCGGTGCTCGCCGCAGACGGGGCACTCGGGGTTCTTGCGGAGCTTGAGCTCGCGGAACTTCATGCCGAGCGCGTCGTAGAGCAAGAGGCGGCCGACCAGCGGCTCGCCGATGCCGAGAATGAGCTTGACGGTTTCAGTGGCCTGGATAAGGCCGATGGTGCCGGGCAGAATGCCGAGGACGCCGCCTTCGGCGCAACTCGGAACGAGGCCGGGAGGCGGCGGCTCGGGATAGAGGCAGCGGTAGCAGGGGCCGCCTTCATAGGCGAACACCGTGGCCTGGCCTTCGAAGCGGAAAATGGAGCCGTAGACGTTGGGCTTGCCGAGCAGCACGCAGGCATCGTTGACGAGGTAGCGGGTGGGGAAGTTGTCGGTGCCGTCGACGACGATGTCGTAATCCTTCAAGATGGCGAGGGCGTTCTCGCTGGAAAGCGCGGTTTCGTGGCGGTGGATGGTGAGGTGCGGATTGATGGCCTGCATTTTCTCGGCGGCGGAATCGAGCTTGGCGCGGCCGACGTCCTTGGTGGAGTGGATGACCTGGCGCTGGAGGTTGGTGAAATCGACGACGTCGAAATCGACGAGGCCGAGCGTGCCCACGCCGGCGGCCGAGAGGTAGAGGCCGAGCGGCGCGCCGAGACCGCCGGCGCCGATCAACAGGACTTTGGCAGCCTTGAGCTTCTGCTGGCCGTCTATGCCGACCTCGGGGATGATGAGGTGGCGGCTGTAGCGGAGGATTTCATCCTTAGATAATACGGGCGGCGCTTCGGCGAGGGCGGAACCGCCGGCGATGGAGGGGACGAGCGAGATGGTGTCGGCGTCCCGGGCCGGGGTGGCGTCCTTGCCCATGTAGCGGATGTCTTCGTCGTTGAGGTAGACGTTCACGAAACTGCGGATGCGGCCCTCATCGTTGAAGATCTGCTTGCGCAGGTCGGGATATTCGGTGGTGAGGGCGTTGAGCGCCTCGCCGACGGTTGTTCCGGAGACGCTCACGGCGTCCTGCTTGCCGGTGAACTGGCGCAGCGGGGTAGGAATCAGGATTTTGGGCATTAGTAAATCAACTCCTCTCTGGCGGCCTCGGTTTGCTCGGGGTCGGGCAGCCAGCTATTGGCGTGGTGGAATTCGCCTTGCTGGATCGAGAGCACGACGAAGGAATACCACGGGCACGAATTCCGGAGATCGGTTTTGGAAAAATAGGCGTCGCAATCGGGGTGTGAATGATAGATGCCGATTAAATCCATGCGGCGCTCGCGAGCGGCCTTGTCGGCGGCGAGCAGATCTTCGGGGCGGAGCTCGTAGCGGGCGGCCTGCGCGCCCGGGAAAGCGTTTTCCAGGGGCAGGGCTTCCACCACCCGCTTTTCGCCGCCGGCGATGGAGCCGAGCATGGCGCCACAGCACTCGTTGGGGTAAGTTTTGCGGGCGTGCGCCACTATGGCCGTCCAGGGTTGGGATTCGATGCGGATCATATTCTTTCGGGTACCGCTCCCTGACGGTCGCGGCTCTGATCTTCGTTCCAGAAATGGTCGCTCAAGTATTTTTCGGCGCTGTCGCAGAGCACCGTGACGATGGTGGCCTGCTCGCCGCGGTGGACGAGCTCGCGGGCGAGGATGGTGGCGGCGTGCACGTTGCAGCCGGAGGAGATGCCCACGAGCAGGGCTTCTTCGCGCGCGAGGCGGAGGACCATGCGGTAGGCGTCCTCGGTTTGGATCCAGAGATTGCCGTCGGCGAGGTGCTCGTCGTAGATGCCGGGGACGATGGCGGTGGGCATGTGCTTGAGGCCTTCGAGACCGTGGAAGCCGCTCCCGGGCTGGGCAGAGTAGCACTTGACGTGTGGGAGGTCGCGCTTCAGGCGGCGGGTAACGCCGGTGAAGGTGCCGCTGGTGCCCATGGCGGCGACGAAGTGGGTCATGCGGCCGCCGGTCTGGTTGACGATCTCGGGGCCGGTGTGCTCGAAGTGGGCTTTCCAGTTGGCCGGGTTGTTGTACTGGTCGGGATAGAAATAAAGGTCGGGATCGGCCAGGTAGATCTGGCGGCAGAGGCGGATGGCGCCGTCGGAGCCTTCGGCGGCATCGCTGAAGACCATTTCGGCGCCGTAAGCCTTGAGGATGCGCTGGCGCTCGATGGAGGCATTCGCCGGGAGGACGAGCTTGACGCGATAACCGCGGTTGGCGCCGATCATGGCGTAGGCGATGCCGGTGTTGCCGCTGGTGGCGTCGAGGATCATGCGGCTGCGGTTGAGTTTGCCGGAGCGCTCGCCGTCGAGGACCATGTTGAGGGCGGCGCGGTCCTTGACGGAGCCGCCGGGATTGAAGTACTCGGCCTTGGCGAAGATTTCGATGCCGGGGAAGTCGCGGGGGATTTTTGCGAGGCGGATAAGGGGGGTATTGCCGATGGTGGCCAGGAGGGGCTCGGCCTGGGTCCGGGCGAGATGGAGGGACGGGAGCACTTGGGCCATACTGACCTATTTTGGATTCATTTGCCCGCGAGCGGGATGCAAAATCGATCCTGCACGAAGCAAAGAGATTACGACACTCTGGGCCTCACCCATTGTACCATCTCCCCATTGTCTGTCAAGAATGAGGTGAACGCAGGAGATTTCGCCGCGCGCTCCACACGGTTACGGCGGTCACCGGGTGCAACAGGAATACCAGGCGCTGAAACCAGGCGGCGGGAGGTGCGACGGCCTGGGCTTCGGGCTCGATGGAGGCGTAGATCGCGGCGGCGATCTGGGCGGGAATCGCGGTGCGCTCGCTTTCGAGGCGCTCGCGGAGGCCCTGAATTTCGGCGAAGACCTCCTCGTGGACCCCGTCGACGCCTTTCAGCTTGGCAGCGTATTTGGCGTCGAGGTCGGCGAGGCGGCGCTCGACCTGCGCGGAATAGTCGCGCAGGCGGGTGTCGATGGCCTTCCCAATAACGTCAAGTACGTGCTGATCCAAGACGGCGGAATTGCCGGCGGGGACGGGTGGAGCGCTGGCCAGGGCCTCGATGCGCCGCTCGACCTGCGCGATGCGGTCTGCAAGGGTCGGCTCGCGGCGCACTTCGCCAGCAGCGGGACGCGGCGGCCGCTGGGTGAGTTTCATGAGCAAATGTTTTGGGAGTGGAAGGGCAATCGGCAAAGGGAGCGAAATAGTATAAATCACTTATGAACGTCGGCGCCCATTGGGGACAGGTGTTACACGATATCGGCCGGCTGGCGGTCCTGAACCCGGCGGCGCTGCGGGTGCTGCTGCCGTGGAAGATGAAACTGGCGCGGCACGAGGGGCGTGAGCCGGAGGGCGGCGACAGTGGCCCAGGCACCTCAGGCGGGTGAGATGAGTGAAGCCCCCGGTTGCGGACGGTCCTGCAATTCGCATATATGTATTACGTCGCTTCGGGGGCGACTGCGGTGAGAACTGGTTTTGCGGCGTTGTTGCTTTGCGCCTGTCCTCTGCTATCTGGGCAGGACTTTCGGGCCACGATAACGGGCCAGGTTACGGATGCCGGGGGCGCGGCCATTGCCGGCGCCAAAGTGCGCGCGATTCAGCGCAGCACCAACCAGGTGACCGAGGCTACGTCCAACCAGGACGGGTATTACACGCTCCCTTATCTCCAGCCGAGTACTTACGATATCGAAGTGACGGCCGCGGGGTTCGACACGCTGCGGCGCGAGAACCTGACGCTGATGGTGGCGGAAAAGCGCGACCTGCCGCTGAAACTGGAAGTGGGGAACGTGCACACCGAGATTCAGGTGACGGCCGATGTGCAGGAAGTGCAGGCCGCGGACGCCTCGGGCGGGTTGAATTTCGACGCCTTGCAGGCCTCGGAGTATCCCATCAACGGGCGGCAGGTTTACATGCTGATGGACCTGACGCCGGGGGTGGAGTTCACGCAGGAGCAATTCGGCGCCACGGGGTACTCGGGCACGCGCGCATGGGACGTTTCAGGCGCGTACGTGATGAACGGCGGGGTGCAGGGGACGAACAGCTTCTCGCTGAACGGCGCGCCGGTCAGCCTCACCGGGTCGTGGCAGATCGCGCCCAATGCGGACGCGGTGCAGGAATTCAAGGTGATGACCAACACCTACGATGCCAGCATCGCGCGCACGGGAGGCGGCAGCGTCAACACGACGCTGAAATCCGGAACCAACCAATGGCACGGCTCGGCCTATGAATACCTGCGAAACGCCCTGCTGGACTCGAACTTCACGCAGAACAACATGGTGGGGGCGCCGATCGGGAAGCACATCAGCAACGACTTCGGGGGCACGCTGGGTGGGCCCATCCGCAAGGACAAGGACTTCGTGTTTTTCAGCTTCGACGGATTCCGGGAGCGCCTGCCGTTTCCGGTGGTGGCCAACGTTCCGCCGATGGACTTGCGCGACGGCCAGCACTTCAGCGAATACAAGATGACGATCTACGATCCGCTGACGGTGCGGCCGTGCGCGGCATCGGACCCGGCGGCCTGCGCCTCGACCAACGGCGGTTATATCCGCAACCCATTTCCAGGCGATGTGCTGCCGGCCAGCCGGATCAGCCCGATCGGGCAGAGGATTCTCTCTTATTATCCGGCTCCGAACCTGCCGGGCATTCAACAGAACTACGACTTCAGCTCGAACACGGGCCAGTACCGCACGGACCAGCCCATCGGGCGCTGGGACCACCTGATGGGGAACTCGGACCGGCTGGGCGTCACGTTCACCTTCCAGACCGGCTACGAATGGCGCGACTCGACCGGGATACCCGGTCCGGCGGCCAGCGGGAACACGTGGAGCCAGCGCACGGACCAGAATTACATTGCCAGCTATACGCACATCATTTCGCCGACCATGCTGCTGGACGTGCGCGGCTCTTTCGGCCGCTACACGCCGTACATGCCGCACGCGAACCTGACCGCGGACGTCACCGCGCAGGACCTGGGGATGACCAACATACCCCACGCTCCCACCGTTAGCAAGAGCTACCCGCCGCGGTTCCTCGTCGATCAGTTCAGCAATCTGTTCAACAACAACGCCAACATGTACACCTGGGAAACCGACAACCAGTGGAACCTAGCGCCGACGCTGACGATGACGCGCGCCACGCACACGATCAAGATCGGCGTGGACCTGATCTATGCGGCCATTGGAACGGGGAGCATCGGGGAGGCGACGGGGCAATTCTAGTTTACGCGGGTGGGCACGCAGCGCTATCCGCTGCGCGCCGGGAACACCTCCGACGGGGCGGGGGTTGCCGATCTATTGCTTGGCGTTCCGGGGGCGGGTCTCGTGGATTGGAACAACACCTTCTATCGGACGTGGCCGTATTGGGGGGCGTGGGTGCAGGACGACTGGAAGGTTTCGCGCAACCTCACTCTGAATTTGGGTTTTCGCTACGACGTGCAGATCCCCTTCAAGGAGCGGTGGAACCGCGTGAACACCGGGTTCGATTTCAACACGACGAACCCGGTCAGCGACGCGGTGCTGGCGGCGTGGAACACGGATAAGGCGGCGTGGGACAAGGCCAATCCGAAGAAGCCGTACTATCCCGCGCCTCCGGCGGCTATTCTGGGCGGAGTTACGTTCCTCCAACCGGGCGAGCGGCGCGCGTTTCAAACCGATTGGACGGACGTTCAGCCGCGCATCGGGCTGGCCTGGCAATTCGCCCCGCAGACCGTGCTGCGGACGGGTTTCGGCATCTTTTACCGAATGGCCACGCAGACGAGCGCGGATGCCTCGGGGTACAACGACGGCTTCAGCCAGCAGACCGACTACATCGCGGCGCCGGACGGCTATACCTATAGTGCGGGGCTCAACGGGCCTTACTCCCTGGCCAATCCCTTTCCGGACGGGCTGGTGACGCCGGCGGGAGCGCAACTGGGGATGGCGACCGATCTGGGCGACGCGGTGAACTACGACGGCTCGCAGCACGTGATTCCGCGGACCTACCAATATTCGTTCGGGTTGCAGCACCTGTTTCCGTGGCAGGTGCGGATCGACGCGTCGTATGTAGGCAGCATCACCGTGCACGACACGGTGCCGTACAACAGCGACTACGTCCCGCTGGCGACTTACGAGGCAGCCAACAAGACGAACGCGATTATGAACACCAGCGTGCCGAACCCGTTCTATGGGATTTTGCCCAAGAACTCGACGCTGGGGGCGGCACCTATGATCACCGCGCAGTACCTGAACTACCCGTATCCGGAATTCAACGGCATCACCATGCAGACGGAGCCTTGGGGGCGCTGGCGGTATGATTCGCTGCAACTCCGGGCGGAGAAGCGCTTCCTGGGCGCGGCCAGCCAGTTGGGCGGGCTCACGATGGTCCTTTCCTACACGTTCTCGAAGGCATTCCAGGGAGACCACCGGCTGAACAGTTGGAACCTGGAAGAGCCGCTGGTGCACGAACTGACGGCGTACGACAAACCGCAGAGCGTGGGTTATAGCGGGGTGTGGCAGATCCCGTTCGGCAAACAGCGTCATTTCCTGCCCGCTCCTCCCAAGGTGCTGGCGCCGGTGGTCAATGGCTGGCAGGTATCGTGGACGTACCGCTACAACTCGGGATATCCGGTTGCCGGTATGAATTATCAGTACCGGTGCGCCAACAGCCTGCTGCTGCCCGACCAGACGCACGACCAATGGTTTAACGACAGCTCGAGCTGCTGGGCGGCGCTTCCCAACTACACGCTTCGGACGGTGGACGACCGCTACGCGTGGCTGCGGCAGATGGACAACTCCACGCTGAACCTGGCGATGAACAAGATGTTCTTCATCAGCGAGCGCTGGAGATTCACTTTCCGGGCGGAGTCGTTCAACGTGATGAACCACCCGCTCTACGGGGCTCCGGACACGAACCGGCTGGACGCGCGCTTCGGCATGCTGCCTCTGGGGCAGCAGAATTTCCCGCGGTATGTGCAGTTGTCGGGGAAGTTCACGTTTTAAAATCGGGAAATTGGGCACAATTCCGGCAGTTGCGCCGGGTTTGTGTTTTCGGCTATGATTGAAGAGTTTCGCGAGTGTAGCTTTCTGTCCCTGCGCTACCACCCGTCGTGTGGCGGGTCCGGCCGGGGGTGAGGCCCCGAGGTTCAAGCGGTTACGCCGCACGGACATGGGCCTGTCTGAAGCAGGTAATCCTCGCTGTAGCGACCCAAGGTGATCCGGGAACTTTGTGTGCGGTCCCGGGGCGTAAAGGTTGCGCCACTTTTATTTGTTTAGCCGAGAGGAAGATTTTCGTGCCGACTTTTAACCAACTTGTGCGCAGGGGGCGGAAGCCGCCAGCCTGGAAGACCTCGAGCCCGGCGCTCAATAGCTGCCCGCAGAAGCGCGGGGTGTGCACGCGCGTGTATACCTCGACGCCCAAGAAGCCGAATTCGGCGCTGCGGAAGGTGGCGCGCGTGCGGCTGACCAACGGGATCGAAGTGACCACGTATATCCCGGGAGTCGGACATAATTTGCAGGAGCACTCGATCGTGCTGATCCGCGGGGGCCGCGTGAAGGACCTGCCGGGCGTGCGCTACCACGTGATTCGTGGGGCGCTGGACACGGCGGGGGTGGCCAACCGCAAGCAGGGGCGCTCGAAGTACGGGGCCAAGAGGCCCAAAGCGTAGGAGTTCAGGAGTTGAGGAGTTAAGAAGTTAAGAATATGCCACGCAGAAGACGAGCCGTCGTTCGAGAGGTATTACCGGATCCGGTCTATAATTCCACGCTCGTGGAAAAGTTCGTGAATTCCATGATGTGGCAGGGGAAGAAGACCGTGGCGCAGGGCATCTTCTATGACGCCATGGACAAGCTGCGGGAGCGCACGGCGGACGATCCGCTGAAGGCGTTCAAGAAAGCGGTGGAGAACGCCAAACCGCTGCTGGAAGTGAAGACGCGGCGCGTGGGCGGCGCGAACTACCAGGTGCCGATCGAGGTGC
Organism: Acidobacteriota bacterium; assembly: GCA_021787555.1. Classification (GTDB taxonomy): domain Bacteria; phylum Acidobacteriota; class Terriglobia; order Bryobacterales; family Bryobacteraceae; genus JAJYLS01. Next base: position 17,587 of record JAJYLS010000038.1, on the reverse strand, counting down.
CGCAGAACCGGCGGACGTCGCTGGCCATCCGCTGGATCATTACCAACGCCCGGACGCGCCCGGAAAAGGGCATGCCGGAGAAGCTGGCGAACGAGTTGAACGATGCCGCCAATTTGAGGGGCGGCGCGATTAAGAAAAGGGACGATGTACACCGCATGGCGGAGGCCAATAAAGCGTTCGCGCATTACCGGTGGTGAGGAAGTTGTGAGTTATGAGTTGTGACTCAGGACTCAGAACTCAGAACTCAAGACTTTTTATGGCAAGAACCATTCCGCTCGAAAGGATGAGAAATATCGGCATCGCGGCGCATATCGATGCCGGTAAGACCACCACGACCGAGCGGATCTTGTACTACACGGGGCGCACGCACAAGCTCGGCGAGGTCCACGAGGGCACGGCCATCATGGACTGGATGGAGCAGGAGCAGGAGCGCGGCATCACCATCACGTCGGCCGCGACCACCTGCGAGTGGCGCGACGTGCAGATCAATATTATCGATACGCCGGGGCACGTGGATTTTACGGCCGAGGTGGAACGCAGCCTACGCGTGCTGGACGGCGCGGTGGCGGTGTTCGATGCCGTGGCCGGGGTACAGCCGCAATCGGAGACGGTGTGGCGGCAGGCGGACAAATATAATGTCCCGCGGATCTGCTTCATCAACAAGATGGACCGCGTGGGGGCGGACTTTTTCCACTCAGTGGAGACCATCGTCACGCGGCTGAAGTGCAAGCCGGTGGCGATCCAGCTTCCGATGGGGGCCGAGGACCAGTTCAAGGGCATCGTCGATCTGGTGGAGATGAAGGCCAGGATCTGGCGCGACGAAACGCTGGGGTCGGAATTCGACATCGTGGACATTCCGGCGGAGCTGGCGGCGCAGGCCAAGGAATACCGGGAAAAAATGGTCGAGGCGGCGGCGGAGCACGACGACCACCTCTTCGAGAAATTCATCGAAGGCAAGCCGATTTCGAACGATGAAATACGGGCCGGGCTGCGCAAGGCGACCGTGGCGCTGAAGATCTTCCCGGTGATCTGCGGGTCGGCCTTCAAGAACAAGGGCGTGCAAGCGATGCTGGACGCGGTGGTGGACTACCTGCCGTCGCCTCTGGACGTTCCGCCGGTGGAAGGAACGGACATCGACGACCGGTCGAAGGTGCTGACGCGGAAGGCATCGGACGCGGAGCCGTTTGCGGCGCTGGTGTTCAAGATCATGACCGATCCCTACGTCGGGCAGCTTGCGTTTTTCCGGGTGTACTCGGGGACGCTGAAGTCCGGCGATTCGGTGTACAACGTAGCGAAGGGGCGCAGAGAGCGCATCGGGCGCCTGCTGCGGATGCACGCGAACAAGCGGGAAGAGATCCAGGAGATCCTGGCGGGCGACATCTGCGCGGCGGTGGGGCTGCGGACGGTTTCGACGGGCGATACGATTTGCGACGATGAGCACCCCATCGTGCTGGAGTCGATCGAGTTCCCGACGCCGGTGATCCAGCTTGCGGTCGAGCCGAAGACCAAGGCGGACCAGGAAAAGCTGGGGATGGCGATCCAGAAGCTGGCGCAGGAGGATCCCACGTTTCGGGTGAACACGGATCCGGAGACGGGGCAGACCATCCTTTCGGGGATGGGCGAGCTGCATCTCGAGATCATCGTCGACCGCATGATGCGGGAATTCGGCGTGGGAGCGAACGTGGGCAAGCCGCAGGTGGCCTACCGCGAGACGATCCGGAAGAACGCGGAAGCGGAAGGGCGGCACGTGCGGCAGACCGGCGGGCGTGGGCAGTACGGGCACGTGAAGATCCGGGTGGAGCCGCTACCGGTGGGCGCGGGGTTCGAGTTCGTCAACGAATTGTACGGCGGGTCGGTGCCGAAGGAATACGTGGCGCCGACGGAAACGGGAATCAAGGAAGCGCTGGAGGGCGGCATACTGGCGGGCTACCCGATGTCGGACCTGAAGGTGACGCTCTACGACGGCAGCTACCACGAGGTGGACTCGTCGGAAATCGCGTTCAAGATCGCCGGGTCGCTGGCGATCAAAGAGGCGGCGCGCAAAGCCAAGCCGGTGCTGCTGGAGCCGATCATGTCGGTGGAAGTGGTGGTACCGGAAGAGTACATGGGCGACGTGATCGGGGACCTGAATTCGCGGCGCGGGCGCATCGAGGGCATGGAACTGCGCGGGACGACGCAGATCATCAAGTCGATGGTACCGCTTTCGGAGATGTTCGGATACGCCACGGAGCTGCGGTCGCGCACGCAGGGGCGCGGCAGCTTCACGATGCATTTCGGAAAATACGAGGAAGTACCGGCCGGTCTCTCGGAAGAGATCGTGAGCAAGGTCCAGGGGAAGTTAACGAGATAAGGAGATGAAGAAGGAGTCAGGAGTCAGGAGTCAGGAGTCAGGAGGTGCGGCTGGCGCCGCGAACTTCGGACTCTGTGCTTCGGGCTTGTGGCTTCCCGAGGATTGAAATTATGGCAAAGGAAAAATTCGATCGCAGCAAACCGCACGTCAATATCGGAACGATCGGGCACATCGATCACGGGAAGACGACGCTGACTGCGGCCATTACGAAGGTGCTGGGGAAGAATAATCCGAAGGTGAAGTTCCGGAGCTTCGACTCCATCGACAACGCGCCGGAGGAGAAGGCGCGCGGCATCACGATCGCCGTGGCACACATCGAGTACGAGACGGCCAAGCGGCACTACGCGCACGTCGACTGCCCGGGCCATGCGGATTACATCAAGAACATGATCACCGGCGCGGCGCAGATGGATGGCGCCATCCTGGTGGTGGCTGCGACCGACGGACCGATGCCGCAGACGCGCGAGCACGTGCTGCTGGCGCGGCAGGTGGGCGTGCCGTACATCGTGGTCTGCATGAACAAGGTGGACATGGTGGACGACCCCGAGTTGCTGGACCTGGTGGAGCTGGAAGTGCGCGAGCTGCTGAAGAGCTACCAGTTCCCGGGCGACGATCTGCCGGTGGTGCGGGTCTCGGCGCTGGGCGCGCTGAACGGCGAGGAGAAGTGGGAGAAGACGGTGCTCGAGCTGATGGATGCGGTGGACAGCTACGTACCGCTGCCGCAGCGCGACATCGACAAGCCGTTCCTGATGCCGATCGAAGACATCTTCTCGATCCAGGGCCGCGGCACGGTGGTGACGGGCCGCATCGAGCGCGGGAAGTGCAAGGTCGGCGAGGAGATGGAGATCGTCGGCTTCCGCGAGACGCGCAAGACGGTGGTGACCGGCGTGGAAATGTTCAAGAAGCTGCTGGATGAAGGGCAGGCCGGGGACAACGTCGGGCTGCTGCTGCGCGGCGTGGAAAAGAACGAAGTGGAGCGCGGGCAGGTGATTGCCAAGCCGGGCTCGATTACGCCGCACACGGTGTTCAAAGGCCAGGTGTACGTGCTGAGTAAGGAAGAGGGCGGGCGGCACACTCCGTTCTTCAAGGGCTACCGGCCGCAGTTCTACTTCCGGACCACGGACGTGACCGGCGTGGCGGAGCTGCCGGAAGGCACCGAGATGGTGATGCCGGGCGACAACGTGGACCTGAAGGTGGAGCTGATCACGCCCATCGCCATGGACAAGGGGCTGCGCTTCGCGATTCGCGAGGGCGGCCGCACGGTGGGCGCGGGGACGGTGACGGAGATTATAAAGTAGGCACCCGATGGCACTCCGAGAACGCATACGCATTCGCTTGAAAGCATACGATCACCGGGTGCTCGATCAATCGACCACGGAGATTGTGGATACGGCCAAAAGGACCGGCGCGACGGTAGCGGGGCCGATCCCGCTGCCAACGTCGCGCAGCACCACTACGGTTTTGCGCTCGCCGCACGTAGACAAGAAGTCGCGCGAGCAGTTTGAAATCCGGACGCACAAGCGGCTGTTGGACATCCTCGAGCCGACGCAGCAGACGGTGGATGCGCTGATGAAGCTGGATCTGCCGGCGGGCGTGGATGTGGAGATCAAGGCGTTTGGAAAGTAGAAGTCAGAAGTCAGGAGTCAGGAGTCAGAATGCGCGAGCGTTGACTTCCGGAGCCTGGCGTGGAAAGGAGTACGGAGCTGGAGCGTAGAGACGAGGCAGAGATTCTGACTTCTGTCTTCTGACTCCTGACTCCTGAATTATGAGTCCAGGAATCCTTGGCAAAAAGATTGGGATGACGCAGATGTTCCGGCCGGACGGACAGGCGGTGCCGGTGACGCTGCTCAAGGCCGGTCCGTGCACGGTGGTGCAGCGCAAGACGCCCACCGTGGACGGCTACGACGCCGTGCAGCTCGGGCTGGTGGAGTTCGTCAAGCCGCAGCGGATGAACAAACCGGCGACCGGACATTTGAAGAAAGCGGGAGCGGAAGGAGCCAAATTCCTGCGCGAGTTTCCGCTGCGCCCGGGCGACGACGATTTCAAGCCCGGGGACAAGGTGCTGGTGGATCAGTTCAAACCCAAGGACAAGGTGGACGTGATCGGAATCAGCAAGGGGCGCGGATACGCGGGCCTGGTGAAGCGGCACCACTTCGGCGGTGGCGCGGACACGCACGGCTCGATGTTTCACCGTGCGCCGGGCTCGATCGGGGCGTCCAGCTTCCCGTCCCGGGTGCTGCCGGGCATGCGCATGTCGGGCCACATGGGACATGCGAAGGTCACGGTGCGCAACCTGGAAGTGATCGACGTGGACACCGAGGACAACGTGCTGGTGGTGAAGGGCGCGGTGCCGGGTCCCAATGGCGGCTACGTGGTGGTGCGGAGGGCGAAGAGATAACCATGCCGACACTCGATGTAGTCGATTTGAATAACGCCAAAGTCGGGCAGATTGAAGTGGCCGACGAGGTCTTCGGCGCCGAGGTGAACGAGGACCTGCTGTACGAGGCTGTGCGGCATTACCAGGCGGGGCAGCGCGCGGGCACGCACAAGACCAAGGTGCGGTCGGAAGTGGCCGGCTCGGGCAAGAAGCTGTGGAAGCAGAAGGGCACGGGGCGGGCGCGCATGGGCTCGGTGCGGTCGCCGGTTTGGCGGCACGGCGGGACGGTGCACGGTCCGCAGCCGCGGGATTACAGCTACAAGCTGCCGCGCAAGATGCTGCAGGGCGCGCTGCGCTCGGCGCTATCGGCGAAGGTGCGGGACGGCGAGCTGAAGGTGGTGCAGGAGTTCAATTTCGCCGATCACAAGACCAAGAACGCCATGAACACGCTGATCAAGCTGGAAGCGGGGCGCACGGTGCTGGTGGTGGATAACGGCGAGAACCGCAACCTGACGCTGGGGATCCGGAACCTGGAGGGCGTGACGCTGCTACCCACGCGCGAGGTCAATCCATATCACCTGCTGGGCCACCAAAGCGTGCTGATGAGCGAAGCGGCGGCGCGCAAACTCTCGGAGGCACTCGCGAAATGAATACTTACGAAATCATCCGCCGGCCGCTGGTGACCGAGAAGGGCGTCACGAAGAAAGACGAACAACGCACGCTGTGCTTCGAGGTAGCGCCAAACGCCAACAAGACGCAGGTCAAAGCCGCGGTGGAAAAGCTTTTCAAGGTGAAGGTCGAAGAAGTCCGGACTTCCAACTTCGAGGGCAAGATGCGCCGCCGCGGGCGGTTCGTGGGCTTTCGCCGGGAGTGGAAGAAGGCGTACGTGAAATTGAAAGAGGGCGAGAAGGTGCCCGATTTCGCGGGAGTGTAGTTGTGAGTTATGAGTTGAAAGCCGCGGAACTGATGACTCATAACTCAGAACTCACGACTCGGAACTGAGAACTTAATTATGCCGATCAAAACATACAGACCGGTCACCGCCACCCGGCGCTTCCAGACCGTGGTGTCGCGGGAGGACATCACCAAGGAGCGTCCGGAGAAATCGCTGCTCGAGCCGAAGCAGAGGACGGGCGGGCGGAACAGCATCGGGCGCGTGACTTCGCGGTTCATCGGCGGCGGCGCCAAGAAGGCGTACCGCGTGGTGGATTTCAAGCGCGACAAGCACGGCATCCCGGCGGTGGTGGCGGCGGTGGAATACGATCCCAACCGCTCGGCGCGCATCGCGCTGCTGAATTACGCCGATGGGGAGAAGCGGTACATCCTGCATCCGGACGGGCTGAAGGTCGGGGCGAAGGTGATGTCCGGGCCGGAGGCCGACATTCTGGTGGGGAATTCGCTGCCGTTGAAGAACATGCCGGCGGGCACGGTGGTGCACAACATCGAGCTGCGGCCGGGCAAGGGCGGGCAGATGGCGCGCTCGGCGGGCTCGCAGGCGCAATTGATTTCGAAGGAAGGCGGGCTGGCGCTGCTGAAGCTGCCGTCGGGCGAAGTGCGGCGGGTGCCCGTGGAGTGCGCGGCGACGGTGGGGCAGGTGGGCAACCTGGACCACGAGAACGTGTCGCTGGGCAAGGCGGGGCGGACGCGGTGGCTGGGAAAGCGGCCGCACAACCGCGGCGTGACCATGAACCCGGTGGACCATCCGCACGGCGGCGGCGAGGGCAAGACCTCGGGCGGCCGTAATCCGGTGACGCCCTGGGGCCAGCCGACCCGCGGATTCAAGACGCGGAACAACAAGCGCACCGATCAATGGATCGTGACGCGAAAGACGAAGAAGAGGTAGGCGATGGGAAGATCCGTCAAGAAGGGACCGTTCACCGACACGCACCTGGAAACCAAGATGGCCGTGCTGAACGCCGCCAACGAGAAGAAGGTGGTGCGGACGTGGTCGCGGCGTTCCACGATTCTGCCGGAGTTCGTCGGGCACACGATCGCGGTCCACAACGGGAAGAAATTCATTCCGGTGTACATCACCGAGAACATGGTGGGGCACAAGCTGGGCGAGTTTTCGCCCACGCGGGTGTTCAAAGGCCACTCGGTGAAAGCGGCCACGGAGAAGACGGCGAAGCCGGCGTAGGAGAAGTTATCAGTTGTCAGTTATGAGTTATCAGTTACTGACAGCTTGGAACTGACGACTGATGACTGAGAACTGAGAACTAATTATGGAAGCGAAAGCGGAAGCTCGATACATCCGAATTTCACCGCAGAAGGCGCGGCTGGTCGTGGATTTGATCCGCGGCAAGCAGGCGGGGGCGGCGCTCACGACGCTGCGCGCCACCAACAAGCGGATCGCGCCGGCGGTGGAGAAGGTGCTGCAATCGGCGATCGCCAACGCGCAGAACTTATCGGAAGACGTGGACGTGGACCGGCTGTACGTTTCCTCGGCTTACGTCAACGAAGGGCCGCGGATGAAGCGCCTGCGTCCGGCGCCCATGGGCCGCGCGTTCCGGTATCAGCGGCGGCTGGCGCACATCGTCATTCACGTGGCGGAGAAAGAAGCGGCGGAGAAAGAAGCATAGATGGGACAGAAAGTTCATCCTTACGGATTCCGGCTGGGGTTCAACAAGCCGTGGCGCTCGCGCTGGTTCGCCAAGCAGGGTTACCCGAAGCTGTTGCAGGAAGACCTCGAGCTGAAAGAGGGCCTGCGAAACCGGCTGAAATCGGCGGGCGTGAGCTCGGTGGAAGTGGACCGACCCGGGAACAAGCTGCGGGTGACCATCCGCACCTCGCGGCCCGGGATCATCATCGGGCGCAAGGGCGCGGAAATCGAGAAGCTGAAGCAGGACATGGCCAAGCGCACCAAGCGCGAGGTGTTCATCGACATTCAGGAAGTGCACAAGCCGGAGCTGGACGCGCAGCTCGTTTCGGAATCGATCGCGCTACAGCTCGAAAAGCGCGTGGCCTTCCGGCGGGCCATGCGGAAGGCGGTGGATTCGGCGCTGCGTTTCGGCTGCAAGGGAATCAAGGTGCGGGTGTCGGGCCGGCTGAACGGCGCCGAGATCGCCCGCAGCGAGTGGTACCTGCAAGGCCAGCTTCCGCTGCACACGCTGAGGGCGGATATCGACTACGGATTTGCCGAAGCCCACACCACGTACGGCGTGATCGGAATCAAGGCGTGGCTGTATAAGGGCGAAATTCTGGACACCACCAAGCGGCGCGGCGGTCTGTTGCCCGAGCCCGAACCGCGGCGCGAGCCGCGGCGTGACCGCGAGCGCCGCGGGCGGGACCGCGGTCCCGCTCCGGCGCCGGTGCCGGTGCCCGAGCAGGCGATGACCAGCGGTCCGGCGGAACTGCCGCGTCCGGCGGCGCGTCCGACGGCGCCCATCCTGCCGCCGCTGATGTCGCCGCAGCAGCCGTCCTGGAAGCAGGAAGGAAAGACCGAGCCCCAGGAATCCAAGCAGGACAAAACCGAGGGCGAGGCACCTCAGGAGCAAAGCCCCAAAGGCGAGGCGCCCAAGGAGTAAACCGCCATGATGATGCCAAAGAAGGTCAAGTATAGGAAGCAGCAGCGCGGGCGCATGGCCGGCAAGGCCTGGCGCGGATCGAGCATCTCCTTCGGCGATTACGGCCTGAAGGCGATGGAGTGCGCGTGGATCACCGACCGGCAGATCGAGGCCGCGCGCGTGGCCATGACGCGCTCCATCAAGCGCGGCGGAAAGGTGTGGATCCGCCTGTTCCCGGACAAGCCCATCACGAAGAAGCCCGCCGAAACCCGTATGGGAAAGGGCAAGGGCGCGCCCGAGCAGTGGGTGGCGGTGGTGCGGCCGGGTAAGGTCCTGTTCGAGATGGAAGGCGTGGACCGCGCGACGGCGCAGGCGGCCATCAAGCTGGCGGCCGATAAGCTGCCGATCAAGACCCGGTTCGTCGCGCGGGAAGAGGTGGAATAAAGCGCTATGAAGGGTTTGAAAGTTCGCGACTACGACGATACCGAATTGCGGCGGCAATTGGGGGACATGGAAGAGCAGCTCTTTCGCCTGAAGTTTCAGATGTCGATCGGGCAGATGGACGGGCTGAAGAAGGTACGGGCGATGAAGAAGGACCGCGCGCGCATCTACACGGTTCTGCGCGAGCGGGAGCTGGCGTCCGCCAAAGCGGGAGAGAAGAAGTAACATGGCCGAAGCACAAGCGCAACAGGGGACGAAGAACGAGAAGATCGGCCAGGTGGTGTCGACCAGGATGCAGAAGACCATCGTGGTCGAGGTTACCCGCCGCGTGCCACACCCGCTGTACAAGCGAATCATCGCGCGGCGGAAGAAGTTCTATGCACACGATGAAGAAGGCACGGCCCGGATGGGCGACGTGGTGCGCATCGTGGAATGCCGGCCGCTGAGCAAGCTGAAGCGGTGGCGCCTGGCGGAAGTGATCCGGCGGGCGGCGCAGGTGGGCGCGCAGCCGGCGGAGTTGGATGTGAAAGTTTAGAAGACAGGAGTTAGGAGTCAGGAGTCAGAATGCGCGCGACGCTATTCTGGCTCCTGACTTCCGACTCCTGACTCCTGGAGATCTTATGATTGGAATGCGAACCATTCTCGAGGTGGCCGATAATTCCGGCGCGCGCAAGCTGTCGTGTATTCTGCCGCGCGGCGGCGACCTCGGGCTGCGGGCGGGGTTGGGCGACGTGATTACGGCCTCGGTGAAGGAGGCCGCTCCCGATTCGGCGATCAAGAAAGGGAAGGTGGTGCGCTGCGTGATCGTGCGCATGCGCAAGGAGACGCGCCGCCGCGACGGCACCTACATCCGCTTCGACTCCAATGCCGCCGTGCTGATCAACGAGGTCGGTGAGCCGGTGGGAACGCGCGTGTTCGGTCCGGTGGCCAGGGAACTGCGCGAGAAGAAATTCATGAAGATCGTGTCGCTGGCCCCCGAGGTGATCTGATGCCATATACGAAACCAAGACCGGCCGGCGGGCGGGCGGAGAAGCGCGTCCCGCTGCGGGTGGAATTCAAGAAAGACGACAACGTCCGGGTGATCGCGGGACGGGACAAGGGCAAGAGTGGGCGCGTGCTGCGGGTGGACCGCTACACCGGCAAGGTGCTGGTGGAGCACGTGATGATGATCAAGCGGCACACGCGGCCGAACCCCGCCAAGCAGATTCAGGGCGGGATCGCGGAGCGCGAGAGTCCCATTGCGGCGTCGAACGTGATGATCGTGTGCCCGAGCTGCAACAAGGCGTCGCGCGTCTCGCATCACGTGGAAACGCTCCCCGGCGGCAAGGTGCGGCGCACCAGGGTCTGCCGCAAGTGCGGGCAGACGCTCGATGGAAAGTAAATTGAGGCTGATATGGCGGCACGTTTGAGACAGCATTATCAAAAAACTGTGGTTGTGGCGCTGGCGAAGGAATTCGGCTACAAGAACCTGATGGCGGTGCCCAAGCTGGAGAAGATCTCGATCAACATCGGGCTGGGCGAAGCCACGCAGAACGCCAAGCTGATGGACGGCGCGGTCAACGAGATGGCGCAGATCGCCGGGCAGAAGCCGGTGGTGACGAAGGCGACCAAATCGATCGCGCAATTCAAGCTGCGCCAGGGGCAGTCGATCGGGTGCATGGTGACGCTGCGCGGCGACCGCATGTACGAATTTTTCGACCGCCTGGTGAACGTGGCGCTGCCGCGCGTCCGCGACTTCCGGGGCGTCTCGACGAAGAGCTTCGACGGGCGCGGGAATTACACGCTGGGCGTGAAAGATCAGTTGATCTTTCCGGAGATCGATTATTCGAAGGTGGAGAAGACCAAGGGAATGAATATCTCCATCACCACCACCGCGCGGACGGACGCGGAAGGGCTGGCGCTGCTGCGCCAGATGGGGATGCCGTTCAGGCAGTAAGAAGTCAGAAGTCAGGAGTCAGAAGATAGAATGGCGACTACGGCGAAGATTGCGAAGGATTTGAGACTGGAAGAGGCCCGGCGGGCGAAGAAACCGAAACTCCGCTGCCGGCACCGGAACCGCTGCTGGCGCTGCGGGCGGCCCCGCGGCTTTTTGCGCAAGTTCGGCATCTGCCGGCTGTGCTTCCGGCAGCTCGCGCTAAACGGGGAGATTCCCGGCGTGATCAAGGCGAGCTGGTGAAGAGAGCAGTGAAGGAGTTTTATGAATAGCGACCCCATCGCCGACATGCTCACGCGCGTGCGCAACGCCATCCAGGCCCGCCATCCCAAGGTGGACGTGCCGGCCTCCAAGCTGAAAACGGAAATCGCGCGCATCCTGAAGGAAGAGGGCTACATCGCCAACTTCAAGGTGGCGGAAGACGGCGTCAAGAAGACCATCAAGATCTATCTGAAATACCGGCCGGACAACGCGCCGGTGATCTCGGCCATCGAGCGTGTGTCGCGGCCGGGCTGCCGGGTGTACGTCGGGCAGACCGAGATTCCGCGGGTGCTCGGCGGGCTGGGGATCAACATTCTGACGACGCCGCGGGGCGTGATGACCGGCCGCGATGCCCACAAGGAGCACCTGGGCGGCGAGATTTTGTGCCGGGTTTGGTAAATATGATGAAGAAGTCAGAAGTCAGGAGCCAGAAGTCAGATTGCGCGGAGCCGCGGGATTCTGACTTCCGTCTTCCGGCTTCTGTCTCCTGAGGTTCTTATGTCTCGAATTGGTAGAAAGCCGATCCCGCTGCCGGGCGGCGTGAAGGTGCAGATCGGCGAACGACTGGAAGTGACGGGGCCCAAAGGCAGGCTCATGGTGCCGATCCCGGGCGGCATCCGGGTCGAGCAGGCGGACGGAAAGCTGGAGATCCGGCGCGACTCGGACCAGCACGCGGCGCTGCACGGGCTGACGCGCGCGCTGGCGGCCAATGCGGTGCAGGGCGTGTCCGCGGGGTTCACGCGCGAACTGGATATCGTGGGCATCGGATACCGCGCTGATGTCAAGGGCAAGGTCGCGACATTTACGCTGGGCTATTCGCACCCCATCGAGTTTCTGCTGCCGGACGGCATCGATCTCAAGATCGACAAGCAGACGCACCTGGTGCTGAGCGGGTTCGACCGGCAGTTGTTGGGGCAGGTGGCGGCCAATATCCGCGCGCTGCGCAAGCCCGATCCGTACAAGAATAAAGGGATCCGCTACACCGGCGAAACGTTGCGCAAGAAGGTCGGCAAGACCGGAGCGAGTGGTGGGAAATGATTAATAGAACCGAAAAGAAGCAAATCCGCGAGCGCGTTCACAAGCGCATCCGGCGCAAGCTGCGCGGTACGGGCGAGCGCCCGCGGCTGGCGATATTCCGCAGCGTGGCGCACATCTACGCGCAGGTCATCGACGACGACGAGGGCAAGACGCTGGTGGCGGCTTCCTCGGTGGACAAGGAGAATAAGGTCAACGGAGGAAACGTCGCCGCGGCCAAGGCCATTGGGACACGGGTGGCGGAGCGCGCCAAGGAGAAGGGCATCACGCGCGTGGTGTTCGACCGCGGCGGCTACCGGTATCACGGCCGCGTGAAGGCGCTGGCGGATGCCGCCCGCGAGGCAGGACTGGAGTTTTAATTCATGCTGAATTCAGTGAAACGCATCGACCCCGCCTCGCTCAACCTGAAGGAGCAGGTGGTGGCCATCAACCGCGTAACCAAAGTGGTGAAGGGCGGCAAAAACCTGAGCTTCTCGGCGCTGGTAGTGATCGGCGATCCCTCGGCGAAGGTGGTCGGCTACGGCGTGGGAAAAGCCAAGGAAGTGCCGTCGGCCATCCGCAAGGGCATCGAAGCGGCGAAGAAGGGGCTGCGCCGCGTCAACGTGCTGGAGACGACGATTCCGCACCAGGTCCTGGGAGAATACGCCAGCTCGCAGGTGCTGCTGAAGCCGGCCCCCGAGGGCACCGGGGTGATTGCCGGCGGCGCGGTGCGCGCGGTGATCACGGCGTGCGGCATTCCCAACGTGCTGACCAAATCGATCGGGCGGCGCAATCCGCACAACGTGGTGAAGGCGACCATCGTGGCGCTCGAATCGCTGCGCGAAAAGAACGCGGTGGCGGAGATGCGCGGCGTGCCCGTGGAAAAACTGTGAGAGAGGTCAAGCTTTAAAATGGAAGGGAAGATCAAGATCAAGCTGGTGCGCAGCCCGATCTGCACTCCCGAGAAGCAGAAGCGGGTAGTGAAGGGGTTGGGCCTGCGGAAGCTGAACCAGGTGGTGGAGCGGCCGGACACGCCGGTGTTCCGGGGCATGGTGAAGAAGGTGCCGCACCTCCTGAAAGTGGTCGAATAGGAATGAAGGAAAGAAGTCAGGAGTCGGAAGTCAGGAGTCAGAATACGGCGGCGCAAATTCTGACTCCTGTCTCCTGACTTCTGCCTCCTGGAGAGTTTATGAACCTCAGTAATTTACGACCGCCGGCCGGGCAGAAGAAGGGCCGGAAGCGCATTGGGCGCGGCATGGGTTCCGGGCACGGCAAGACGGCCACGCGCGGCAGCAAGGGCCAGCACTCCGGCACCGGCTTCAGCCAGAAGCGCGGTTTCGAAGGCGGCCAGATGCCCATCCACCGGCGCCTGCCGAAGCGCGGTTTCACCAACATTTTTAAGAAGCAGTACGCTATCGTTAACGTCGGACGGCTGGAGAAGCTCGAAGGCGATACGTTCGGCCCGGACCGGCTGATCGAACTCGGCGTGATCCACACGCTGGGCGACGGCCTGAAGGTGCTGGCCTCCGGTCCGCTGACCCGCAAGATCACGGTCGAGGCGCACCAGTTCTCCAAGGGCGCGGTCGATAAGATTCAGAAGGCCGGCGGCGCCGCACAGGTGATTGGCGGCCAGGTTTAGAAGGTACTATGGGCAGGTTTTTTGAAGCATTCGGGAATATTTTCCGCGTTCCGGATCTGCGCAAGCGGTTTCTGTTCACGCTGGCGATTCTGGCGGTCTACCGCCTCGGCGGTCACATTCCCACTCCCGGCATTAATATCACGCGCTGGGAGCAGTTTTTTAATTCCGCGTCGGGCTCGATTTTCGGCTTTTTCGATCTGTTCGCCGGCGGTAACATCCGGCGGCTGACGATCTTCGCCCTGGGCATCATGCCCTACATCACGGCGTCGATCATCCTCCAGTTGCTGACCGTGGTGATTCCCACGCTCGAAAAGCTCTCGAAAGAGGGCGAACTGGGGCGGCGCAAGATCACCCAGTGGACGCGGTATCTGACCATCGTTCTCTCGGTGATCCAGTCGCTGACCATTGCCAAGGGTCTCGAGGGCATGGGGCAGGGCATCGTGATCAGCCCCGGCTTCGGGTTCGTGCTGCTGACGGTGCTTTCGCTGACCACCGGATCGGCCTTCATCATGTGGCTGGGCGAGCAGATCAGCGACCGCGGCGTGGGCAACGGCATGTCGCTCATCATCTTCGCGGGCATCGTCGTGGGACTGCCGCACGCCATCGGGAATATCTACGATCACGTGTTCAAGGTGCGCGACTGGGGTCCGCTGACGCTGGTTATGCTGCTTGTCATGATGATCGCGGTGGTGGCGTTCATCGTGCTGGTGGAGCGCGGCGAGCGGCGCATCCCCGTGCAGTACGCCAAGCGCGTGGTGGGCCGGCGCGTGATGGGCGGCCAATCGACCTACATGCCGCTGAAAGTCAACGCGGGCGGCGTCATCCCGGTGATCTTCGCCTCTTCGATCCTGGCCTTTCCCACTACGCTGCTGAGCGTGCCGTGGGTGAAGAACGTGGCCTGGCTGTCCAAGACCCTGCAAGCCATCCAGCATGGTGAGCCGCTCTACTACGTGCTGTTCGTGGCCGGCATCATCTTCTTCTGCTTTTTCTACGTTTCGATCATTTTCAATCCCAACGAAGCCGCCGATAACATGCGCAAGTACGGCGGGTTCATCCCGGGCATTCGGCCGGGACGCAACACGGCGGAGTACATGAACACCATCCTGACCAAGATCACGGTGGTGGGCTCCATTTACCTTTCGATCCTGTGCCTGATTCCGGACATCATGATTTCCGGCATCAAGCTCCAGCACCTGCCGCTGGTCGGCAACTGGGTGGATCGCACCTTCCCGCGCTTCCTGCTGGAAGGCTTGAACGTGAATTTCTATTTCGGGGGCACGTCGCTGCTGATCGTGGTGGGCGTGGCCATGGACACCATCAACCAGGTCGAAGCCCAGTTGATCATGCGGCATTACGAAGGATTCACGCCGCGGTCCGGGCGGATCAAGGGGCGCAGGAGCACGTTCTGAAAAGGAGTCAGAAGTCAGGAGACAGAAGTCAGAAGTTAGGAGTGCCCGCGCATTCTGACTCCTGGCTTCCGGCTCATGACTCCTCGAAGGATTTTGTGAAGGCCATTGTGCTGTTCGGCTCGCCGGGATCGGGGAAAGGCACGCAGGCGAAACTGCTTACGCAGTGCCTGAAAGTTCCCCATATTTCCACCGGCGACATGCTGCGGGAGCGCGTCCGGGGAGCCGAATTGGGCAACGCCGTGGCCGAAACCATGCAGTCGGGGGCGCTGGTTTCCGACGAGTTGGTGAACGCCATGGTGGAGGAGCGGCTGGCGCGGCCGGATACGGCGGATGGGTTCATCCTGGACGGCTATCCGCGCACGCTGGCGCAGGCCGACCGGCTCATCCGCTGGCTGGATGAGCGCGGGGTCCGCGAGGTGGTAGTTCATCTCGCCGTAGATTATAATGTTATTATTGCCCGTTTGATGGGCCGCCGTCAGTGTCCGCGCTGTGGAACTCTTTATAATCTGGCTTCCCAGCCTCCGCATAAGGCTGGTTTTTGCGATCTGGACGGCGCCAGGCTGGTGATCCGGGAAGATGATAGCGAGCCGGTGATCCGTGAGCGGTTGGACAGTTACGAGCGGCAGACCCGGCCCGTGTGGGAGCATTTGCGGGCGGTGGGCCGCCGGGTCATCGAGTTGGATGCCAGTGCGGGAACGCCGGAAGTTGTGTTTCAGGAGATTTGTCAGGCGATAGAAGTGGTACAGCCTGCGCCACCGGAAAAATGATCGTTCGGAAAACCGCGGCTGAACTGGAGAAAATGCGGCGCAGCGGTCTGCTGGTCTGGCAGATTTTGCAGAAGCTGCGGGAAATCGCGGTCGAAGGGGCGTCCACCATGGATCTCGAGGTGGCCGCCGTGAAGATGATCGAGGATGCCGGGGCCAAGCCTGCCTTCAAGGGCTACTACGTTCCGGCGGCGGGTGAGCAATACCGCTTCGTGCTGTGCACTTCGGTGAACGACGAGATCGTTCACGGCATGCCGAACCCGAAGCGCGTCCTGAAGAAGGGCGATATCGTTTCGATCGACACCGGCGTGAAGCTGGATGGGTACTACGGCGATTCGGCCATCACGGTACCGGTCGGCGAGGTCAGCGAGGACACGAAGAGGCTCCTGGAAGTGACCCGGGAGGCGCTGGAGAAGGCCATCGACCGGGTGCGGGCGGGCAACCGCCTGTTCGATGTTTGCAGCACGGTCGAGCAGCACGTGAAGGCCAACGGGTTCTCGGTGGTGCGTGAGTATGTGGGCCATGGAATCGGGACGCAGCTCCACGAGGAGCCGCAGGTGCCCAATTACGTGGACCGGAAGAACGAGAACCCGCGGTTGAAGCCCGGTATGGTGCTGGCGGTCGAGCCGATGGTGAATGCCGGGCGGCCGGAGGCCGTGGTGCTGAAGGACCACTGGACGGCGGTGACGAAAGACGGCTCCTATTCGGCGCATTTCGAGCACTGCATCGCAGTGACGGAGAATGGCCCGTGGGTGCTGACAAGGCCGTAGCCGGGGGCCGCGTAGTTGAGGCGACGGTGATCGGTGAGCGGCCCAGGCTTGTGTTTGAAGTTTTGCTGCCCACGCGGCAGAAGATTTTGGCCCACTTGGTGGGCACGGTGAAACGGAATTTTGTAAGGTTGGTCCCGGGGGATCGGGTCGAGGTGGAACTGAGCCCGCACGATCCCGGCAGAGGAAGGATTACTCGGAAGATATGAAAGTTCGAGCGTCGGTAAAGAAGATTTGCGACAAGTGCAAGGTGATCCACCGCGAGGGCGTGGTGCGGGTCATCTGTGTGAATCCAAAACACAAACAGAGGCAGGGATAAGCTATGGCGCGTATTGCCGGTGTGGATCTGCCGCCCGCCAAGAGGGCCGAAATCGGGCTGACGTACATTTACGGCATTGGCCGTACCCGGTCGCGCTCGCTGCTCCATCGGGCCGGCATCGATTTCGATAAGAAAGTGCGCGATCTGAGCGAGGACGAGGTCAACCGCGTCCGCCAGATTCTGGAAGACGAGGGCGCCGTGGAAGGCGACCTGCGCAAGGAGATCTCGATGAACATCAAGCGGCACATCGAGATCGGATCGTACCGCGGCCTGCGGCACCGCCGCGGCCTTCCCGTGCGCGGCCAGCGGACCCATACCAACGCCCGCACGCGCAAGGGACCGCGCCGCGGAACGGTGGCCAACAAGAAGAAAGCGTCGGCGAAGACATAAAGAAGTTATCAGTTGTCAGTTATCAGTCATCAGTTACGGCGGGACGACCGACGAACTGACGACCGACAACTGATAACTGAAAACCGATCACTGAGAACTGAATATGGCAAAAGCAGCGGCAACGGCCAAGGGTGGCAAGAAGAAGAGTTTCAAGAAGAAGGAGAAGCGCGTCGTCCACAACGGCGTCGTGCACATCCAGGCGACGTTCAACAACACCATCGTGACCATCTCCGACCAGGAGGGCAACACCCTCGCCTGGTCGAGCGCGGGCTCTCTGGGGTTCCGCGGGTCGCGCAAGGGCACGCCGTTCGCCGCACAGCAGGCGGCGCTGACGGCGGCCAACAAGGCGTCGGAAACAGGATTGCGGTCGGTGGAAGTTCGCGTCAGCGGTCCGGGATCGGGCCGCGAATCGGCGGTGCG
>JAJYLS010000342.1 GCA_021787555.1 Acidobacteriota bacterium | reverse complement strand
CTACTCGACACGTTGCCAGTAGCCGGAAAGTGAGTTTTGAGCTATCCCTCGCCGAATCAGTGGAGTACTGCCCAGATTCCTTCGGAACTTCGGTCTAGCGCCGTCCGCGCGCGCCGCATTTCCGTTGCGCTCAGTACTCAGCACAGCTTTTCGGCGCGTTAAGATCGGCAAACCGATAACGGAAGCGAATGCACCGCGGGCGCATCAAAGCGCTCATGGCAAGCAAGACCTGAGCGGATAGCAGTTTCGCGGCGACCAACCGCCCCCAGTTTTTTTTCCGCTCTCGCTATTACGCCGTTGTCGCCGTTGCCGGTTCCAGGATCGGAATCGTGCGCGGCTTCCAGGCTTTCAATCTCCTATCCTGTGATTTGATCGCGCCGCGCCGCAGCACAAACCATCGATTGCCGCCGGAATCCAGGCCGCGATGCGCTCTGCATTTTAGCTCTCGCATTTTGCCAGCGCGTTTTCCATGCGCGTTCTCGTTCGCTGGCAGCGCTCCAGCTATCAATTTAATTTATTCATTGTCGAGCCGCCATTAGCGATCCTTATCGAGGGGCAGTTTCCGGCGCTCCTAGCTCCTATCCCGAGGATTGAGGCGAGGCATAGGCCGCGCCGCCGCGCGCCGAGCCTACGCCGCGCCCGGCCGCAGCACCGGCACCTGCTCGCGCGTGACCGGGAGGCCGTGGGCGCGCGTCTTGCCGGTTTCGATCAGCGATTTCATGCGCACCAGATCGTCGTCCATTTCGCTCTTGGGGTCGGCGCCGAACAGCCACGCCACCGCGTGCCCGACGACTCCGGCCGGCGGGCAGTAGCACATGCGCACGCTGACCCGCGTGCTGCCGTCGCGGTCCTTGTCGAAGCGCACCACGCCCTCCGTGCGCACCAGCGACCCCGGCACGCTGTGCCAGGCCAGCAGTTGGTTCTCGCGCTGCTCCGTGATAGCGGCGTCCCAGGGGACCGAGATGCCGCCCGGCCCCGCCGCCACCCAGTGCGAGCGGCCGTCGCCGAGCTGCCGCACCTCCTTCAGGTGCGTCATGAACTTCGGAAAATTCTCGAAGTTCTCCCAGTAGCCGTACACCTCTTCGACCGGCGCCTCGATATGGATGCTCTTGTCAAAATGCACGGCGCCGCTTCCCTTCGCTCCGAAGAGTTCCAGAAACGGCCGGTTGACGATGGCCCGCGCCAGCAGCGCGGCGCTTCCCGCGGCGGCCGCATAGCCGCCGGCGCCGTCCAGGCGCATGCCGGCGTAGAGCATCGCTCCCGCCGCCGCCCCCGACGCCACGCGCAGAGCGGGCGTCCAGTTCTGCTGCGCCACCTCCGGCAGCGCCCGCCGGGGAATTCCGCCCTGCAAGCTGGAGACGCCGTAGGGTTCGTTGAAGATCTCCAGGCGGCTGACCACCTGGAGGACGCCGGACACCGCGTGCACGCGCTTCATGAGGTAATCCAGCTCGTGTTTCAACACCGGCCCTTCGATCACGATCTGGCCGTTCCCCCCGGAATGGATACGAATGGCGTGCGGATGGCTGCAAGCGCGGCCGACGGCGGCGCGCACCCGCTCCACCAGCACCGGCCCATCCACAGGTTCGCTCTTCCACAACGAGCGCGCCGCGGGCGGAATGGCGTGCGCCCGGTTCCAGACGTCCCGCCCCGCTTTTTCGAACTCGGTGCCAACGTCGCGGAACGCCGCAAGAAATTTGTCGCGGGCCACGGCGCGCCGGCGCCGGCCGCGATTCGGGTCGGCAAAGTACATCGCCGCCGCACCCGCAAGGAAACTGCCGATAGCGATCTTTTTCATATTTGCTCCTTGCGAAACATCGATGCGCACGCCAAGTGCCAATGACGCCGTTAGGACACACATGCGAGACGGAATGCTGCCCTGCTAAGGGCTCCCTGCCTGTCGTGCGTCGTTGTGATGGAGGATCGGGGTGCCGGCTATGCGCCGGCTGCCGCAAGTTGGTGCTTGAATTCCTGAACGAACAGATAGATGGCGAAGAGCGGCTTGGGGTCGCCTTTGCCCCAGCGGTTCGTCTGCCATTGAACGCGCAGTTGGCGGATATCCGGTTGCTCGGAAAGGTCCAGCAGGATCTGGTAAGTGCCGCAGTAGAATTTCTGCGGGAAGGCCGCGAGAGGCTTGCTGCCCCAAGCCGCGCCATCCGCGGAACCCCAAATCGAGATGTCAATGCTTTCCTGTTCCAGGATACGCGTAATACCGAGAGTAAGGACCAACGTCCCGCCCTGGTTTTCGCCGAGCTCGATTGCCGGCCCGGTGCCGGCTTGCCGTATCGTAGTTTCGGGCAATAAAAACTGTGGTAGCATGGCATTCTACCTCACCCGGCGAACTCCGCCGCAGTTCTGCGTAGCTGGGACAATTGTCGCCGGGCTGACTCCAGGGTCTCATATTTCTTGCAAAAACAAAAGCGGACCTGTCGGGTCCCCAGTTTCGATTGTGCATAAAAGCTCGACCCCGGAACCGCCGCTAACGCTAACGTTTCAATCAGGTAACGGCAGAAACTCACATCGTCGCCCAGACCGAAGCCGGAGATATCCGTCATCACATAGTAGGCTCCCCGGGGGACATAGCAATGGAAACCGGCGTCCTCGATCGCGGCTAGAATCTGCCGCCGCCGTCCGGCATAATCGGCCGCCAGCCTGGTGTAATAGTCATCGCCCATCGCCAGCGCCATGGCGCCCGCCTGCTGGAGCGGAGCCGCCGCGCCCACCGTCAGGAAATCGTGCACCTTGCGGATGGAATCGGTCAGGTCCGGCGGTGCCAGCACCCAGCCCACCCGCCAGCCGGTGACCGAGTAAGTCTTGCTCATGCTGTTCACCAGGATGGAGCGCTCGCGCATGCCCGCAAGCGACATGATCGGAATGTGCACCGCGCCGTCGTAGAGGATGTGCTCGTAAATCTCGTCGGTGATCGCCAGCGCGTCGAATTCCTGGCACAGCCCGGCGATATACTCCAGCTCCTGCCGGCTGAATACCTTTCCCGTCGGATTATTGGGCGTGTTTAGAATAATCGCCTTAGTGCGCGGGGTGAAAGCCCGCCGCAGCTCTTCCGGGTCGAAATTCCACTGCGGCGGGTGCAGCATCACGTAGCGCGGTTCCGCGCCGCAGAGCTGCGTGTCCGGGCCGTAGTTTTCGTAAAACGGCTCGAACAGCACCACCTCGTCGCCGGGGTTGAGCACCGCCAGAAGCGAGGCGACCATGCCCTCGGTGGCCCCGCAGCACACCGTCACCTCGCGCTCCGGATCGAACTCCATTCCATAGGTGCGCTTGTACTTGGCGGCGATCGCATTGCGCAACGGCTTGGCGCCCCAGGTGATCGAGTATTGGTTGATATCCGCCGCGATCGCCTCGGCGGCAGCGCGCTTGAGCGCCTCCGGAGCGGGAAAATCGGGAAAGCCCTGCGCCAGGTTGATGGCCTTGTGCTCGAGCGCCAGCCGCGTCATTTCGCGAATCACCGATTCGGTGAAATTCATAATGCGGCGGCTGCGAAAGCGGGCGCGGAATCCCGCGGGGGAGGACGGCATCCTTCGAGAATAACAGCCGTTGTATGCTATCTGCATGCCGAAACCTGCCAGTCCCATCCCGCCCGGTTTCCATGCCATCACGCCCCACCTCACGGTGAATGGCGCGGCGGCGTACATCGATTTTCTGAAGCGCGCCTTCAACGCGGTCGAAATCGAAAGCGAACGCAACGCGGGCCCCGGCGGCAAGCTGATGCACGCGCGCGTGCGCATCGGCGACTCCATGCTCATCTTCAACGACGATTTCGGCGACGAATTCGGCCTGCCCCCCATTGCCAAGGGCCGCATGCCCTTCCTCCTCAACCTCTACGTGCAGGATGCCGATGCCGTCTGGAAGCAGGCGGTGGCCGCCGGCTGCCAGGTCGAAATGCCGCTCGCCGACCAGTTCTGGGGCGACCGCTACGGCCACCTGCGCGACCCGTTCGGCTTCCTCTGGGCCATCGCTTCGCACCAGGAAGATCTTACGCCGGAAGAGTTACAGGAACGCCAGGCCGCCATGCTCCGCGGCGCAGGCGATAAGCGATAATCGGCACATGGCCACTCTCGGATACGTGGAATATCCCGACGCCAGCCCGGAAGTGCGGGCCGTCTATGACGACATCATGGCCACCCGCAAGACCGACTGGATCAATAATTTCTGGAAGGCGCTGGCGCACGACCCCGCCACCCTGCGCCGCACTTGGGAAAGCATCAAGCAGATCATGGCCCCGGGCGCGCTGGACCCCGTGGTGAAACAAATGATCTACGTCGCCGTCAGCGTGACCAACCAGTGCCCCTACTGCATCGCTTCGCACACCGCGGCGGCGCGCAAAGCGGGCATGAGCGACCAGATGTTCGCGGAATTGATGGCCGTGGTCGGGATGGCCAACGAGACGAACAGGCTGGTGGCCGGCTACCAGGTCGAAATCGACGAGCGCTTCCGGACGTAGGGGGGAGCCGGATCGATAATGAAAACAGTCTACCCCGGTTTTCACAATTCGCAAACGCTGGCCTGACATACTGGTCGGAACGGGGTATGGAATCGTCGACGGTGCGGTAGGAGGCGCTCTGGTGGCCGTGCTTTACAACCAATTGGCGGAAAAGCGCGGACCGCGGCCCGCCTGAGGCGCGGCCTATCTCACGAATTCCACTTCCACGCGTTTCGGAATGACACCCGCCTCGAAGCCCAGGTCGAGCAGCTTCTGCGCCGCCTTGGGCACCACCTCGCCGGCATCCAGCGTGTAGTGGTTCACGTACATCCCCACGAATTTCTCCGCCAGCCGCGGCTCCAGATCGCGCGCGAACTGCATGGCGTACTCCAGCGCTTCGTCGTGGTTGTCCAGCGCATACTGGATGCTGTCGCGCATGAGGCGGCAGCATTCGCTCTGGATCTCGCGGTCCAGCGACCGCAGCAGCACGTTCCCGCCCAGGGGCAGCGGCAATTCCCAGGTGCTCTTGAACCAGCGGCCCAAATCCACGATGCGGTGAAAACCTTCGCGGTCGAAGGTGAGTTGCGCTTCGTGAATGATCAGGCCCGCATCCACCGCGCGCTCGCGCACCGCGCTGGTGATCTTGTCGAACGGCGTAGGCACGGCTTCGAAATCCGGCTGGAACAGTTTACAGGCCAGGTACGCGGTGGTGAGTGTCCCGGGAACCGCGATGCGCTTGCCCTTCACCTCCTCCGGTTCCATGGGCCGCGTGGCGATGATCATCGGGCCGTAACCGTCGCCGATGCTCGATCCGCTGGCCATCAGCACGTAACGATCGGCCACGTAGGGGTAAGCGTGATAGGAAATTGCGCTCAGCTCGTAGAGGCCCTCCGTGGCCTTGCGGTTGAGCGTCTCGATGTCTTCCAGCACGTGCCGGAAAGTCACCCTGGGCGAGCGGACCTTCTTCGTCGCCAGGCCGTAAAACATAAATGCATCGTCGGAATCCGGACTGTGGGCGCTGACAATCTCCCGGGT
>JAJYLS010000341.1 GCA_021787555.1 Acidobacteriota bacterium | reverse complement strand
CCAATGTTGTGGCGGAGGGCCGGTTTGATCGAAACTGGAAGGTTCCGCCCGATGCGGCCGCGAAGCTGCGCGCCACCGGCACGGTCACCATCCGCTAACATGAGTCCAGAAGAGTTTCGCCGCTATGGCCACCAGGCGGTCGATTGGATCGCCGAATACCTCGCGAATCCCGGGCGCTATCCCGTGGTTCCGCCGCTCAAGCCCGGACAACTCGTCGATGCGCTGCCGGCGTGCGGCCCGGAGCAGGGCGAGCCGATGGAAAAGATCCTCGCCGATTTCGAGCGGCTCATCGTGCCAGCCTCGACGCATTGGAACCACCCGGGCTTCCTGGCGTACTTCGCCAACTCGTCCCCGCCGGAGGCGATCCTCGGCGAACTGCTCGCCGCCGCGCTGAACGGCAACGGCATGCTGTGGAAGACCTCGCCCGCGGTCACCGAACTGGAGCAGGTAGCGCTCGGGTGGCTGCGGCGCTGGAGCGGCCTGCCGGACGACTGGTTCGGGACGATCCACGACACCGCCTCCACCAGCACGCTGCATGCGATCCTCGCCGCGCGCCACGCCGCCGATCCCGAAACCCGCACCCGCGGCGCATCGCGCGGGCTGACGGCGTACGCCTCCGAGCAGGCCCACCTGTCGCCCGAGAAGGGCGCGCTGGCGCTCGGCTTCGGCCAGGAGTATGTCCGCCGCGTGCCGGTGGATAGCGAGTTCCGCATGCGCGCGGACGCGCTCGGCGAGATGATCGAGCGCGACCTCGCCGCCGGCCTGCGCCCCTGCTGCGTCACCGCGACCGTGGGAACCACCTCGACCACCAGCGTCGATCCGGTCCCGGCCATCGCGGATATCTGCGGGCGCCACGGCATCTGGCTGCACGTGGATGCGGCCTATGCCGGCGCCGCTGCCATCGTGCCCGAATTTCGCTGGGCCATTGCCGGCTGCGAGCGCGCCGATTCGTTCGTCACCAATCCGCACAAGTGGATGCTCACGCCCATGGATTGCAGCGTGTTCTATACGCGGCGGCCCGACGTGCTGCGCGCCGCGCTTTCCGCAACGGGAGTCTACTTGCCTGCGCCCGAAGGCCCCCGCACGCTGAACTTCATGGATTACTGCATCCCCATGGGCCGCCGCTTCCGCGCGCTGAAGCTATGGTTCGTGCTGCGGGCGTACGGGCGCGAGGGAATCGTCGACATGATCCGCGAGCATGTCCGGCTGGCGCAGGAATTCGCGCGCAGAGTCGACGCTTCCGACCGCTTCGAACTGGCCGCGCCCGTGCCGTTTTCCGTGGTCTGCTTCCGCTACAAAGGCAGCGACGAAGACAACCGGCGCATCCTGGAGCGCGTCAACGCCAGCGGAGATATCTTCATCTCCGGGACGGTGCTGAACGGCAAATACACGCTGCACCTGGCGGTCGGAAACTACCAGACCACTGGACGGCACATCGGCCGCGCCTGGGAACTGATCGACGCAGCGGTGTAGGTATCAGGCCGCACCGCCCGCGGGCACCTGGATGGGCTCGTCGGCGCTGGGTCCGTAGATGCCGGGCACCTTCGATCCCATGGGCCGGAGATAGACGGAAAGCTGGCCGCGGTGATGGATCGAGTGGTTCACCCCAATCGCGGCATAGCTCACCGCGGGAAGGGTGAACTTGCCGTGGAAATCGAGGTCCTTCATCAGGTCGGCGGCTTTGGCCTGGCGCAGGCGCTCGACGGCCTTCGGGAAATTCTCCTCGTCCCAGCGAAGCACATCGGCCGGAGTCTTGATGGACTCGCGGCAGCCGCCCTCGGAATCGAATTTCCCGTTGGCGACGGCGTTGAGGAACATGCACTCCGCGGAGACGATGTGCCAGGCCAATTCGAGTGCGCCCATGGACTTGGCATCCGGCTTCCAGCCGACCTGCGCGGCGGGAACAGCCTCGATGACGCGGCGCGTTTTCGCGTGTTCAATCTCGATTTGCGGAAGGTAGATTTCCTTCAGCAGAAAGACAGCTTGTTCGGAGGTCATGAAGAGGATTGTACACCCGCCCCGAGCCGCCTCTGCACGTCCGCGCGGAAGGCGTCGATGAACCCGGCCACGTAATCCGCCACCGAAAGCTCCGGCTTTTCCACCAGCGGCGTCAGGTCCATGGCAAAGGTCAGGGCGGTTTCCACGTCGGTGGCGTGTGAAGCGAAATACGTGGCGTGGGCCAGGCGGCGTCCGGCGGTGGCCAGATCGTAGCGCTTGCCGCCGGTCACCTGCGAATCGAATACGCCCACCAGCGCCGCGGCGATATTGGAGCGCGCCGAAACCGGAAGCGCCTGCTTGGCTTCGTCCGGCAGCCAATCGAGATCGCGCCACACCTCGCAGCCGTACACCTTCTTCGGCTGCACCTCGCCCCGCACCTTGCGCAATGCGGCGATCGCGCGCACCGTCACGGCCACGTGCGTATCGTGCTTATCGGCGGGATTGTGCAGGTAGACGAATTCCGGCCGCGCGGCACGCAGGATCTGCGCCAGGTCCTCCACCATCGCGGTTTCGCGCGGGTTCTTCACCTCCGAACTGGTGAACCCGAGCTGGATCTGGCAGGCATAGTCGCCCACGTAAGCGGCCTTGCGCTGCTCCACCAGACGCACCTTCTGCATTTCCTCGTCCGTGTAGTCGCTGTAAATTCCCGAGCGCGGGCTGCCCGCGCCATTGGTCGTCACCACGCCCGTGAACCACTTGTCCTTGCGGCCGAAGCATTCGGCAATGCCGTGGTAGGCCATGATTTCGATATCGTCCTGGTGCGCGGAAATGCACAGGTGCGTGGTGCGCGCCAGCGCCGCTTCCGGCGCCGTGCCGTCGGGAACGAAGAGATCGGTATTGGATTTATGAAACCGCATGAGCTTTCTCCTTGGATTGAATTGCCGGCAGGCTGGCCGCGGCGATGGCCTGCCCGTGACGCTTTTCCTTTTCGCCGGGAATGTGGAAGCGGATGCGCTCGGCGACCTCCGGGAACTCGGCTTCGAGCACCTGGCGCGCCGTGGAAAGGATCAGGTCGCCGCCGGCACCCGACATCACGCGGCCCAGCACCAGCAAGTTGCGCAGCTTGTAAAAATCGGCGTAGGTCGCGATATTGTAGCCGAAAAATACGCCGATGGTCTCGTAGATTTTGCGCGCGCGGCCGTCGCCCGCGGCCATCAGCTTCTGCACCTCTTCCAGCTTCACCGGCAGCGGCATGTCCTTGGGCAGATCGATGCCCGCTGGCGCCAGAAGCCGCCCGGCGGCCTGCTGCGAAAAATATTGCGCGCCCACGCCTGCGTCGCCGGACCATTCATCCACCGGCGCGTTCTGGCGATAATCCACCGGCACGAAAGCCAGCTCGTTCAGCCAGGTGGTGATGCTGCCCTGGGGCGTGACAAACCCCGCCGCCAGGCTGCTGCCCATGGCGATGCCGAGCACGGCGTTGTCGTTGAGCGCCATCGAGCCGGCCAGCGCAGTGACCTCGCCATCGTTCACCACCTCGAAAGGAATGCCGTTCCAGACGGTTTGCAGATCGAAAAACAGGCGGCGGATGCGGGTTTCGAAAAGCTCGGGTGGCACGCCGCGATAGAGCGATCCGACGCGCGCCTCGTTGGCCACATAGACTCCCGCGGCACTGCCGCCGATGGCGTCCACGCGCGGCAGGTGCGCGGCGGCGCGCCGCAGCGAATCGTCGATGCCGTCGAAGTGGTACTGGGGATCGGATTGCTTGCTCGGGTTCCATGGCGTCTCGTCGCTGAACACCACTTCGCCGTTGACCACCGCGGCGCACTTCCGGTCGCTCGCCCCCAGATCGAACCCGATGCGGTAGCCTTCGAGGTGGCGGCCCAGCGGCGCGGCGGATTCGGTTTCCGCCGGCACCGCATCGAAAGCCGCGCTCGCAAACTCCATGGGGCGCCCGTAGACCCGCTCGCCCATGAACTGGTAGTCGAAGGCGCGCGCGCCCTTCGGCGAGTAAACCCCGCGGAGGTAATCCGCAATGCGCGGATCGCCGCCGACGGTCACGCGAAACCCGCCCTTCTGCCACAGCAGATACTTCAGCAGCCGCTCGGCGTAGCGCTGGTTTAATCCGGCATTGGCGCCCGCGTGCGGCAGGATGGAGGTTCGGAACACCGAGACCGCGCCATCGGCGCGCTCCAGCGCGATAGCCAGCTTCGAGCCGCCGCCGCTTTGCCTCACTGCCGCGCCATACGCGCGGTTCCAAAGCGAAGCCGGCAGGAAATCGGGATCGAGCGGCGGGCGAAATTTGGAAGAGATTTCAAGTTCCATCGCTGAACCCTTATGGTATATCTACTGTCAGCAGCCGGTTCGCTGAAAACTGATAACTGACGACTTCTTATGTGGCTTGGAATCGATATCGGCACGGGCGGTTCGCGCGCCCTGCTGGTGGATGCGCGCGGGCGCATCCGCGCGGGCGTGACCGCCCCTCATGAAGACATGCGGATGGAACGTCCGCTGTGGGCCGAGCAGCGGCCGGAAAACTGGTGGGACGCGGCGGTGGAAGCCATCCGCGGCGCGCTCCGGCAGGCGGGCGTCTCCGGCGCCGAGGTGAAAGGCGTGGGGCTCTCGGGCCAGATGCACGGCCTGGTGATCCTCGATGGTGCCGGCCAGGTGATCCGGCCCTCGCTCATCTGGTGCGACCAGCGCAGCCAGCGGCAGGTGGACGCGGTGAATGCCAAGGTCGGCCGCACGCGCGTGCTGGAATGGATCGCCAATCCCGTGCTCACCGGTTTCACGCTTCCCAAGCTGCTGTGGGTGCGCGACAACGAGCCGCACAATTTCGACCGCGTGCGCAGGATGCTCCTGCCGAAAGACTACGTGCGCTACCGCCTGACCGGCGAATTCGCCTCGGAAGTTTCCGACGCCTCGGGCACCGCGGTCTTCGACGTGGTGAAGCGGCGCTGGTCGTTCGAAATGATGGACGCGCTGGGGCTGGACCGCGGCATCCTGCCGGAGTGCCGCGAATCGAGCGAGGTCAGCGGACGAATCACGCCGCGCGTGGCGGAGCTGACCGGCCTAGCCGCGGACACGCCGGTGGTGGGCGGCGGCGGCGACCAGGCTTCGAGCGCGGTGGGCAACGGCATTGTCGAAGCGGGCATCGTCTCGTGCACGCTGGGCACCTCCGGGGTGGTCTTCGCCCACATGGAGAAGCCGGCTTACGATCCCGCCGGGCGCGTCCACACGTTCTGCCACGCGGTGCGCGGCAAGTGGCACGTGATGGGCGTGACGCAAGGCGCGGGGCTGAGCCTGCAATGGTTCCGCAACCAACTCGCGGCCGGAACGGATTATGACGCGCTCATGCAAGAGGCGGCGCAATCGCCCGTGGGCGCGCAGGGTCTGTTCTGGCTGCCGTACCTGATGGGCGAGCGCACGCCGCACCTCGACGCTACAGCGCGTGGGGGCTGGGTGGGGCTGACTGCCAGCCACAGGCGCGCGGATCTGATCCGGGCGCTGATCGAGGGGGTCTGCTACAGCCAGCGCGACTGCCTGGAGA
>JAJYLS010000037.1 GCA_021787555.1 Acidobacteriota bacterium | reverse complement strand
GTCATGACGCCACCCCGCACCACTGGCAGACGAAGCGCAGCAGCACCTCGGCGGCGGCCGCCAGCGAATCCAACTCGACGTATTCGTCGGGCGCATGGGCGTTGGCGCCGCGCGCGCCCCACAGCACCGCCGGCGTCCCGAATGCCTGGTGAAAGACGAACATGTCGCAAGGCGCCTCGATGCCCTGGATCGGCGGCGGGCAGTCGAGCGCTTCGTGAGCGCAGGCGGCCAGTTCCGCAACCAGCGGCTCTTCGGGGGCGAGCGCCGAGCCCGGCAGCCAGCGGATGGGATACACCAGTTCCGGGCGCACCGCAAACAACCTCGGATGGGCCGTGATGAGTGCGTCGAACCACTCGGTGAAATCGTTTTCCACATCCTGCTGCGTTTCGCCCGGGACCGCCTGCCAGTAGAGTTCGAAGCGGCACGAGAGCGGAACGGCGATCGGTTCCGACGTGCCCCAGGACGCGGTCGAAATGCGGGTGACGGAAACCGGCGCGCGCTCTCTCAAGTGCGCATAAAGCGGATGGATGGGGGCGCGCCGCTGGCGGACCTCGGCGAAGCGCGGCAACTCGTCGAGAAAGCAGCGCACCTGGTCGATCGCGCCGGGCGCCTGCTCGTCGCCGAAAATATCTCCCGGCGCGCGGAACGTGAGGTGCGCCAGGCGGCCGCCGCGCTGCGCCGGGCAGATGCGCAGGCCGGTGGGTTCGCCGATGATGGCCGCGTCCGCGTTGAAGCCCCGCAGGCGTCCGGCCAGCGTGCCGTTGACGCCGCCGAACTCCTCGTCCACCACGCTTTCGATTAGTAAATCGCCGTCGAGTCGGAGGTTCAGGCGGTCGAGAGCTTCCGCTACGAACAGCGCGGTGGCCACGCCGGCCTTCATGTCCAGCGCACCGCGCCCGTAGAGGCGGCCATCCGTGCTGCCGGCGCCGAAAGGATCGTGCGTCCAGGCCGCTTCGCCGCGCGGGACCGTGTCGATGTGGCCGCTCAGCAGCAGCGAGCGCCCGCCTCCGGCGCCGCGGCGGCGCGCTCCCACGTTGGGCCGGCCGGTGTAATCGCGCCCGGGCCAGAAGAGCGGGTGCTGGTTGAGACCGGGGACCTCATCCAGACCGTAGAGATCCACTTCCCACCCCAGCCCATCGAGGCGCGCCGCGATCCACTCCTGGCAGGCACGCTCGGCGCCAACGGGCGGGCGGTTTTCCGAGGGGATCCGCACGAGTTCCGCCGCCAGTTGCGCCAGGCTCTCGCGGTGCTCGCCGACATAAGCCGCCAGATCGGTGCTCACGCCGCCGCCTCGGACCGGAATTGGAATGCGTACAGCCGCGCATTGCGCAGGCGGAAACGCAGGGCGACCGGCGGCCCCTGGAATCGCGCCAGGTCCGGATTGCCAACCCAGGTTACCGGGTGCGCCACGTCGTTGGCGATCACTGGTGCGCAGTTCCGCAACTCGAAGCCGGGCACCGGAACGCCGCTCGCGTCCAGCAACTCCACCCGCGCGGTGCCTGCCGCGGAGGTGTCGGCGTTCAGTTCCAACCGCGTGCCCTCGAAACGCAGCAACGGCGTGACGATCTCGCCTTCGTCCGTTCCGGCTTCGGCCGCCACGAACCCGTCGAGCCGCTGGACCAGCCGCATGATGGCGGTGGCGGCACGCTCGGTCGCGTTGTGGTCGGCGGCGTGGCCGCCGTAGTATTGCCAGATTTCATCACCGCGGCGGATCATCCCAAGCCCCACGTACACGCCGCGCTGGTCGGGTTCGCCCGGGAGCCCCATGCGCGCGTACGGCTCGCGTTGGGTGCGATCGAAGTGGATGCCGTCGCGGCTGGAAGCGAACTGCACATCCAGAACGCCGTTCATGGGCACCCGCTCGCTGCCCGGGGGCGCGGTGTGCCGGAAGAGCGACGGGAAGGCCACGTAAACGTCCTCCGCCCAGGGATAGACCTGGACGTTGGGCGTGTATATGTCGCTGGCGGCGGGATCGCGATTATCGGCGGCAATCACGGTGGGCAGTTCGGTCCGGATGGCTGCGGGCCAGTTGCCCTTCAGAAAGCTCCACAGAAAGTACGGCTTGGGCGAAGGCGTGTAGGGCCAGGTCTGGAAGAGGCGGCCGCGCGGAATTTCGGTGCGGACCACCACGCGCAGCGGATTCCAGCCGCGCAGATAAGCCACATACTTGCCAATGCGCGCGTCCCAGAGCAGGACGTTCATGGTATCCGGATGGAACGGCAGAACCTCGCATTCGTGCCCCCACCGGATGCCGTCGGGCGAGCTCATGAGCATGAGGGCCCCGCTGCTCGAGGTGCCCAGCGCGCTCGGGCTCGACCCGCCGAAGGCCTCTAGGGTCTTGAAGCGCTGTTCGGCGGGAGCGCCCGGATCGAGCACCACGGCGCCTTCGCGAAAGCGCGCCAGGACGATGTTGTTGCGCCGCGAACCTTGAAACTCCACCTGTCCCAGATCGGGGCGTTCCCAGCGGACGCCATCGGAGGAGGTGGCATAGCACAGGTGCGGGTCGCCCTTTCCCGCGCCGCTCATGTACCACATCTTGAGCGCGCCATCGTGCTCGATGACGGAGAGGTAAGCGCCGATGTAGTCCCGCTCCCACGGCGCTTCCGGCAGCATCACCGCCCCGGCCTTGCGGGGCGGGTGCAAGGTGAGCGTAATGCCTCGCGATCGCGCAATAAAGCGCCCGTCGATGAAGAGTTGCTTGCGCCCCCCCACGTCGATGGGCGCCGGGGCGGCCGAGAGGACGCCCAGCGGAACGGCCGCGGCAGTCTTCAGAAATGTGCGCCGGCTCCACATGGCCTTAAAACATGATGCGGAAGCCGAGCTGCACCGAGCGCGGGCTGGAAGCCGTCTGCGTGGTGCCAAATGCCGTGTTGGTGGGGGTGGTGTTCGCGGTGGTGAAGAAGTGCTGGTTGAAGAGGTTGTACCCTTCGGCACGGAACTGTAGCGTCAAGCCCTCTTTTAGGGCGGTGTTTTTGATGACGGAGAAGTCCGTGTCGGTTTCGGTGTTGCTGCGGATTCCCGATAGGTAGCTCGGGAAGGTGCGCAGGTTATACAAGAGCTGGTCTTTGGGGTTGCGGTCAAACCCGGCGTTCACGTTGAACATCTGATCGGGGCTCTGGCTCGCGACGGGAATATCGGCGATGTTGCCGTTGAACAGCACGTCGCCCCAAGGCAGTGGTGTCCCGCTCTGGATGAAGGTCATTCCCTCAACCTGCCATCCGCTGATGAGCAGCCGCGGCACGGTGGGGAGCGTGGAACCGAAGTGCCGCCCCGTACCGAACGGCAGCTCGTAAAGCGCCATAAACCGGAAGATGTTTGGCCGGTCGAAAGCGGAGATGACCCGCTCGGGTACCGGGTCGCCCTGGTTCAGGGGCGCCAGTCCGTCGATCGTTTTCGACCAGGTGTAGGACGTTTGCAGCGTGAGCCCGTTGCTCATGCTGCGCTCCAGTTCCACCTGGAGGGCATTGTAGTTGCTATAGCCCTGCTGGGTGTAGTAATTGATGTTGCCGAACTCCGGATAGGGCAGGAGCAATTGCTGGGTTTGGATGGTTTTCGAGGTGCCGATCGTGCCGGCCACGCCCGGGATGCCGTAGAACGGATTGGGGACGAGTTGGGTGAGGTTGTTGATCACCGTGTTGTCGCGCACCGGGGAAGTGCTCGGGTAGGCGTCGGGCAGCGCGTTCAAATTGCGGACGATGGGCATGCCGACGGTGTGGTTGCCGATGTAGCGCGCCTCGAACTGGTAATTCGATCCGAAGCGGTGCTGTATCGAAAATTCCCAGCGCTGGTTATATGCGTTGGGATTATTGCCGAATGGCTGGAGGCTCAGGTTCTGTCCAAGATAGGTGGCCAGGCCCAGCGCCGATCCGGTGGGCACGCTCAACCCGCCGGGGTACATATTCGACAACGTGCGATTGAAGGTCAGGCCGTTGTCGGGAGTGGAGAAGGCCAGAGTGTTGGCATCGAAACCGGGGACGCCTCCCTGGTTGGCGAGAAAGCGCTGCCCATACGGAACGTAGAAGATGCCGTATCCCGCGCGCACCACGGTATTGTTGGTCGCCTCCCATGCGAGGGCCACGCGCGGCGCGAAGTTGGTGTTATCGGTATTGTAGATGGTTCGCGGATCGCCGTTGACCCCGGCGAACAGCACGCCGCCGTTCACGAGGAAATTGGACGGGGAAATTTCCGGGATGGGGTTGAGGGCGTAGGCAGCCTGTGCCTGCGCCGCGATCGGATTGGTGGCGCCCAAGGCAAAGCCCGCCAAAGCCCGGTTGTAGCGCTCGGTGGGCGCGCCTTCGCGTTCATAGCGCACGCCGAAATTCAGGGTAAGGCGCGGCTTGATCCGCCAGTCGTCTTGAAAGTAGAGTCCCTGGTAGGTCGAAAGATTGGCGGCCTTCGACGGCTGAACGATATTTGACGAAGTGAAGCGGCCGAGCAGAAAGTCCGCCAGCCCGGCGCCGATCGGGGGCGCCGGCGAGTTGTCGAACGGACCAATGCTGTAGGAATTGGCGAAGTTGAGGTGCGCGGAATCCTGTGTTCCGCGGTCGTCGATGTACCAGCGCAGGTCCGAGCCGAACTTCAGGCTATGGTTGCCGGCGACCTTGGTGAAGTGGGCGGCGGCACTGCGGATCTCTGAGACATCCCGCGACCCGGCCGAGTTCTGGAACCCGGCATAGCCCGCCACCGAAACTGCCGGCAACCCGATGATGCTGGTGTTCAGCAGGTTCGAGAGGGCTCCCAGGCCGAACTGGCTGTACGGTATTCCCGTGCCAATCGAAGTATTGTCCCAGTGAAAGCGCGTGTCGGCAACGCGGAAGTCGCCGATAAAGCTCGGGCTGATGGTCCACACATCGCTGAGTGCCCCGTCCCGGTTGCGCCCGGAAAGGTCCAGGCCGGGAATATCGGTCCGGCCGAAGAGCGTGTCATAGGGAATTCCGGTGTCGGATATGACCATGCGCCCGAAGAGCTTGTTACTGGCGTTCAGGTTATGATCCACGCGCAGCGTGGAAGCCCAGTAGGTGCGCGGCTGGGGCGCGTTGAGGTAGCTGAAATTCAATTCGCCGTCGGCCGTGCCCGGCGCGTTCGGAGCCGGCCATAGCTTGGATAGCGCACCGGCGACCGGATCGATGCGGCTGGCCGGAATGATGTTGCCCGCGAACGGCGCACGCTCGATGCGGCCATTTGCGGCCGCGATGGCGGTGCTCGGGTCGTAGAGCTGATAGCGCGAGCCCAGATTCAGGAGCGATGAGAAGTTGCCTGTCAGTTCCGCGGCCGTCGGCACGGTCACGAAGGTCGCCGGATTGGGACTGAGTGAACTCCAGTCCTCGAATCCGTAATAGAAAAACGTCTTGTTCTTGCCGTGATAGAGCTTACCCAGGTTGACCGGACCGCCGCCGTCGAACGACCAGCGGCGATAGGTAAAATTCTGCCGCGGCACACCGCCGCGATTCGCCGACCAGGAATTGGCATTCCAGGTTGCGTCCCGCACGAACGCATCGGCGCCGCCGTGATATTGATTGGTTCCAGCCTTCAGCACCAGATCCACCGTAGCACCGCCGGTGTGGCCCACGCTGGCATCGAAGCTGCTGGTCTGGACGCGCACCTCCTGCACGACTTCCGTGTCCGGGTTGAAAGACACGCCGCCGCCGGGCAGGCTATTCCCGCGCTGGGTGTTGGGCGTGCCGTCCAGCGTGTACTCCGTGGTCCCCTGCGGCGAACCGTCGAAGCGGGTCTGCGAAGTGCCCTGGCGCTGGAGCGGCTGCACGTCCATGCCCGACCCGCCGCGGCCGTTCGACGACGCCGAATCGGCCCCCGGCAACATCAGCATCAGGTAGGTCGCGTTTCCCTGTCCGATCGGCAGGTCCGAAACTTTGCGGGCGCCGATCACGGTGTTCACGTCGGCGTCCGACACATCGAGAAGTTCCTTGTTCGCCACGACCGTAACCGATTGCTGCACCGTGCCTACCTGGGCCTTCAGGTCCACTTCCACGGTGCGGCCGCTGCTCACGGCTACTTTGTCGACGATGGCGGTCTCGAAGCCCGGATGGCTGGCCTCGATCCGGTAAACATCCGGGAACAGGCCCGGCACTTCGTAGCGCCCGGCGTCGTTGGTTTTCGTCTCGCGTACCACGTTGGTGGATGTCTGTACCACCCGCACGTTGGCGCCGGCAATCGGCGCGCCACTGGGATCGGTTACCCGGCCCTGGATGATGGATCGTTGCGCCTGTCCTTCCAGCCGCGGCACAACCGTTCCCAGCAGGAAAACGGCGCTAATCGCTAGAGCTGTTCCTCTCATGCGTCCCCCTCAAAAATTGCTCATACGAACTCGTCAAGTGTTCCCGCAGCGCTTTGCGGGCCGCGGCGGCGCGGCCCGAGCGAAGCGCTGCAAAAATCGGCTCGTGACTGCGGACACGCCGACGCAGGTCGGCCACGTCGGTGCTCTGCCGCATGCTAACAAACGCGAACAGCGGCGCGGTGAGCTGGTCCAGCATCCGCACTAGCATCTGGTTGCCGCAAGCGCCCCAGATCGTGCGATGAAAGGCCAGGTCCGCCTGCGCGGCCTCGTAATACTCGTTACGGCGCACGGCCGCGGCGATCTGGTTCATGTGCGACTCCAGCTCGGCCAATTGTGCCGGCGTGATGCGGCGCGCGGCATCGGCCGCGGCGCTGGTCTCGAGCATCAGCCGTATGGCCACGCGGTCCCGGATCTCCTCCTCGGACAGGCTCGTCACGCGCGTGCCGTGGTTGGCCTCCCGCACCACCAGGCCGGCGTGCTCGAGTTGCAGCAGCGCCTCCCGCACGGTGGTCTGGCTCACACGCAACTCGCGCGCCAACTGCATCTCGCGGATCGCTTCGCCCGGTTGGAAGCGGCCCGAATAAATGGCCTCGCGCACTACGTCGCTCACCAGCGTGCCGCGCGATCCGCTTTGAATAGGTTCCAGCCTCAAGTCCGCCATAACCGCCTCACGGCACCGCGATTGCCGGCGTGGAAGCCGGGAACTGCGCCCGCAGCCGCTCCGCCGCCGCGCTCAGCCGCTTGAGTTTTTCGTATGCTTCGTCGATCGAGGGTGGCTCGGCCGAATTCGGCGCAAAGCCGCAATCGGGGTTGAGCGCGATGCGCTCCGCTCCGATTGCGCGGACGCCGGCCGCGCCCAACGCCGCGATCTGCTCCACCGTCTGCGGCGCCTCGGTCCGTACGTCCACCACCCCCATCCCAACCCCCAGGTGCGCCGGCGCCAGCGCCAGGTCGCTGGGATCGCCGGTCCCCTGGTACGCAAACTCCAGGTTGACCCGGTCTATCCGGGCGCCTCGCAGGCGCGGCAGGATCGGCTTGTAATCGCCCGCCACGTCGCTGCGCCGCTTGTATACGCTGTGGCAGCAGTGCAGGTGTACTTCCGCCGGTAGCCCCTCGATAATGCCGTTGAGCGCAGCCACCGCCGCGGGAAACTGCCGGTCCGGGTCCCACCCCCGGCGCAGACGCTCGTCGTGCGTGCCGTCGCCCGACATCAGGCGGCGGTCGCAGAAGTAGGTCAGGGCCGGATCGTCGATCTGAATTACGTCGATGCCGGCCGCCGCGATGGCCCGCGCCTCCTGCGCCAGGATCTCCGTGAGGTGCTCCATGAGGTGCTCGTACGTCGGATAAGCGCCCGCGCTGTAATCGGCATGCCAATAGCGGATGGCGATGAGGAACGGACCGGGCAGCGCGAACTTCGTGCAGCGCGCGGTGTTGGCGCGCAGAAAAGCGGCGTCGCGCGCAAACACCGGCTCGTGCGGCTCGATGCGCCGTACCGCCACCCTGGCGTACTTCACCTCGCCGGCGTGTTCGTACCGGCGGCGCGGCTCGAACCCGCCGATGCGGTCGAGAAACTCGTCGACGTATTGGATGCGACGCCATTCGCCGTCGCTGATTACGTCGATGCCGGCCTGCTCCTGCACGCGGATCGCAAAGCGCACCATGTCGTCCAGCGCGGCCTGGTAGCGCTCGGGATCCATTTCGCCGCGCCGCGCCAGCAGGTCGCGCACCGCTTGGGGCCGCGGCAGGGATCCGATTACCTGGGTGTGGAAGCGGGGCAGTTGCAGGGTGCGGGGCGTTTTCATGATCGTTGTGTGTCGATTCTATACCGGCCGGGTCCGTCTGTCAACGATTATCGATAAACGGTTCTCGCGAGAATTGCGGCCGCGGATGCGGCAATGTGGGGTTTTGGTGGAGGCGGGGGGAATTGAACCCCCGTCCGAGAAAGCTCGCAATAGAGAGCCTACGTGCGTAGCCGGCTCGGAAATTTCGGCGAACCGCTTCAGAACCGGCGAGAGCGGCGGCCGCCTAGCCCGATTGAGTCTCAGCCGCCGGCTCCGGACCGAAGCCTTTGGCCTATCCCGCTGGATGACGCTCACTGGCCGCCGCGCGGGCTCAACGGCTGGAGCGGCTACCTAATCAATTAGGCAGCGTATGCAAACTGCGTATTGGCAGTTATGGTTTCCCGATCGTTTTACGGGAGCTCGGAACCCGGCACGCCTCCCCACCACGATTCAATCCCGTCGAATCCGGTGCGCCCCCAAATTGGAAGCCCTATGGCGGGTACTACACCTTCATTTTAACATGGCGCCCTCGCGGAACCCTGCCACACCGGGACCGTGAGCGGGAGCCCACCCCGCACGCGCGTATAATCGGAATATGCATACGTGGGGATTTTTTGTTCGCGCGCTGGCCATTCCCGCCCTGCTTCTGTTTGCCCTCGCGGCTGGCGCTGCCGTCCCAATGACCAAGCTGGATATCGTCGTGACTACCAATTCGGGCCGGCCGATCGACCGTGCCAGCGTCGTCGTGCGGTTCGTCGAAGGGCACTCCATTATCAAGCTCGGCAAGGCTGTTCGCACCTCCTACGAGTTGCGCACAAACCAGCAGGGCCGTGCCACCATCCCGGAGATTCCGCAGGGCAAGATTCGGGTCCAGGTGATCGCCCACGGCTACCAGACCTTCGGCCGGATCTTCGACGTTACCCAAGAGCAAAAGACCATCGACATCAAGCTCAATCCGCCACAGCAGCAGTACTCTTCCCATCAGTAGGGCGCGCCCGACGTACGGGAACGCACTCAAGCGGGGATGTGTTTTCGTGAACGGACCCGCGGCTCCGTAGGATAATGTTCGGATATGCCGCGCTCGCAACTCCGCTACCTGCCTCTCCTTTTCTTCCCCGCCCTGGCATTGACGCAAACGCCAGCGCCCCCGCCACCACCCCCTGACCAGGTCGTGCTGGTCAATGGCGACACCATTACCGGCGAGATCGTCAAGAAAGAAG
This sequence comes from Acidobacteriota bacterium, assembly GCA_021787555.1. Taxonomy (GTDB): domain Bacteria; phylum Acidobacteriota; class Terriglobia; order Bryobacterales; family Bryobacteraceae; genus JAJYLS01. The sequence goes on along the minus strand of JAJYLS010000037.1, from coordinate 17,703 downwards.
ACGGCAAGCTCACCATCAAGAGCGAGTTTCTGGGCGAGGTCACCATGCCCTGGAAGGCCGTCAAAAGCATCCGTTCCACCCAGCCGCTCACCGTGGTGATGCCGAATGGCCAAATGGTTTTGGGAACCCTGGCGACCAGCGGCAACACCCTCGAAGTGGCCACACCCTCGGGGCCGCAAACCGCTCCGCTCGCGGACATCGACGCGCTGCGCAACGCCGCCCAGCAGCAGGCCTGGGAACGGATGCAACATCCCAAGATCACACAACTCTGGAGCGGATACTACGACGTGGGCTTGGCATTGGCCCGCGGCAACGCCTATACCGACACCCTGACCAACGCGGCCAATGCCACCCGTACCACGCTGAACGACAAGATCAACGTCTATTTCAGTCAGATCTATTCGAATGCGCGGCTGAGCGGTATCACGGCCGCCACCGCCAGCGCCATCATCGGCGGGTGGACGTACAACCGCAATCTCACACCGCGCTTCTTCCTGAGCACGCTGAACGAATATGACCACGACCGCTTCCAGGACCTGAACCTGCGATTCGTGGCGGGCGGCGGAGTGGGCGTCAACGCCGTGAAAAACAACACGACGAACCTTGCACTGACCGTGGGCGGCGACTACGAACGTGAAGGTTTCGAGCAAAACCTGGTCCGCAATTCGGGTGAGGCCAATTTCGGGGACGACCTGTCCTACAAGCTTTCGGGACTCACCACGGTGACCCAGTCCTTCCAGTTCTTTCCCAATCTCACCTACACGGGCCAATACCGCTTCACCTTCAATTTCGGCACCGTGACCACGCTCCGGAAATGGCTCGGTTGGCACATTACCGTGACCGACCTGTTCCTCAGCAATCCCGTTTTCGGGCTTCAGCGCAACGACTTCATCCTGTCGACGGGGCTCCGTGCGACCTTTTCGCGGTAACGCGGGCTTCGCCCTCTCCGCCGGTTCTTACGCCACCCGTCCCAGCCGCCGGTACTCCTCCTCCGATTCCGCCGGCAGCAGCACCCAAAGCGTATAGATCCCCAACGCCGTCCCGAACGGCACGTTCAACAAATTCAAAATCCCCAGCACGATCACCAGCATGCGCGCCCACGGCTGCCGGTCCAGCAAACCCCAGCCCGCCACCAGCGCCAGCACCGAGCCTGCTACCAGCGCCAGCCCCATCAGGTGCACGATGCCGAACACAAACCCCGGAATGCCCGGCACATAGTGACCCAACATCCCCTGATGAAAAAACGTCAGCAGGAAAAGCCCCGGGATCAGGTGCAGCCCTCCATCCGCCAGCCAGAAGATCCCCAACAGACGCACGTGGCCCGCGATCCGGCCCCTGGATGGCGCCAGCGGCGGCCCCGCCCCGATCGCCTTGCCGCACGACGGGCAAAAGGTCTGCCCTTCATTCAACCTGGTGCCGCAGCGGTCGCAAAACATCCGCCAACCTCCTCTATCTTTGGTTTACGGCGACCACGTCCCACTTGTTCCGCGCCAATTGCTAAATTAGTCCCTGAATTCAGAACATGCCCGAACAGCCCTGCCTTCCCGAACTGTTCCTGCGGCAGAATCCCGGCTGCCACTGGATCTGCGGCGCGGAGGGCGTCTTTTGCCACATCTTCGGCGATCCCACCCCGCTCCTCGGCAAGTCCGCCCCGGAACTCCTCGGCCGAACCCTCGCCGGGGCGCTGAAGCCGGAAACCGCCCGCCTCTGGCAGGGCCGTCATAACCGCGCCCTCCAAGGCGAGACCTTCGCCCTCCGCGAACGCCGCGGCCATTCCATCTGGTACGTCAGCCTCTTTCCTATCCGCCTCAACGGCGCCGTCTCGCATACCGGCGCCTCCGCCCGCGACATTACCGCCCGGGATAATGCCGAACAGGAGCTGCGCTATACCGTGATCGGCGCCCTGCGCGCGCAGGAATTTATGCGCAGCGCCGTCGCGCGCTTCCTGCACGATGGCCTGGGCCAGAACCTTACCGCCCTCGGCCTGCAACTCGATCTGCTTCGCATGGACGTTGCCGGTCCGGCGCCCGCCGTCTCCGGCCGCATCGCCGAGACGCAAAAGCTCCTGGAAAGCATCATGGAAGCCGTCCGCGAATACAGCTACGAGTTGAATCCCTCCACCGTCGAACGCGCCGGCCTCCGCTCCGCCCTCGAGCGTCTCACCGCCCGGCTGCACGAACGGTTTTCCGGTTCCGTGCGCTTTAATATGGATGCTACCTTGAAAATTGATCCGAAAATTGCTCCCGCCCTTTTCCAAATTGCCCAGGAGGCTGCGGAAAACGCCGTACAACATGCCAGTTGCTCTATAATTGAAATCGCGGTAAAGTCCACACGTACAGGACCTTTTCTGGAGGTCCGCGACAACGGGAGCGGCTTCGATCCCGCGGATCCGCCGGGTGGCTGCCGCGGTTTGGGCCTGCTGAGCATGGAACACTACGCCGCTGAGGCCGGTTTGGATCTTTCGATCTGGAGCAGCCATGGCGCGGGGACGATCGTGCGGGCCGCGGTTCCCGGAGCCTGAAGGATTCTATGGTCTTCAACATCGTGTTGGTGGACGATCACAAGCTGGTGCGCGACGGCATCAAAACCATCCTCGAGCGCGGCGCCGACTTCCAGGTCGTCGGGGAAGCCGAAAACGGCTCGGATGCCGTGCAGGTTTGCAGACAAAGCCAGCCCGATCTCGTGCTCATGGATATCAACCTGCCCGGCATGAACGGCCTCGAAGCCACCGGCGAACTGCTGCGCCACTGCCCTCAGGCCAAAGTGGTGATCCTCTCCATGTACGACGACGAGAATTCCGTGGTGAGCGCCATCCGCTCCGGCGCCCGCGCCTTCGTCCTCAAAAAAGCCTCCTCCCTCGAACTGCTGGATGCGCTCAAGACCGTCGCGCGCGGCGGTTCGTATCTCAGCTCCGAGGTCTCCGACCGGCTGCTGGCCCACATCCAGCGCGGCGATCTCGAAATGCACGACCACAGCCCCATCGAAACCCTCTCCCCCCGCGAATTGCAGGTGCTGCGGCTCGTGGCCGAAGGCAAAACCAGCAAGGATATCGCCGTGCTGCTCGATCTCGGTCTGCAAACCGTCCGCAGCTATCGCAAGACCATGATGAAGAAACTCGGCGTAAATAACGTGGCGGGGCTGACGCAACTGGCTCTGGCGGCCGGCCTCACGCACTGGAACAAGCCGGATGCAAACTCCCTGGGGTGAATGCGCCGTCTTCGACGCGCACACGCATCTCTTCTCACTGCCCTTCTTCCAGGCGCTCGCCGCGCAGCGCGGCGCCAGCGCGGAGGAGGTCGCGGCCACGCTCGGCTGGCAGCTTCCGCCCGAAGATCCCGCCGAACTCGCCGCGGTCTGGGCGGCGGAACTCGACAAACACGGCGTCTCTCGCGCAGCCCTGATCGCCAGTATGCCCGGCGACGAGGCATCCGCGCTGGCCGCCGCTGCCGCCTTCCCCGGACGCTTCTACGCTTACGCCATGGTCAACCCGCTGAACGGCGCCGCCATTCTCCCCGGCCTACGCGCTGCCTGCTTCTTCCCCGCCATGCACCGCTATTCCATCCAGGACGACCGCGCGCAGCAGGCCATCGATCAGGCCGCCGCCCAGGGATGCGCCATCTTCGTCCATTGCGGCGTCCTCACCGTGGGCGCGCGCAGCCGTCTGGGCCTGCCCGCGGCCTTCGATATGCGCTTTTCCAACCCGCTCGACCTGCACAGCGCCGCCGTGCGCCATCCCCAGACCGCCTTCGTCATCCCCCACTTCGGCGCCGGCTATTTCCGCGAAGCCCTCATGCTGGCCGATCTCTGCCCCAACGTCTACCTGGACACCTCCAGTACCAACTCCTGGATGCGTTACGAGGAACTCGACCTGCGCACCGTCTTCCGCCGCGCGCTGGCCGTCGCCGGAGCCCGCCGCCTGCTGTTCGGCACCGATTCCTCCTTCTTCCCGCGCGGCTGGAACTACGAGATCTTCGAGGCCCAGACCCGCGTCCTGCTCGACCTGGGCATTGCCGCCGCCGATGCCGCTTTGATCCTCGGAAAGAATCTCGAAAGAATTCTCGAAAATAGTTGAAATATTTCCCCGGCCGGCCGGACTAACCTGAACCATGCAACTGGCTTTTTGGACACGGGTCCGTCATCCGCTCTATCCGGGTTTGGAGGCCCTTCCCGCCGTGGAGGCCACCGGTGAGTGTGCCGCTCTATGCGGCTCCGTCGAAGAATTACAAATCGCGGCGGCCGCCGGGGCGCGCCCGAACCGCGCCGTCTATGCATTGCAATCCCCCGACAACCCCTTCCTCAGCGATTACCAGCGCGACGCCCTTTGGGAGCGCTTCCAGGTACCGATATACGTACTGTTACTGGACGCCGGCAAACGCGTGGTCGCCTTCGAATGCGAGGCCCAGGAGGGCCTCCACGTCGCGGCGGATTTCGAGTTGCGCGCGCCGGCCCTCTGGAATTTTTCCCCCTGCGAATGCGGGCGCCCGGGTCACCGCATTCTCCCCGTTCGCCGCAAGCCGGTTGCCTCGGCGGCCGGACCCTTGCGCGAGCCGGCCGGCAGCGTCGCGGTCTAACCGCGCTAGCGAGCGCGGGCTTCCAGCCCCATGTCCAGGGGGCGCGATTTCACACATACGGATATCAGGTCCGCATTGGATTGGGAAGCCGCCGCGCTCCGCGCCCGCGTCATACTATATTTATGCGGATCGCATTCGCGGCTCTCTCATTGTGTGGATTGCTCCTGGCGCAGCAGCCGGCGCCTTCCGTCTCGACCCTGACCCAGCGCATTCCCTTCCCGCCCGGCGGCACCCTGCACCTCGTGCATTCCTTCGGCTACCTCAGCATCACCGCCTGGGACCTGCCCGAAATGGAGCTCACCACCACCAAATCGGTGCACCTCGCGCTCGATCCTTTGTGGACGGAGAAAACGGCCGCCGCTCCCAACGTCGCGCAACTCCGCGTCACCGTCCAGCGCAAAGGCAATGAGATTCTCGTCGCCACCGGGCCGCACCACGACATCGATATCGCCTACAGCATCCACGTTCCGCGCGACGCCCGGATCGTCGTCGAGCACGGCGACGGAGGCGTCTACGTCGATGGCCTGACCAGCGACGTCCACGCCACCGTGCGCCAGGGCATCATCTCCCTCCGGCTTCCTCAACGCGGGCAATACGGCATCGATGCCAAGACCGATCTCGGCGACATCGTCTCGGACTATCCCGGCCGGCCGCACCGCCGGCCATGGATCTTCGCCCACGGCTTTACCGAGCCGGCGGATTCCCATCCGAAGCTCTTCCTGCGGGCCGGTTATGGCGACATCCTCATCCTCAAGATCCGCCGCCCTGCCCCTCCCGCACCGCTGATTTTGCAATGATAGATAGCTGATGACCCGACTGATCGCCGTGCTCCTCGCGGCCCTGGCGCTGGCCGCGTGCAGTTCGCAACAATCCCAGGAACAGGTGAAGCGCTATCCCATCGAGGGCGTGGTCAAGGGGCTGGACGCCAGGATCAAAACCGCCGTCATCCAGGCCGGCAAGATCGACGACTGGATGGACGCCATGACCATGGAATACCAGGTCAAGCCCGATGCCGAATTTCAGAAGCTCCACGTCGGCGACCGCATTGCGGCCACTGTGGTGGTGCAGGGCGAACGCTTCTACGTCACCGACGTAAAAGTGGTGCAAGCGCAATAGCCATCGCCAGCGCTCCGCCCGCCAACGCCAGCCAGCACAGGATGCGCATGGCGCGCGCCTCCGCGCCGCCGTTGTATTCCAGGTCCACCGTGCACCGGCCGTCGCAGCGCGGCTCGACGACCAACTGCCCCAGTCGGTCGCCCCAAACGCGCCGCCGCGCGCCGCTGACGGAGTCGCGCGCGGTCCAGCCGGAGGTCCAGGTCACCTGCACGGAAAGCACGTCCTCGGGGCGAAAATTGCCGGTGATGCGGGCCGCGCTCGGGCCGCTCCAGCGGAAATCCGCGGCCGGCAGCGACGGGTCGTCCAGCGCGGCGAGGTATGCCGCTTCGGCCTTGACGTCGTAACCCACCGGCGTGCCCTCGGCCAGGTCGGAGGCGGGCATGGCGTGCGCCAGCGATGGGCTCCGCCGCGGCACTGCGTAGATGGCGTCGTCGCCTTCGCGCCACAACTCCGTCATGCCTTGGAACTTGGCCGGATGCGCATACGGGTGGTAGACCTCCCGGCTCCTCGGGCCGCCGCCAATCACCGCGTCGCACCCATAGGCCTTCAGCCACCCGATGGCCACGTCCTGCTTGTCCCCCGCATAGATCTGGTAGATCACGTGTTGCAGGAAGGGATTCACGATGCCGTTGTCGAACCCGCCGGCAAGCTGCGGCGAATCGCCGAAGGCGTTCAGCCAGAAGCCGATGGTGCCGGGAGCGAACACCCGCGCGCCCGGCATGTGGCCGTCGAGCCAGCGCGCGGTCTGGTATTCGACGGTCGTGCGGATGTCGATGGGCTTCTCCCATTCGCGCGCGATGCGGTGCTGGTGGATGGCAATCGGCGCCGCGAGCACCGCCACAACCGCGGCGCAGGTGAGCACACCTGTGCCGCGCACCCGCGCGAAAGCGAACGCCGCCGCCAGCGCAAAAGCCATGTCCATTTCGAGGTGGTAGCGTTTGGCCTGCGGCACCAGGTCGAGCTTCAGCCAATACGCCGCCAGCGCGATGGCCGCCATGCCGCAGACAAACAGCAGGCTGAAGCGCGCGCCGGGCGAAACGCCGCGCCGCGCGAGCAGCCACGCCAGCAGCACCATCCCCAGCGCGACCGCGAGGAACATCGCCCGCTGTGCGAGGGTCGATTCGAAATTGCCGCCGACGCGCGGCGCGTTGGCGCGAATCACCGCGATGGTCGAGGGCGGAATCCAGGGCGCGGCCAGCGCGTAGGCATACAGCCCGATGGCGCCGGCGCGCAGCCACGCGGCGCGGCGCACCTTCTGAAACCCGGCGAGGAGGTACGCGCCGGCCGCCACCGCCAGCGCCGCCGCCCCCAGCCAGTTGCTCAGCGCCACGGCGGCCATGGCCACACCCGCCAGCACAAAGCGTGCGACCCCAAAAGGGGACAGACACATTTTCGAACTCCCGGGAATTGCGGCGCCCGGATCGCCAGGCGAAAATGCGTCTGTCCCCTTTTTGGGGGGCTCTTCCATGGCCTTGTGCAGCGCCACAAGCGCCACCGGCAGCAGCAGCATGGAAAACAGATGGGGCCCTTCGCCGTAACGCACCAGAGTTTCGAGGCGCCGCGCAGCCCAGAATCCGCCGGCGTCGAAGCGGATCTCGCGCGAAAGCCAGCACGAGGGCGAAACCACGGAATAGACCAGACCGCCGAGGAACGCCGGCACCCGCCCCGCCCCCAGCCGCAGCGCCAGCCAGAACAGCGTGACCGGGCCGAGCGCGTACGCCGCCGCGGTCACGAAATGGTAGGCCAGTCCCGGCGAAATACGGCCCGCCGCCATCGCCCCGGCCACCACGAAGTGCAGCAGCGGCGGGTAGGTGTCGCGGTAAGGAATTCCGCCGTACCACAGAGGAAACCAGCCGAAGTGCGGAAAGTGGCGGAGGATGTAGCGCGCCAGGCCGATATACACGGCCTCGATGGAGCCCATCTCGCGCGTGTAATCGACGCGGAACAGCGGCAGCGTGATGTATGCGTTCAGCGCGAACAGGACGGCGGCCAGCCCCGCCGTAAACCACCTGTCGGACCGGCGTTGGGGAGCGATCACTAAAAGATGAAATTTAACCCACCGCGGACGCTGCGCGGGGTCTCGATCAGCAGCGCGGTCTGCCCGCCGGCCAAGCCCATGGGCAGATAATCCTGCGCCAGCAGGTTGCGCAGATCGGCGGTGGCCTCCATGCGCCACGGCAATATGGGAATCCGGGGAATCGGCTGCCGGATGTAAATATTCAATCCCGGCATCAGCCGCATCGCTTCCATGCTGTAGATGTTCCCCACCATGGCCCAGCGGTTATCGGCCAAGAATTGATAGCTCGCCACAATCCGCGTACCGCTCCAGGGCGAGGTAACCGAGATGCGCGTGATGGCTGCCTGCCGGCGCCCGGCGCGGATCATCGAGCGCAGCTCATCGGGGCTGTTGCTCACCATACTCTGCGCCGTCGTGCCCAGCGCGCCGGTCGAGCCGTACATGAAGGTGGCGCTCACGTGATCGCCGAACTGTTGGGTAATCCCGGCCGCGTACCCGTTGCTCTGGTAATTGCCCGCGTTGAAGATGGAGCTGTTGGAAAACAGGTCCGGCAGAATGTCGCCCACAATCGCTCCCGCCGGGGCCAGCAGCGACAGCGCCGCGTTGGTCACGGTCTCGTGGTAGGCCGAGAGGCTGAAGATTCGGGAGCCGACCTTGCGCTCATACGCGGCTTCGAATTCGTCGCCGCGCTGCACTTCCGGGCGGCCGCCGCGCAGCGAAACGTTGGGGAACAACGACAGCGTATTCAGATCACGCTCGAGGTCGGAACTCTCCGCATCGCCTGCGCCCAGGTCCGGCCGGGCATTGCCGGAGCTGAAGGAAAAATGCAGATCGCCGGCATCGCCCAGAGAGTAGGTCAGCCGCGCGTAGGGGCTGTAATAGTTCAAATGATCCAGGAAGGAAACGGAATCCAGGGTGAAGCCATATTGCAAGGATGCGTTGTCGGAAATCTGCGCGTGGTCGTCGAGACTGGCCGACATAGTCCGCAGCAGGGGAAGCGCGGAGTCATTGCCCGTGATGGCGGCGCTCGCCCGCCCCGGCAGGTACAACTGTCGCATGGTGACGGAAACTTCAGGCGTTCCGCCGGCCAAGGCATGGCTGTAGCTGGTGCGGAAAGCCGCCGCGGGAATCCCCGATTGCGAGTCGGCCACGTTTCCGCTCACCTGAACCTGGCTGGTGCCGAGGAACGACGCGGCCAGTGCGAACGCCGTGCCCATCTCGGCCTGGTTGCCTATGGCGCTGGCCAGTGTGCCCTGGCCCGCCGAAACGGTCAGCATGCCGCGCATATCCGAAAACACCGCGGAGCGCTCGCTGTGCCCCGGCCGCGGCGAAGGTTGCCACGGCGGCGGATCCGCAAAGCGCAGCACCGGGCGCGTGGCCGCGGCGCCGCGCAGGATCCACTTCCACTCGTCGTTCATGAGGTTGCCGTTCTCGATCGCCGGATAGGTGATCTCGATGGTGCTGAACAGGCTGTTCAGGTTGACGTTCAGCACGCTCTCGAGACCGGCCCGCACTGCGATGTTGCGCCGGATCGCCGGAACGAAAGTCGCCAGCGTGACCTTGACGGAATAGAGATCGGGGAACAGGCCCAGGAACCTGAATTCGCCGCGCTCGTCGGTGATGGCCTTGTCGAAGATCCGGTCCTGGCGGTTGAGCAGCAGCACCGTGGCACCCATGCGGGAAGCGCCCAGCGAGTCGCTCACCATCCCGGTAATCGCGCCGGCCAGCTTAACGGGGTCCACGGCCCACGCCGGGGCCGCGAGGCATGCAACCCCCATGAGAAGGGAGGTGACCGTTTTGTGCGCCCTCGTGCTAAACATCCGCGACGCTCGCTAACCCGCGGCCAGCCCGCCGCTGTGCCTGCCCATGCGGCCAGCTCACCGCTGTCCTCTAGGTTACCGTAAATCTCGCCGATGGGGTGAGAACCTGATTCCGGTTCTTATCCGTGATCTTCAGCTTCAACGTGTAATCGCCCGGGGCCAGCTTGTTCAGCGGAAGCAATTTCTCAATGGTGGCTTGGCTGCCGGAGGCGTCCGGAAGCTGCGACATGTCCTCGGCGTAATCGAAGATCTGTTCATTGCTGCCGGTCTTGATGAGCTGGTATTCTACCTTGCCATCGGGCTTGTGGGTGTCCTTGTCGGCTTCCAGATTGTAGAGCTTGAGATAAATCCCCATCTTCTCATCGCGCTTGAACACGTCGTCCACGCGCGGGCGCACCTTGGAGCCGCCGATCACGAACATACCGGTGCCGATACTCTTGAGCGGCACCTTTTCGATCTGATCGGCCAGCACCAGCGTGCTGGTCGAGGCGCGGTCGGGATCGAGGCGCGGCACCGTCAGCGCGACTTCATAATTGGTCATGTTCCCGCCCGTGAGGTCCTTCGCCGCCACGTTCAGGCGATAGGTGCCGGGCGCAAGGGGAATGGTCTTCTGATAAACCGACCTGCGCAGTTGTTCGGCCGCCAGCATGGACGGCGGGCTATCCACCTCGCTGGTGTCCTCGAAGTAGGTCACCGGGCGCCGCGTCAGCGTGCTCACGCGCCCGTAAATATCCACCACGGCCTTCTGAATCCCGTCCTTCATCTTGAACTGCAAATCCTTATTCTCGAACTGGCAGGTGACGTAGGTGAGGACCGTGGCGTCGGTGACCGGGAAGTAATCCACCCGCACCTTCATGGGCAGGGTGTTGTAGCGGACCTCCGAGGTGACCGCCGCTTCCAGGTCGTGGAACTTGATCGCGGGCGGCTTTTGCAACATGGCGAAGTTTTCCAGGCGGGTGAACTCCTCCATGCTTTCCGGCAGTCCGCCGAAAGGCGTGCCGAGGTGGGTGCCGTCGGTGTTCATGAAGCGCTGCGATTTATCCGAGAGGCCCAACTGCTCCATCAGGGTGAGGCCGGCGCCGGGGACGTACAGCAGCGCATCCTTCTCGGACGGATCCATGGTCATGTGGTATTCGCCCGACATGGTGGGATCGACGAACTCGATGATGACGTTATTGCCAATGCCTTCGATATAGCGGTAGCGCCAATCCTCGAAGGGGTAAGTGGATGTTTCGCCGCCGCCCTCTTCCGGAGGCCGCTCGTAGGTGCCGCCCGAGGGATGCGATTCGATTTCGTCGGGGGGGCCGAAGGTGATATAGATGCGGCCGCGATCGGTCTTCCAGCCGGGGATACCGGAGGCGAAATGCTCGTTGGCGTAAGCGATGCGCCGGTAGTGCTCTTCCTTGAACTCGTTTTCCGCGGTATCGGGAGTGGGATCGCGGCGCAGCCAGAACTGCTCGATGAACTGCTCGCGCTCTTCGTCGGTCTGGAGTTTCTTGAACGCAGCGCGCTCTTCATCGGTGATGATGTAGGCTACGTCCTCGTTAAGCCATTTTCGGTAGGGGGTCTCCAACTCCTTGCGGAGCTTCTCTTCACGCTTCTTCTTCTGCTTGGCGCTCAGGGGTCTGGCGATGGTTTCGCGCTTCTTCTTGGGGTGCTCGGAAACCTTCTTCTCGGCCGAATCGGAGGACTTGGGTTGGTCCCCGGTCTGGGCGAACAGGCATAAGGCGATGGACAGGGAGACGCAGGAAATCGAAAGACGTGTAGCGTTCATACGACCGCTTCCTCGGACAGGGCTTCGTCATCTATTTTAAATGCTGAGATTTGGCAAGGTCAATCATGTGAACTTCGGGCACAGGTGTGCCGCCCGAGACTTTGTAAAGCTCCTGAGCGGTTTTTTTCGAACAAATGTGGCAAACAAAGGAGTTACTCGTCGCGAACCGCTCAGAAACTTTACAACGCGCGGTTCCGGCTTCGCTACAATGGCTGCATGTCCGCACACCGGCAGAGAGAACTCGTTCGCGTGGGAGCACCGGCTCCCGCTTTCCGGCTCGCCCGCCTGGAGGGCGGCGAGGTGTCGCTTCAGGATCTCATCGCCAACGGCCCGGTGGCGCTGGCGTTCTTTAAAGTAAGCTGCCCGGTGTGCCAGCTCACGTTTCCGTTCCTGGAGCGGATCAGCTCGCCGGCGCTGCCGGTCTACGGCGTTTCGCAAAACAATCCCGCGGAGACGCGCGAGTACAACGCGCGCTTCGGCGTGACCTTTCCGACGCTGCTCGACAGCGAGCGTGCCGGATATCCCGCGAGCAACGCTTTCGGCATTTCGATCGTGCCGACGATAGTGGTGATCGAGCGCGACGGCACGGTTTCGCGCGTCGTCGAAGGCTGGAGCAAGCAGGAAATCACGGAACTCGGCGGGCTGGCGGGCATCCAGCCGTTCCGCGCGAGCGATGCGGTACCCGAGTGGAAAGCGGGTTGAGGGTCCCGCAACTAGCCCTCCGGCGGAGGGCAAACGTAAATTCACGGTCCAAGGCAGTTGGCGTACTGCCCGAGAGGTGTGGAGACGGCCGAACGCGAACGCGGGCCGACGCCGGCGATGGCGGCGCAGGATCTCGATCACGTGGCCAGGCCGTTCCGGCACCTCGGCCTGCGCGGGTTCGCCAGGAAAATGTCTCCGCGGGTGCTCTGGGCCGGTTACGTATTTCTCAACGGCTGCGCGAGCGTGGGGCTGCTGACGGCGCAGGCGTTTTGCGTGAACCGGCTGGCGGGGCTGCCGTATCCGGTGTGAAAAACGCGTAGGCGACAGCGGGAAAACCGGCAGTGAAGTGCCGGTTTTGGCGAACGATTTTTTGCAAACAAAGGGCTTGCTCCGACGTGACCGGCGGTCGACCGCCGGTTTTGTGGCTGTGGCACGGGATTTTTTCGATGGCTGGCGCGAGCGAGACGCGGTCGACATAGCCCCTCCTGTGAAGTTAGTGCGGCGGGGAGGGGGAATGTTGCAGGAGAATTTCTCTGTGTCGCGGAAGGGCTTACGGTTTATCGCTATCCGATATACGATCCAAACATGATCGTGAGCTTCAGGGACCCGGCCTTCAACTCGAGGCGCTTCGGGAAGGCCGCGCCGGCGAGCACAGCATCCGCATCAACGACCGATACCGGATTTGCTTTGTGTGGCAGGACAGGTTTTCTTTGTCTGAGCGGTCGGATCTCCGGTCTGAGGATGCGCAGCTAACGCGGCACAACTCCGACGTTCTTCGGCATCTTCGTTCCTTCAGAAAGCGCGGCCCTCATGATAAAGCCGGGAGACCGCGTACCGGTCTCCTGCATGGTGCCGGAGCAAACCCTCGGCCATCTGGCTTCGCGCGGAGTTGCCGGTGCCCAGGATCAGTACCCGTTCTTTGGGTTGGGCCGGCATACGATTCCTTTATTATGGATTCGGGAGTCGGCTGCTGTCGATCCGGCCTAAGCTGAGATCGAGCGCCAGTGCTGCGGTGCTGACCGAGCGCTCGGCCTGTGACAGAAGAGACTGGTTCGTCAGCAGGGCGGACTCCGCGTCCAGCACGAAATTGATCACGCTGCGGCCCGCTTCGAATTTCAGGCGCTCATCGTGCAGTACGCGCTCGCTCTCGGCCACGGAGTCATGCAGGGCCTTCACCCGGCTTTCGGCACTCTCCAGGTCCGCCATCGCGGTTCGGACTTCGCGGTCAATGCGAAATTGCAACTGCTGCCGAGCCAGCCGGGATTCCTCCAGTTGGGCCTGTGCCGCCTGAATCTGGCCTTTGCGCCGGCCGCCATCAAACAATGGGAACGAGATGTGTACGCCAACCACCCAATCGGTGGCGGCGTTGCCCGGCGAGGGCGCCGTGGTGGGCACGCCAGGCAAGAACTTGGCGATCAACTGCGGGAACCCGATCGGGTTGTTGGAGCCGTATTGGATGGCCGAAGCGCGAAAATCAATGCGGGGCCAGGCGGATTTGCGAGCCGCATCTTCCGAACGCTCGCTGGCGCGGATTTCGTGATCTTGCGACAGGATGTCGGGCCTGCTCGCTACGGCTTGGCGCAGCAACTCGTCCTCCGGCCCTGGGGAAACGGGCAGTTCAGACGACGCCGGCGTATATGTCAAACGGGGGAGTTCACCCTCGAATCCCATTTCGGCAGCCAAAGCGCTCAATGAAGATCTCCGCCCCGACTGCAACGTAGCCAGGTCGCTTTCCACCTGCGCCAGTCGGGTTTGGATCTTCAACGCGTCCACCGGGACGGCTCGTCCTCCCTTCACGAGTTGATTCGTTAGATCCAACAATGATTGCAGGCTCTTGATTCGGGCTTCGGCGGCTTCGATCAGGTCCGAGTACGCCAGCGTCTGCAAATAGAGCCGCGCCGTCTCAAACACGATCTCCTGACGCCGCCGGTCCTCCGTTGCGCGCGCGGCCTCCACCCGCTCCCGCGTGGTAGCCAGTTCCAACTCCGTCTTGTGAAAATCCCAGGCGAGGAAATTCAAGTCTGCACTGCCGGTATAGAGGGCGTCATCGAACCGCAACAGAGATGGTGTTGCCCCAAACGGGTAGCCGTGCTCGTACCGCGTGCGCGCGGCGTCGGCGTTGAGGTTCACTTGCGGCATCAGAAAGGAGTGCGCCGTGGTGACCAGACCTTGGCGGCGCGCCACCTCGGCCCGGGACGATTTCAGGTCGGGCGAATGATCGAGCGCGTAGTTTACGGCTTCCCGCAGGCTCATGCCGGAATCCGAAGGCGCCTGCGCGGCCGCGGCGGCAACGGAAAGCAACACGGCGGATAGGGTGCGTTTCATCATGCGAGAGCCTCCTGATTCTGGCTGGCGGCCAGCTTTTTGCGAATGTGCGCGGGCAGGCCGTGGTCGGGCTTCTTCGCGTAAACAAGGTTGTAAGTGACGGGAATGACGAACAGCGAGAAGATCGTGGAGACGATCAGCCCGAAAATGAGCGACCAGGCCATTCCGCCGAAGACAGTGTCGAGGGTGATGGGAAATGCGCCGAGCACGGCGGCGCCGGATGTCAGCAGGATCGGGCGCAAGCGCACCGAAACGCTCTCCAGGATGGCCTGATCGAGCGGCAAGCCGCGCAGGAGCCCCAGTTGAATGAAATCGACGATGATGATCGAATTGCGCGTGACAATGCCCGCCAGCGCGATCATGCCGATGAACGCGGGCCCGGAGAAGAAGACCGGGTTCATGAAGCCTCCGATGTTGCGCTGGCCGAACTGATTCAGCAGCCAGAACCCGGGCATGACGCCGATCACCATCAACGGAATGGCGCGCATGATGGTGAGCGGCAGCCGATAAGAGCCGGTCTGGTTCATCAGGACGATGTAGATGGCGACCAACGCGCCTAACATCGCGAGCGCCAGATCGCGGAACAGGTGGATGGTGATGTACATCTCGCCCTCATCCCACCAGTGCACGGTCACTCCCTTCGGAAGCTGCCAGTGGACATTCCCGCCCTTGCGAAACATCGTGCGGACGTTCAGTGGGCGCGGCTGTGCCTGCGTGTCCAGGAAAGCATGCGAATGGTTATGGACCTCGTCGGCAGTGAGATCGAGAATGGTCTCCACCGGCGGGCGCCCGGCCATTTCTCCCAACACGTAGACCACGCGCTGAAGTTGGCGGTGATAGATGGCTTTATCCTCGACCTCGGTGCGCCAGCCGCCCAGTTCCGATAAGGGGACCAGGTTGCCCGTTGCCCCTTTCACGTAGATACGGGCCAGATCGAGCGTGCTCGAACGTTCGGCGCGGGGAAACCAGAGCGCAATTCTCACCGGGGTCCGCTCATATGGCACTTGCGCGATGCCGGCGGACTGACTGCCGAGGGCGAGCGCTACCGTGCGTGCGATGTCGTCGGTGGAGACGCCGTTGAGCGCAGCCTTTTCCTTATCGACGTCGAAGACGTACTTCGTTTGATCTTCATCGACCGTGTCGTCAACGTCGACCACGCCCGGCTCGCGCCGCATGCGCTCCTTTACGATACCTGCCGCACGCATCAGGTCTTCATACGTGTTGGTGGCGTTGCCGTAAATGGCCGCCACCACGGTCGACATGGCTGGAGGACCGGCAGGCAGTTCGACGATCTTCAACTTGACGCCGTCCCGCTGCGCGATGGCCGTCAGATCGCTGCGTAGCCGCAAGTCGAGCGCGTGGCTCGCGTAGGCGCGCTCGGTCTTGTGAATCAGGTTGATGCGAATGTCGGCGCGATTGGGCGCGCGGCGCAGGAAGTACTGTCGCATCATGCCGTTGAAATCGACCGGCGACGCTGTGCCCACGTATGCCTCGTAATCCGTGATCTCCGGTACGGACGCCAGGTAATGCTCGAAGTCGCGCGCCGCGGCGTCCGTACGCTCGAGAGTCGTACTCATTGGCATGTCGAGGACCAGCAGCATCTCGTCCTTGTTGTCGTAGGGCAACTGCTTCACGCGCACACGCCGGGTCAGCACCAGCAGCACACTACCGGCGAACAGGAGCATGACCAGCAGCAGAAACGCGCGCCCCCTCCGCGGGTGCCGGATGAGCGGCATCAGCGTTCGATTGAAAAACCGTCTGGGACCGGACGATCCGGGCTGTTCCGCGCCGTGTGATGGCTCCGCATGGCCTTTCAACAGCTTGAATGCCAGCCACGGGGTGATGGTGAAGGAAACCACCAGCGACATGAGCATGGTCACGGGAACGTTCGCGGCCATGGGGCGTAGGTACTGCCCCATCATGTCGGTGACAAACAGCAGAGGCAGGAAGGAGAGGATCACCGCAAAGGTCGCCGCAATGAGCGGGGGCCGCACTTCATTTACGGCCTCCAGAACAACCTCAGCCGTCGACTTGCCGCGCATCTGGAAATGGCGGTGGATATTCTCGACATCGACGATGGGGTCGTCCACCAGCAAGCCAAGCGCGACAGTCAAGGCGAACAGCGAGATGCGGTTGATGGAAAAACCCAGGAAGTAGTTGATAATCAGCGTCAGGCCAAAAACACACGGGACGACGATGGCGACCACGACCGCCTGCCGGTAGCCAAGCCCGATCGCGAGCAGCGCCATGACCACGGCGATGGCGACAAACAAGCCTTCTTCCAGTTCCTTGACCTTGTCGTTGGCCGTGACTCCATAATTGCGGGTCACCACTACCTGCACGTCGGCGGGCAGGATTTCCTTCTTCAACTCCGCCATGCGCTTCAGGAGGTCATCCGCCACCCAGACATTGTTGGCGCCGTGCTGCTTCGCCACGGCGATGGTCACGGCGGGCTGGGCGCCATACTTGGGCGGCTCGGGGCTGGAGCCGATCAGACTGCCGGCCGCGCCCTCATCCTTGGGATGATTCCATGCCAGTCCACGGTGAAACCGCACGTAGTCCAGAAACTCGCCCGGTCCGTCGGTCACATCGGCGACATCGCGCAGGTAGATGGGGCGGCCATTCCAAACGCCGGCGACGAGGTTCTGCAAATCGCTCGCATCGGCAATAAACTGCCCGGCCTGCACCCGCACATCCCGGTCGTTGCGGTCGAAAGTCCCCGCGAGCACGCTGGAGTTCGAAGCCTGGATAGCACGGCTCAGGTCCAGTGCCGAGATATGATACGAAGCCATCTTCGCGGCCGAGGGCCGGATGAGGAGTTCGCGCGGCCGGCCGCCCACCACAGTGGCGACACCGGCATTTTTGACTCCCTGGAGCCGCGGCACGAGTTCGTCCGCCATGCGCCGGAGCGAATAGTCGTCGCGCGAGTCGCTGGTCAGGGTGAAGGTGACAATCGGGACGTCGTCCACGTCAATGGGCTTCACGACCCAGGCTGAGGCGCCCGGCACCGCGCGGTCCATGTTCTCGTTCAGCTTGCGAATGAGCTTGACGTAGCTGGGCTCCAGCGGCTGACCCACATAGAAGCGCACCGTCACGATGCTCTGGCCCGGCATGGAGCGGGAGTAGACGTACTCGACGCCCGGAACCTGGGACAGCATCTTTTCGATCGGCGTGGAAACGAGTTGTTCCACATCACCGGCCGACCGGCCGGGAAACGACACCATCACGTTGGCCGCCGCAACGATGATCTGCGGCTCCTCTTCCCGAGGTGTCACCACCAGGGCGATTGCGCCCACGGCCAGCGACACGAGGATGAAGACGATCGACAGGTTCGATTCCAGAAACTTCCGGACAATGCGGATGGTAAGGGACTCGTGG
>JAJYLS010000340.1 GCA_021787555.1 Acidobacteriota bacterium | reverse complement strand
CTTTAATAGTAGCAAGAGACCGGCAGGCGGCCGCCACTGGTTCAGGCCTGCCCTACCTCATTCCAGATGACATGCAGGAGGTGAGATGCAGCGCCTCGGGCGGCTGTGCGCAGTTTTGGTTTCCGGATGTCTGGCCAGGGCCTTGCTCGCCCAGGCGCCGCTCACGTGGGATGAAGTGAAAAGCCAATTTGAGGCCGTCAATCCGACGTTACAGGCGGCGCAGGCGACGATCGACGAATCGCGCGCGGCCGAAGTCACCGCGTTTCTGCGCCCCAACCCGGAGGTCTCCCTCACCGTGGACGGCTTGCAGGTCGGCTCCAACCAGGGCGTCTGGCGCCCTTTGACCGGTGTCCTCGAAACGCCCGCCGTCAGCTACCTCCACGAGCGCCGCCACAAGCGCGAACTGCGGCGCGACAGCGCCCGCGAATCCACCGCGATCGCCCAATCCGGTTACTCCGACCAGGAGCGCACGCTTCTCTTCGATCTCCGCACCGCCTTCGTCAACACCCTCCAGGCCAAAGCCGTGCTCCAGAATGCGCGGGAGAACCTGGATTATTGGGACCGCGAGCTGAAAGTCAACCGCGAGCGCTACCAGGCCGGCGACCTCGCCCTCGTGGATCTCAACCGTCTGGAATTGCAGCGCGTCCAATTTGAATCGGACCTTCAAACCGCCATGGTCAATCTGCGGACTTCCAAAATTCAGCTCCTGGCTCTGCTCAACAGCCGCACCCCGATCGACCGGTTCGACGTCACCGGCCCTTACAACTTCACTGAAGCGCTACCGCGCATGGAAGCATTCCGCGACGCGGCCCTCGAATCGCGTCCCGATCTGAAAGCCGCCATCCAGAACGTCGATCTGGCCAAAATCAATCACCAGCTCGCCGTGGCCAACGGCTCCACGGATCCCACCTTCAGCCTCTGGTATTCGAACAATCCGTCGTTTGCCAACATTTACGCCAGTCAAACCATCGGCGGAAGCATCAGCTTTCCTCTGCGCATTTTCGACCGCAACCAGGGCGAGAAGGCGCGCACCCAAATCGACATCGGCCGCAATGAGCGGCTCCGCGACGCCGTCCAGGCGGGTATCTTCAGCGATGTCGATTCCGCCTACGTGACCCTGGTAAGTACACTCAATCTGCTCCGGCCCTACCGGGACAAGTATCTGAAACTCGCCGAAGACACGCGCGACCGCATTTCGCGGGCGTACCGCAACGGCGGCGCGTCGCTGCTGGATTACCTGGATGCCGAAAAGGCCTACCGGGACACGCGCCTCGCCTACCTGAATCTAATCGGCGCCTACCTTACCGCGGCGGCGCAAATGAACCAGGCGGTAGGCCGGGAGGTGATGTGATGAAGCGATTATTGCAATTCGGGGACTGGCTGCGAAATCCCTGTAGTTTGGGGATTTCGTTGCCTGTCCCCGAATTGCCTCTTGCCATAGCGCTCGTGCTGCTCACCGCCGCTTGCGGCCGCGTGCCCACCACCGCGTCCGCCAACTCGGGCGACACCGGCCCGGTCCCCGGGAAAGTAATTTCGGATTTCGACCCCAACAATTTCCAGGTCGATAACCCGCAGCAGTTTCCTCTGGCCACGGCGGGCGTGGAGACCGCCGCACCGGAACTGAACGTCACCGGCTCGGTCAATCCCGACGTTTCGCGCCAGGTGCCAGTGCCCTCGCTGGCCACCGGCCGGGTGGTCGAAATCGACGCCCGCCTCGGCGATACCGTGAAAAAGGGCCAGCTCCTTTTCAAGGTCCGCAGCACCGATGTCGCCGGGGCCTACGCCGATTATCAGAAGGCGGTCAAGAACGAGCAACTCGCCCAGCTCCAGCTCAATCGCGCCAAAATTCTCTACGACGATGGCGCCATTCCCAAGGCCCAGCTCGAAACCGCGCAGACCACCGAAGACACTGCCGCGATTGACGTCCACACGGCCATGGAGCACCTCCACCTGCTCGGCTCCGATCCCAGCCACCCCAGCGGCATCATCAGCGTCTACGCGCCCGTTTCCGGCGTCATCACCGATCAGCAGATCACCGATCAATCCGGCGTGCAGGCGCTGACCCCGCCGAACCCCTTCACCATTTCCGACCTCTCCCACGTCTGGGTGGTCTGCGATGTTTATGAGAACGATTTGCCGCAGGTCCACCCCGGCGAGTTCGCCGACGTGCGCCTGGACGCTTATCCCAATCGCGTCTTCAAAGCCCGCATCAGCAACATCCTGCCCATCCTCGATCCCAACCTCCGCACGGCCAAGGTGCGGCTGGAAATGGATAATCCGGGCCTGATGCGCTTCGGCATGTTCGCCACCGCCACGTTCCACGGTCTCGCCAGGGAAACCTACGCCACCGTCCCCGCTTCCGCCATCCTGCACCTGCGCGACCGCGAGTGGGTCTACATGCCGCTCGGGGCGGGACACTTCCGGCGCATGGAAGTCACCGCCGGCGACATGCTGCCCGGCAACATGCAGGAGATCAAGGCCGGCCTGAAGCCCGGCGATAAGGTGGTTGCCAGCGCGCTCGTCTTCCAGGAAGCCGTGGAGACTAAATGATCCGGCGCGTCGTCGATTTCGCACTCAACCAGCGCCTCTTCGTCCTCGCGTTTGCGCTCCTGCTGGTGGGCGGCGGAATCGTAGCGTTCCACAACCTCCCGATCGATGCGTATCCCGACGTGGCCGATAACTACGTCGAGGTCATCACCCAATGGCCCGGTATCTCCGCCGAGCAGATCGAGCAGCAGGTCACCATCCCGCTCGAAATCGCGCTCAACGGCATTCCGCAGGTCACCCACCTGCGCTCCTTCTCTATCTTCGGCCTCTCCGATATCAAACTCATCTTCGACGACGGCTCGGATGATAACTGGAACCGCGAGCGGGTCCTCGAGCGCATGTCGCAGGCCACCCTGCCTCCCGGCGTCACCCCCACCATGGGCACGGACTGGAGCCCCGCCGGCCAGATCTACTTCTTCACGCTCGAGAGCACCAACCCGGCCTACGACGTGATGGAGCTCAAGTCCCTCGAAGACTGGGTGGTGGAGAAAAACCTCAAGTCCGTCCCCGACATCGTTGATGTCGCCAGCTTCGGCGGGCCGACCCGCGAGTACCAGGTCCGCCTCGATCCCGACAAGCTGGTCTCCTACGGGCTGAGCCTGTCGCAGGTCGAGCAGCAGCTTGCCAACAACAACGCTAATGCCGGCGGCAGCTTCATCGAAGCCGGCCTCCAGCAGATCAACGTGCGCGAAGTCGGCCTCGTCGCCAGCGTGCACGATATCGAAAACACCGTTCTCTACACCAAAAAGGGCACGCCGCTCAAGGTGAAAGATATCGCTGTAGTGGAGCAGGGGCCCAAGATCCGCCTCGGCCAGTTCGGCCGCGCCATTCGCCGCGAAGATGGCACCATCGTGGATAACCCGGATGTCGTTTCCGCCTGGGTTCCCATGCGCAAAGGCGCCAACGCCGAGTCGGCGCTCAAAGGCCTCCACGAAAAAGTCCAGGAGATCAACGATCACATCCTTCCGCACGGCGTCAAAATCGTGCCCTTCATTGACCGGAGCTGGCTGGTCGAGTTCACCACCCATACCGTACTGCACAACCTCGCCGAAGGTTTCGTCCTGGTCACCATCGTCCTGATCCTGTTCCTGGGCAACGCCCGCGGCGCGCTGATCGTTGCCATGACGATACCTTTCTCCCTGCTGTTCGCCTCGATTCTCTTGCAGGCGCGCCAGATTCCCGCTAACCTGCTCTCGCTCGGCGCGCTCGACTTCGGCATGGTGGTGGATGGCGCCGTGGTCATGGTCGAAAACATCGTCCGCCACTTGAGCCATCGCGAACAGGGTCCCAGCTCCGTCTCCGGCCGCATTCGCGCCGCCGCGCATGAAGTGCAGCGCCCGGTCTTCTATGCCATCACCATCATCATTACCGCCTACCTTCCCATCTTCACACTCCAGCGTGTCGAGGGCCGCCTCTTCCGCCCCATGGCCTGGACCGTGGCATTCGCTTTACTCGGCGCGGTAATCTTCTCGATGACCATCGCCCCCGTGCTGTGCAGCTTCTTTTTCCGCCGTGAGGTCCACGAGTGGCAGAACCCCCTGCTGGTGTGGGTCACCCGCTTCTACCAGCGCGCCGTCGGCTGGATGGTCCGCCACCATTGGGCCATGGTCGCCGTCTCCCTCGCCACGGTCAGCCTTAGCCTCTACATGATGTACGGCAAGAACGGCGAGATCATCGGCTCCGAATTCCTCCCGCACCTCGACGAAGGCTCCCTGTGGGTGCGCGGCACCCTCGCGCCCAGCACCGGCCCTACCGAAGGTATCCGGCTCATGAACCAGGCGCGCCTCATCCTCTGCTCGTTTCCCGAAGCCACCGAGTGCACCAGCCAGACTGGCCGCCCCGACGACGGCACCGACGCCACCGGCTTCTTCAACACCGAATACTTCGTCGGTCTCAAACCCAAGGAGCAATGGCGCCCCGCCTTTCACGAAAACAAGGAGCTGCTGATCGCGGCCATGGATCGGGAGCTGGAAAAAATTCCCGGCGTGGTCTGGGGCTTTTCCCAGCCCATCGCCGATAATGTCGAGGAAGCCGTTAGCGGAGTCAAAGGCGAGTTGGCCACCAAGATCTTCGGCCCCGATCTCAAAACCCTCGAAGACAAAGCCGACCAGGTAGTCGCCATCATGCGCAACATCCGCGGCATCACCGATCTCGGCGTCTTCCGCCTGCGCGGCCAGCCCAACCTCAATATCACCGTGGACCGCGCCGCCGCCGCGCGCTACCAGATCAACGTGGCCGACGTCCAGGACGCCATACAGACCGCCGTCGGCGGCACTGCCCTCACGCAGGTCCTCCAGGGCGAAGCCCGCTACGACCTGGTCCTCCGCTACCTCCCGCAATACCGCAGCACGCGGGAAGACATCGAAAACATCCGGCTGCTGGCGCCCTCGGGCGAGCGCGTTTCCCTCGCCCAGCTCTGCAAGTTCTCCGAAGATGAAGGCGCCTCGGAAATTTACCGCGAGGGCAACGAGCGCTACATCGCCATCAAGTACAGCGTCCGCGGACGCGACCTCGGCGGCGCCGTGGAAGAGGCCATTAACAAGGTGAACCTCGGCATCCAACTCCCCCGCGGCTACCACATCAAATGGGAAGGCGAATACGAGAGCCAGAAGCGCGCCAACGCCCGCCTGATGATGATCGTCCCTCTCACGGTTTTTTTCATCTTCCTGATTATCTACGGCGCTTTCGGCTCGGCCAAATGGGCGCTCCTCAACCTGGTGAACCTCGCCATGGTGCCCTTCGGCGGCATGCTGGCCTTATGGATCACCGGCACGCATTTCAGCGTCTCCTCCGGCGTCGGTTTCCTGGCGCTGTTCGGCGTGGCCGTCCAGACCGGCGTCATTATGGTGGAGTACATCAACCAGTTGCGCGCGCGTGGCCGGTCCATTCAGGATGCCGCGGTCGAAGGTGCTACCCGCCGCCTCCGTCCCATCATGATGACCATGCTCGTCGCCACGCTGGGCCTGCTGCCTGCCGCGACCTC
>JAJYLS010000036.1 GCA_021787555.1 Acidobacteriota bacterium | reverse complement strand
CCTAAGCTCGACGGGCTCCGCGCGCTCCCGTTCCGCATCTCCTACCGCTTGCTGCAATCCGAAAAATTCGAATTGCCGTGTTGGGATGAGCGGCGGCACACCGCGCAATTTCAACTCTTCATCACCGTCCAGAACGGGAACCGCGCCTCGAAGGGCTACGGGGATTATCTGTGGTTCGGCGTGCCGATGTACGACGCCCGCTATCGCCTGCCGCGGCGGCATGCCGCGAAAGATCAGGGCACCCCGAAGAAACGTGGCACCGGCCGTTTCATCTTCAATCCCGGCGGCGAGGTCTACGCCTCCACACCCGCAAGCGATCGCAAATGGATTTCGATCGCCAGGGATCTGCTCCCTCTGATGCACGAAGGCCTCGAAACCGCATGGAGCGCCGGCTTTCTGGCGGATTCGCACGACCCCGGCGACTACCAGTTGGGCAGCCTCAATTGCGGTTGGGAAGTCACCGGGCCTCTGGATGTCGCCATGCAGATCCGCGGCCTGCAATTGGAACCCCAAGTCGTCTAAAACGCCCGTCTGTTATAGCTCCGTGGCGCCCCCGCCCGCGCTATGATTAAGCTGCCATGCCGCTCGTCACCACAATCCGGGCGCCCCGCGGAACGCAAATCACATGCAAGGGGTGGCACCAGGAAGCCGCCCTCCGCATGCTTCACAACAACCTCGACCCCGAGGTAGCCGAGCGCCCCGAAGATTTGATCGTTTACGGCGGCACCGGCCGCGCCGCCCGCGACTGGCCCGCCTTCCACGCCATTGTCCGCGCACTTCAATCCCTGGAAAACGACGAGACGCTGCTCGTCCAGTCCGGCAAGCCCGTCGGCATCTTCCGCACGCACGCCGAAGCCCCCCGCGTCCTCATTGCCAACGCCAACCTGGTTGGCCACTGGTCCAATTGGGACGAGTTCAACCGCCTCGAAAAACTGGGTCTCACCATGTACGGCCAGATGACCGCCGGCTCCTGGATCTACATCGCCAGCCAGGGCATCGTTCAGGGCACCTTCGAAACCTTCGCCGCGCTCGCCCGCAAGCACTACGGCGGATCGCTCGAAGGCCGGATCGTGGTTTCCGGCGGGATGGGCGGCATGGGCGGCGCCCAGCCCCTTGCCACCACCATGAACGGCGCCTGCTTCCTCGGGGTCGAAGTCGACCCCGCCCGTATCCAGCGCCGCCTGCAAACCGGTTACTGCGACCGCCTCGCAGCCACCCTCGACGACGCCCTCCACATCTTCGAAGACGCCCGCTCGCGCCGCGAGCCGCTCTCCGTGGCGCTCGAAGGTAATTCTGCCGATGTCATCCCGGAACTTGCCCGCCGCGGCTTCGTCCCTGACGTCCTCACCGACCAGACCAGCGCCCACGATCCCCTCAACGGCTATGTCCCCAACGGCATGTCGCTTGAAGAAGCACGCGCGCTCCGCGCCCGCGATCCCCGCGATTACGTCGCGCGTTCCATGGCTGCGATCGCCGTGCACGTGGAGGCAATGCTGGCGCTCCAGAAGCGCGGCGCCGTCACTTTCGATTACGGCAACAACATTCGCGCCCAGGCGCAGCAGGCCGGCGTCGCTCGCGCCTTCGACATTCCCGGCTTCGTCCCCGAATACATCCGGCCGCTGTTCTGCGAAGGCCGTGGTCCCTTCCGCTGGGTCGCGCTTTCCGGCGACCCCGAAGATATCTACCGCACCGACCGCCTCGCCCTGGAGCTCTTCCCGCACGACCAGACCCTCGCCCGGTGGCTGCCTCTCGCGCGCCAGCGCATCCGTTTTCAGGGCCTGCCCGCGCGTATCTGCTGGCTCGGCTACGGAGAGCGCGCCGAGTTCGGCCTCGCCATGAACCGCCTGGTGCGCTCCGGCGAATTGAAGGCCCCCATCGTTATCGGCCGCGACCATCTGGACGCGGGCTCCGTCGCCTCGCCCTTCCGCGAAACCGAAGGCATGCGCGACGGCTCCGATGCCATCGCCGATTGGCCGCTGCTCAACGCGCTCCTCAACACCGCCGCCGGGGCCTCGTGGGTCTCCATCCACAACGGAGGCGGCGTGGGGATCGGCTATTCGCAGCACGCCGGCATGGTCGTGGTGGCCGACGGCACGGACGAATCCGCGCGCCGCCTCGAGCGCGTCCTCACCACCGATCCCGGCATCGGCGTCGTGCGCCACGCCGACGCCGGCTACGAAGAAGCCATTCAGTTCGCGCGCGACCACGGCATCAAGCGGCCCGGCGCATGAGCCACCTCGCCGTCGTCCACTGCGCGCAACTCGTGACTCTCGCCCGGTCCGCGGAGATAGTCCCCGATGGCGCCCTGCTGGTGCGCGACGGCCGCATCCAGGCCGTTGGTCCGCGCCGCGTCATCGAAACGCTGATCACTGCCGATACCGAATTGATCGACGCCGGCGGCCGCATCGTGCTTCCCGGCTTCATCGATGCCCACACGCATCCCGTCTTCGCCGGCAACCGCGCCGATGAATTTGAAGAGCGCATTGCCGGCGCCACCTACTCCGAAATTGCCGCGCGCGGCGGCGGCATCCGCGGGACCGTCCGCCGCACCCGCGAAGCTACCGAAGACGATCTGCTCGCCATCGCCCGGCACTACCGCGAATGGTTCCTGCGCGGCGGCACCACCACTATCGAAGCGAAGTCGGGCTACGGCCTTTCGCTCGAAGCGGAGATGAAAATCCTGCGGGTCCTCCGCCGCCTCGGCGAGGACGGCCGCCTGCGCGTGGTGCCCACCTTTCTCGGCGCGCACGAAATCCCCGACGAATACCGTAGCCGCCCCGCAGAATACGTCCAATCCGTCATCCACGAAATGCTGCCCAGCGTCGCGCGCGAAAAGCTTGCCGAATTCTGCGATGTCTTCTGCGAGCCGAATATCTTTTCCATCGACGAGGCGCGCGCGGTGCTCCACGCCGCGCGCCGCCTCGGCCTCGGCCTCCGCATCCACGCCGATCAGTTCACCGCGGACTACGGCTCACGCCTCGCCGCCGAGCTGCGCGCCACTACCGCGGACCATCTCGAATCCACCGGCGCGGCGAATTTCGAGGCCCTGAAGGCCGCCGGCGTCGCGCCCGTCCTCCTGCCGGCCTCGGTCTACCACCTCGGCTCCGCGCGTTATGCCGACGCGCGCGGTATGCTCGACCTCGGCCTACCTGTCGTCCTCGCCACCGACTTCAACCCCGGCTCTTCGCCCACCCCATCGATCCCCATGGTCCTCTCGCTCGCCTGCACCCAGATGAAGATGAGGCCTTTGGAGGCCATTGCCGCGGTCACCGTGAACGCCGCTGCGAGCCTCTGCCGCGGCCACGAAATCGGCTCGCTCGAACCCGGCAAGTGGGCCGACTTCGTCATCCACGACGCGGAAGATTACCGCGAGCTGCCCTATTTTTTCGGCCGCGATCCCGCGCGCGCGGTGTACGTTGCCGGACGGCTGCAATTTTCATCGAATATTTATTGATCTATTTCGCGGCCTCGACCGTCTAATACTTAGAACCATGCAACACCTGGCCCCACACAATCCGGCGAAGTCGAAGCTTGCGGAGTTGCGCGCCAAAACGGACCGCCAGCTCATCGCATTGATCCATCACAAACTGGACAGCGCGCTGGCATTTTGTAGCGGATCGCGCGCCCAACGCGCTCATGCTGATGCGCGCGCACTCCTCGCGTGCGTCGATGGCATCACGCAGGAGGAACGCGCGCGCATCGAAGCCAAGCTGGCGAGCCTCGGGAGAATCCTGGAAGAAGAATCCACCCTGGCCGCGCATGCTACCTGCTGCTAACTTCTATTGCACTGTCAGCGTCACGTTCTGCGGAGACTGCGCGCCGTTGATCGTGGCCACCAGCGGAAGGTCGCCGCTCGGCGCGCTCGGCTGCACCTGGATCGCCACCTGGTATAACCCGGCGTAGCCCGGCGAAAGCGCCGCACCGTAAACCGTCGCCGGAATGCCGCCGAGCGTCACCGTTACCGGGTTCGCCGTCGAATAGATTTGATCCGAAGGTGTTTGCACGCCCGCCGGTGCCGCTGGTGAGGTCGGCCCGAAGCCCGTGCCCCAGAGGATGAGAACGTCGCCCGGTTTCGCCGGGATCGTTGCGGAGCCGAAGGTTCCGTTCTTCACCGCGAGGCTGCCGTCCTGCCGCGTCGCCACCGCATACTTTCCGGCCCACAGGAAAAATGCCGGGCTGACCGTGCTCACATCGACGTTCGCCGCCGCGCTCGTTCCCCCGGAATTCGTCACCGTGGCCTGCATCGAGCCGGTGCCGACATTCGGCGCCACCGCGTTGATCTGCGTCGGGCTGATGTAGTAGATGTAGGCCGGCTGGCCGCCGATCGACACGCTCACGCCGTCGAGCGAGGTCGGCAGGTTTCCGTTCACGATGGCATTCGCCCAAGTATCGGTGGTCGAAGCGAGGTTCGATCCCTGTATCGTCACCCACGATCCCGGCACTACGCCCGGTTGGAAGCTGGCGCCGTTCACCACGCCGTTAGCCGAAATCGCCGGCGGATTGCCGGCCGCCTGCGGTGTCAGCGTGAAAGTCGTGGCGTAGATGTGGTCGCCGTTCTGGGTGGGCGGACCGGCCACACCGGCATTCCCGGCGATGTAGAAAACAATGTTGCCAACGTCGGTGGCGGGCGGCGTCCAATCGAACTCATAGCTGCCAGACCCTTGGCCCATGGTCTGGAGATACCCGGTGTAACTGTGCTCCATGTATTGCAGCGTGTACCCCGATGGGCAGGCTGGCGTCCCCATCTCGTTGCACTTGCTCGCGCCCGCGAGGCATACGCCCTGGAACACGAACAGGTTCGGCTGCGAGCACATGATCTGGGTGTGGTTGTCCGTCGGGCTGAAGGTGCCGGCCATGGTCGCAGTGTCACTCGCGAGGCGGGCTGTGGTCTGGAACCCCCACGCCGCCTGCGTCGGCGCGGGGTCGGAAATCACGACCGTCAGGTGCTGCTTGACTCCCGGGGTGTACGTCATCCCGTTCGGAAAACCGATCGTAACGCTGCCCTTGTTATTCGAGTTGTTGGTCGTGCCGGTGTGGCAGCCCGCTGCCGTGCAGGTGCCGTTCTCGCTGGGCACGCCGCAATACCCCGGATTAGGCCCATACTCGTAAGCCCAGATAATGAATGGGATGGCGGCGGTCACCGCGGCCATCTTGGCAAACAGCAGTTTTCTTCCCCTCTCCATAGCTGGATGATATGAACCCCGGGCCTTCGCAGTTTACTCGCAGGGGCGCGTAAGTTTACAGTACGCCGGCGAGTTTCAAGGCCTTGCAAGCCGTCGTGCTGAGGGGGATCTCTTGGAATTGTGCGGAAGAGCACCAGCGGCAACCGGCGGGCAGAAGGCCGCGCGGCGCCGTGCCCGCCAACACCGTGAACGTGTAGTGGTAATGCGTGATGGTGTGGCGGAACGTGCCGTGGGATTTCCCGGCGCGGGCACCGGGAATGTCAGCCGGCGCCGGCAGGTCCCAGAATCCGGGCATGCGGCGCGCGGAATCCTCGCGGCGGCGCAGCAACACGCGGCCGCGATTTCGCACCACCAGGAGCACAGCCTCGATCGCCACTGGTGCCGTCTTGCGCAGCTTGACCGGAAGCTGCGCCGCGGTTCCCTCGCGATGCGCGCGGCAGGCGGCGGCCAGCGGGCAAACCCCGCATCGTGGATCTTTCGGCAGGCAGACCGTCGCGCCCAACTCCATCATCGCCTGGTTGAACAAGCCGGGATGGCGGACATCCAACCAGCTCTGCGCAATCTCGCCGAAGCGCCGCCGCGGCCCGGATGTGCCGATATCCGAGGCATCATTTTCGACGCGCGCCACTACCCGCAGCACGTTGCCATCCACCGCCGCGTGCGGCAAGCCGAATGCGATGCTGGCAATCGCCGCCGCGGTGTAATCGCCAACGCCCGCGAGAGCCCGTAGCCCTTCGTGGTTGCGCGGAAGACCGCCGGCCGCGATGGCGCGCGCGGCGTGCAGCAAATTGCGCGCGCGCGAATAATATCCCAGCCCGCTCCACAACGCGAGCACCTCGTCTTCTTCGGCCACCGCCAGCGCCTGCACGGTGGGAAAGCGCTCGAGAAAGCGCTCGTAATACGGAATCACCGCCTCCACGCGCGTCTGCTGGAGCATGATCTCTGAGACCCAGATGCGATAGGGATCGGAGGTGCGCCTCCAGGGCAGATCGCGATGGCCGCGGCGATACCAGGCGGAAAGCCGATCGCTGATGGCTGACGGCTTCTTACTCAATCACGCGAATCCATTCGGCGACGGTCCGAAAATCCTCGGGGCCGGCGTCCCACGCCTGGTATTCGGGGTTCAGCGGCTCCAACCGGATCTGCTCGTGCTCCCACTGCTCTTCGTCGATCTGCCGCTTCCGGCTGGTGTAGCGCTTGACGGTGAAGCGCGCGGTCTCGTCGATTTCGCCGAATTTTTCGATCAGCCAGATCCTGCCCTGCCGCGAGCCGCCGGCGTAATAGCGGAACAGGTTCAGGCTGCCGTCCGGGATGCGCGGCTCCATGGAATGCCCCACCACGTGCGCTACGAACAGGTCTTCCGCGAGCCGCACGCCTTCGGGCGCGCGCACCCAATCTTCAGGATCGGCGCGCATCTCCTCGCCGAGATTTCCGGCGGCGGCGCGCAGGCTGTAGAGCGGCAGGTGCGTTTCGAACGGCCGGATAACGGTCTTCTCCACGTGCTCGTCGTAGAGCCGGTCGAGCGCACGCGTGAAGGCGTCCACCTGCACGGCGCGGCGCTCGCTGAGGCGCACCGCATTCGAGAGCGAATCTTCGAGCGAAGCGAGAAAGCCCGGGCCGCCGCCTTCGGCCATCGCGGCGCGCGCGTGTTTTTCGAGCGCTTGGAGCACCTCGGCGTCCGCGGGATCGGCGATGTCGTCGAGGCGCCCGCGCAACCGCACCCAGCCGCGCCCGGAGGCTTCGTCGATGAGCAGCACGCCGATATTATGCGGCGGCCGCTCGGGCAGGTGCGCTTCCAGCACCGCGTAAAACCCCTCGCGCCGGACCGGCATCGAAACGACGGGAGCCATGGCTCTATCCTATCTTCATATCGGCAGCGGGGCAAGGAGTTAAGAAGTTAAGGAGGGCGCGCGGCGCTCCTAGCTTCTTAACTCCTAACTCCTCAACTCCTATTTCGCCGCCACCGCCGGCACATTCGCATCATGCACCAGCCTGTTGAACGCCGCCAGGTCCGTCGTCAGCAGTGTGTTCAGCGTCTTGAGCTGCGCGTTGGCGCGCGTGGCCAGGTCTTCGTAAACCATGTAGGATTGCGCGGTGGGTGCATTGTCGGAGCTTTCCACCACCGCCATCACGGCCGCCAGCTTGTTGTTCAGCTTGATGGGATAGTTCAGCGGGTCTTCGCTGGCGTGGATCCTGGTTTGATACAGCTCCTCTTCTACGGCGGTGAGCTTCTTGGCAAGCTCCTTGGCCGCTTCGGCCACGCGCTTGTCATCCCGCTTGGCATATTCGTCGAGCTGCTGGCGGATGGCGCGGATCTTGATTACGCCCTCGTTGGTTTCGGAAAGCTTGTCGCGGATCTGCAACGCCAGGCTGAGCTGTTTGGCGTAGTCCTCGGGGGTGGTAGAGAGGCGCGGGTCCTTCTTCACCTCGAAGCTCTGCGTCTGCGACTGGCCGTTCACCGTGATGCGCACCTGGTAGGTCCCCGGCGAAACGCGCGGGCCGGTCACGCTGCCCCCCCACATGATCAGTCCGGGGAAGGTGGTGGCGTCGGGATAGCGCAGGTTCCAGACGAAGCGGTTCATGCCGGCCTCGGTCGAGACACGCGCCGGCGGACCGGAGCGGAAGGGATTCTCCTCCTGCTCTTCGCCGCCGTCGGCCTGGGGACGCGGATGCTCGGGCGGGTGGCTGGAGAATTTTTTCACGAGCTTGCCGGATGAATCCAGAAACTCTAAAGTCACTTCGCCTTGCGGCCGATCTTTTAACCAGTAATACACGACGGCTCCGGCCGACGGATTTTGGCCGATAGCCATTCCGGGGCGCATGCCGAAGCGGCCGCCCATGCCGAAGCGGTAGGTGTCCTTGGGCTGGAAGAGGTGTACGGGTTCGGAAGCGACTTTTTCATTTAATTGATAGAGCAGCGGCACGTCGTCCAAGACATAGAAGGCGCGGCCCTGCGTGGCCACCACCATCTCCTGGTCGCGCTTCTGGAAGGCGATGTCGGTAATGGGGGTGATGGGAAGGTTGAGTTGGAAGGGCTTCCAGTTTTCGCCATCGTCGCAGGAGATGTAGAGGCCGAATTCGGTCCCGGCCACCAGCAGCCCCTTGTTGTTGGGATCTTCGCGGATCACGCGGGTGAAGGCGTTCGATGGAATGCCGTTGACGATTTTCTGCCAGGTCTTGCCATAATCGCTGGTTTTATAAAGATAGGGACGAAAATCATCGGATTTATACATCGTCGCGGCGACGTAGGCCGTGGCGGGATTGTGGGGCCCGGCATCGATGGAATTGATTTGGATCCACTCGGGCATGTCCTTGGGAGTGACGTTTTCCCAGTGCTTGCCGCCATCGCGCGTGACGTGGATGAGGCCGTCGTCGGAGCCAGTCCAGATAACGCCCTTGGCGACGGGAGATTCCATGAAGGTGAAGATGGTGCCGTAGTATTCGATGCTGGTGTTGTCCTGGGTGATGGGGCCGCCGGAGGTGCCCATCTTGGATTTGTCATTGCGCGTGAGGTCGGGGCTGATCGCTTGCCAGCTCTGGCCTTCGTTGGCGGTCTTGAGGAGGACGTTGGCGCCGATGTAAAGCGTTTTGGGATCGTGCAGTGAAAAGGCGATGGGATAGCTCCACTGGAAGCGGTACTTCATGGCTTCCACGCCGTAGCCCATGGGATTGTCGGGCCAGGCGTCGATCGCGCGGCTCTGGCCGGTGCGATGGTCCTGGCGGGTGAGCAGGCCGTCGTAGGAGCCGGCGTACACGATTTGCGAATTGGTCGGGTCGGGAGCGATCCAGCCGCTCTCGCCGCCGCCGACGTTGTACCAATCGTCGGTTGTGATGCCGAAGCCGGCGGTGCGGCTGGCGATGCGCACGGTTGTATTGTCCTGCTGGGCGCCGTAGATGTTGTAGGGGAAGTCGTTGTCCAGGACCACGCGGTAGAACTGCGCGGTGGGCTGGTTCATGACGCTGGACCAGTTGCGCCCGCCGTCGTTCGAGATGGTGGCGCCGCCGTCGTTGCCTTCGATCATGCGCAGCGGATTGTCCGGGGCGATCCACAGGTCGTGGTTGTCGCCGTGGGGCGGACGGATGGACGCCCAGGTGCGGCCGCCGTCGATGGATTTGTACATGCCGACGTTGAGGGCGTAGACTGTGTCGGCGCTCTTGGGATCGGCGTAGATGTGGGAGTAGTACCAGGCACGCTGGCGGAGGATGCTCTGCTGGTTGACGTGGGTCCAGGTGTCGCCGCCGTTATCGGAGCGGAAGACGCCGCCGTCGGTGGCCTCGACAATGGCCCAGACGCGCTCGGAATTGACGGGCGAAATCGTCACACCGATGCGGCCTTCGACCCCTTTGGGAAGGCCGGGGGCGTGCGAGATGTCTTTCCAGGTATCGCCGCCGTCGGTGGATTTGAAGAGACCGCTGCCGGGACCGCCGCTATCGAAGTGCCAGGGATTGCGGCGCACCTGCCACAAACCGGCGAAGAGCACGCGGGGATTGTTGGGATCCATGGCAATATCGATGGCGCCGGCATCGGGACCGCGCGAAAGGATGAGTTTCCAGGTGGCGCCGCCATCGGTGGAGCGGTAGACGCCGCGCTCGGGGTTCGGCCCCCAGAGGTGGCCGAGGGCGGCCACGTAAACGATGTCGGGATTCTTGGGGTGCACGCGTACGGCGCCGATGTGGTAGGTGTTCTGGAGCCCGATGTTGCGCCAGGTCTGGCCACCGTCGAGGGATTTGTAGACACCGTCGCCGTTGGAGGCATTGCCGCGCACGCAGCCTTCGCCCATGCCGACGTAGATGACGTTCGAGTCGGAATCGGCCACGGCGATGGCGCCCACGGAAGCGGTTTTGAAATACTTGTCGGAGATGGGCTGCCAGGAAGCGCCGCTGTCGGTGGTCTTCCAGACGCCGCCGCCGACGCCGCCGAAATAGTATACGTTCGGCTGCGAGGGCACGCCGGCAACCGCCACTACGCGGCCGGCGCGGAACGGGCCGATCAGGCGGAATTTCAGTTCTTTAAAGAGGTCCGGCGGCTGGGCGAGCGCGAGAAACGGGAGCGCCGCCAAGGCCGCGATGCGAAGGGGTTGCATAAACCGCAATGTAACAGAGTGAGTTGTCAGTTTTCAGCTTTCAGTTTTCAGTTTCGGCCGCTCTGTGCGGGAGTTGGTAGACTGACAACTGAAAACTGAAAACTGATGACTTTCACTCGATTCGCGGTGCTGCTAGTTGTGGCGCGGGCGTTTTTGGCGGCGGGGACCACGGTGCTGTTCGATCCTGCCACGCCGGCAACCGGGCCGTTTCCGACCGATTATCTGACCGTGGCCGATCCGGCACAGAGGACCGGGCTGCGAGTGAATCTACCGCAGCCGGATTGCTCGGTGCCCATGACCTCGTGCCTGGAATTCGCCATGCTGAACGAACTCGACGGGTTCAGCACTCGCGCGCGCGCCACGGTGCGGTTCTCCGGGCCGGTGGACACTTCGACGCTGGGCGAGGGGATCTTCTTCGTGGCGCAGAAGGGCGGGGTACCGATCACTGTCGACCAGATGGTGTTCGACCCTTCAACGAATACCGCTTATGCCAAGCCGAGCTCCGCGTTGGAGCAGGGTGCGAGGTATGCGCTGATCGTGACCAATGCTGTGAAGGATGCGGCGGGAGATCCGGTGGTTGCCGATCCGGCATTCCAGGCCTGCATGGCGGATAAAAGCGGCGATTATTGCACGGCGATGGCGCAGGCGCTGAGCGCGAGTTCTACGGGAACGATCATCCCCGTATCCACGGTCGGGTTCGTCGTGGCGGCTTCCATTTTTACGACCATGTCTACCACCGCGTGGATCGAGAACGCGCGCGCGGCGCTGGATGCGGTGCCGCCGGCGGTGACGCTGCTGGCGCCGCAAAGCTCGTTCCATATTCCGGACCTGGCGCGGATCACGCTGCACGAGCAGACGGGAGATAACCCGGTGCAGTTCACCAACATCTCGCTGCCGCTGCCGGGGGCGCTGCTGGCAGGGCTTGATCGGCTGGTCATCGGGTCGTTTCAATCGCCGAATTTTTTGCAGGGGGATTCGACCATCGCGCTCAACCCCACGTCGGAGCAGGTGCCCGCGCCGCCGCAGCAGAATCAGATTTATTTCAATTTGCTGCTGCCGTCGGCGCCCAAGCCGGCGAATGGATATCCCGTGGTGATCTTCGGGCACGGGCTGGGCGACAGCCGCTTCGGTGGGCCGACGGCGGTTTCGGCGACGCTGGCGCGCGCGGGGTTCGCGACCATCGCCATCAACGCCGTGGGGCACGGATTCGGACCGCTGAGCACCGTAACCTTCACCGATACCAGCGGCAACAGCACCACCGTTCCGGCGGGCGGGCGGAGCGTGGATTTGAATGCCGATGGCACCATCGGAGCGGATGAAGGGTGCGTGCTCACGTTTCCGATGGGCTATGGGACGCGCGATTGCTTCCGGCAGACGGTAATCGATTTAATGCAGCTTACGCGCGCGATCTCCGGCATACCGGACCTCGATCCGGGGCACATTTATTACGGCGGGCAATCGCTGGGGGCGATGTACGGGACGATCTTCACGGCCGTGGAGCCGGCAGTGCGCGCGGCGGTGCTCAACGTGGGCGGGGGGACGGAAGTGGATATCGCGCGGGAGAGCCCGGCCTACCGTGGGGACAGCACGCAAATATTGGCGCTGAGGACGCCGCCGCTGCTGAACGCCGGCAAGGGGTACAACGAAGATTATCCGCTGCCGGCGCAGCCGGTGCGAGTGGTCACGGTGAAGGGCGCGATGGCGATTCAGGACCTGTTCGAGCGGCTGGAGTGGCTCGGAATGATCGGCGATCCGATGGGGTTCGCGCCCAATTTACGTTCCGGCGCGCGGCCGGTGCTGGTGCAGTTCGCGCGCGCGGACCGGACCATGCCGAATCCCGCCACGACCAACCTGATCAGAGCCGCGGGGTTGCAGGCGAGCACGTGGGAGTACCGGCACGACCTGGCGCGGGCGAAGGACAAGAATCTGCCGCTCGATCCGCATCCGTACCTGGTGTTCTTCGTGAGCCTGGATGGCAGCACGATTCAATTGCCGGGAGCGGACGGGCTGGCCATCAGCCTGGATGCGCAACAGCAGATCGCCGGATTTTTTGCGGCGGACGGGGCGAAGGTTCCCGATCCCAACGGGCTCTCGGCGGCGCTGCTGGGGATCAAGGTGTTTCAGGTTCCGGCGACGCTGCCGGAGGATTTGGGATTCTAGCCGCTGTGCCGCGAGCGTGGTTTCGGTTCTATGCCGAGTTGAACGATTTCCTGGCGCCGGAGCGGCGGTTCGGCGAGTTTCCGTATGAATTTTTGGATATCGGCACGGTGAAGGACCGGATCGAATCGTTCGGGGTGCCGCATACGGAAGTGGATTTGATCCTGGTGAACGGGGAGCCGGTGGATTTCGCTTACCGCGTGAAGGACAGCGACCGGGTGAGCGTGTACCCGGTCTTTGAAGCGCTGGATATTGCGCCGCTGGCCCGGTTGCGGCAGGAACCGCTGCGCGACCCGCAATTCGTGCTGGATATTCACCTGGGAAAGCTGGCGGCTTATCTGCGGATGGTCGGGTTCGATACGCTCTACCGGAATTGCGCGCGGGACGAGGAACTGGCGGCGACCTCGCGCGCGGAGCGGCGGATTCTGCTGACACGCGATGTCGGGCTGCTGAAGCGCGGCGAGGTGACGCACGGATACTTCATGCGCGAGACCGGGCCGCGGAAGCAGCTGGCGGAGGTGATCCGGCGGTTCGACCTGGCGCGGCTCATGCGGCCGTTTTCGCGCTGCATGGCGTGCAACGGGGTGCTGGTGGAGGCGTCGAAGGAAGAGGTGAGGGATTTGGTGCCGCCGCGGACGGCGGAATTATATGACGAGTTCCGGCGGTGCCCTTCGTGCGGGCGAGTGTACTGGAAGGGCGGGCATTACCAGCGGATGCTGAAGATGATCGAGAACTACAGGTGATAGAGCATTAGATACACCACTACGCCGGTGACGCTGACGTACAGCCAGATGGGAAGTGTCCAGCGGGCGATGATGCGGTGGCGGTCGAAGCGGGCGGCGAGGCCGCGGCGGAGCGTCACGATCGCGAGGAACGGAACAGCCGCCGCCAGCACTGTGTGAGTGCCGAGAATGGTGAGATAGACCGTGCGGATGAGGCCGGTCTTCTGGAAACGCACCACGCCGGCATTGGCGTGATAGGTCAGATAGCCGGCCAGGAACAGGCACGACACAACGAACGCGCTGAGCATCACCTTGCGATGCGTGGCGATGCGCTTGCGGCGGATGAGGAAATATCCCCAGACGAGCAGGATCGCGGCCGTGGCGTTGAGGACCGCGTTGACGGAAGGCAGCGCGGCGATCATGAAGGATACTTTTCGAGTTGGCGGATATCGTGCTGGAGGCGTTCGAGAAAGCCTTCATCGGTGCTGGTGTAGTAGCCGCGGATGCGCTGGTGCTGATCGACCAGGGCGAAGCGGGTGCTGTGGATCAGGCTGCCATCCACGCTGTTGAGCTTGAAATCGGCGACACCGATCGTATTGAGGCTGGCTTTATCGCCGGTGAGGAAATGCCAGCGTGCGGGATCGGCGGTAAAGTGCTTCGAATAAGCCGCGAGGACCGGCGGCGTGTCGTGCGCGGGATCGACCGTGAAGGAGACCATGGCGACGTCGGTCGTGTCCTGCACGCGGCGCATGTAGGAGCTCATCATGGGGCATGGACCAGTGCAGGTTGTGTAGATGAAATCGGCCACCCAGACGCGGCCGGTGAAAACTTTGCTGTCGAAGGGTTGGCCGTCCTGCGCGGTGAGGTGAAATTCGGGGACCTGGCCGTAGATGGGGAGTGGCTTGGGTTTCATGCAGCCGGCGAGCAGGACCATCGGGCAGAGGAGGAGCCAGCGTTTCATGCCGCGCTCCGGGTGGCTTTCTGGGCAGCCATCATGCCGGAAGCC
Source organism: Acidobacteriota bacterium (assembly GCA_021787555.1). Classification (GTDB taxonomy): domain Bacteria; phylum Acidobacteriota; class Terriglobia; order Bryobacterales; family Bryobacteraceae; genus JAJYLS01. The sequence goes on along the minus strand of JAJYLS010000036.1, from coordinate 13,033 downwards.
AGCAGCAGGACGAGGCCGAACGCCGCGGTGACGAACAGGCTCGGCATGGCGCCTGGGAAGGCGTTGGGCAGTTCCAGGGTGTGGTTGAGGAGCGAGATTGAATAAGTCAGCGGGTTCACCCACATGATGGCCTTGACCCAACCGTGGGCGGTAGCCATGGGGAAAAGCGAACCGGAAACCATCCACATGGGGACGAGCAGGAGGTTCATGATGCCATGGAAGCCGGCGGTGGAATTCATCCTCCACGCGATGACGAAGCCGAGGCCGGTAAGGGTGAAGGAGATCAGGAAGATGGAGGCCGCCACGGGAATTAATTCGAGCATGCCGATGCTGACGCCGGCAAGCGGGGCGAAGGCGAGGAAGGTGAGGCCCTGGATCCAGGCGAGCGTAGCCGCGCCGAGAATTTTGCCGAGGACCATGCTGGTGCGGGGCGCGGGCGAAACCAGCATGGAAAGGAGAAAGCCTTCGCGGCGGTCCTCGATGATGGAGATGGTCGAGAAGATGGCCGAAAACATGACGGTGAGGACGAGGGCGCCGGAATAGAAGCGCGCCAGATCGTTCGAGCCGTAGCCGATCAAAAGCCAGAAGACCAGCGGCGAGGCGACCACGCCCATGACGCGGCTCTTCTGCCGCCAAAAACGGACGAGTTCGCGGCGCCAGAGCGTCGCGGCGGGGAGAAGAAAATTACTCAATGCCGGTCTGCTGGCTGAGGGCCGGCTCTCCGTTTGGAGTTGGGTCGCGGCAGGTAAAGAAATATTACTCAATTGCAGCTCCTGTTTCGCGCACAAAAACATCTTCCAGCGTCGGTTTGTGCAGGCTGACGGCTTCGATGGCGCCGGGGAAGGCCTCGACCGCTTCGGTGATGAAGCGGTGGCCGTTTTCGATTTCCACGCGGACCTGGCCATCCATCACGGAGGGCTGCAGGCCGAAGCGCTCGCGCAGTTTACCGGCGAGCGCGGCGGTGTCGGCGGTTTCGAGGACGACGACGTCGCCACCGATGCGGGAGCACAGATCGCGCGGGCTACCCTCGGCGACGATTTTGCCCTGATGGAGGAGGACGAGGCGATCGCAGCGGGCGGCCTCTTCGAGAATGTGGGTGGTGAGCAGGATGGTAACGCGTTCGTGTTCCCGGAGGCTTTCGACGTGGCGCGAGAGGTCGCGGCGGGCGGCGGGGTCGAGGCCCGTGGAGGCTTCGTCCATGAGGAGAACTTCGGGGCGGTGGAGGAGCGCCTTGGCGATCTCGACGCGGCGGCGAAGGCCGCCAGAGAGGGATTCCACCAGGTCCTTGCGGCGGTCGAGCAAACCGAGGCGCTGCATGGCATGCTCCATGCGCTCAGTAAGGGTGAGGCCGCTGAGGCCATGGAGGTGGCCCTGGGAGCGGAGGTTCTCTTCGACGGTGAGGGCCTTATCGAGGCTTTGGGTTTGGAAGACGACGCCGACGTGGCGGCGGACTTCGGCGGCGTTCTTCACCACGTCGAAGCCGGCGACGGAGGCGCGGCCCCCGGTGGGCACCATCATGGTGGAAAGAATCCGGAAGAGCGTAGACTTGCCGCCGCCGTTGGGTCCGAGGAGGCCGAAGATTTCGCCCTTGCGCACGGCGAAGGCGACGCCGTCGAGCGCGGTACGGTCCCCATAACGATGAGTCAGATTATCAACTTGGATCACAGGCCAGGCCTATCGATGAGCATAAGCCCGTAGATGAGCGGCAGGTATAAGACGGAGGTCAGTAAGACACCGCGCGCACGGCGCACGCTACGTTCCAGCGCCACGCGCACGCCCGAATAGAGAAACCACACACCGAGGGCACATGCTCCAATTAAGTAGACGCGGCCGGACATGCCGAGGATGCCGGGAATCAGGCTGACCGGGATAAGGACAAATCCGTACAGTATGATCTGGCGCGCGGTGGAGCGGCAATCGGGCTCCACTACGGGCAGCATGCGAATTCCGGCGCGCGCGTAATCTTCTTTGTACATCCACGCGATGGAATAGAAGTGGGGAAACTGCCAGAGGAACAGGATCGAAAACAGCACCCAGGATTCGCGGGTGATGGCACCGGCGGCGGCAGCGTAGCCGATCATGGGCGGCATGGCGCCGGGAATGGCGCCGATGGTGGTGGACCACCACGTCCGCTGCTTCAGGGGCGTGTAGAGGAAGAGATAGCTGACCAGCGTGAACGCCCCTATGGATGCGGAGAGGAGGTTGACGCCGAGCCAGAGCTCGAGGAAACCGGCGACGGAGAGGGCGATGCCGAAGGCGAGGGCATTCCGCGCAGGCATTTTGCCGGCGGGAAGCGGGCGGTGCGCGGTGCGGCGCATGCGGGCGTCGGCTTCGCGCTCGTACCACTGATTGAGCGTGGCGGTGCCGGAGGCGATGAGCCCCGTGCCGAAAATGGTGTGCAGCAACGCCAGAAGCGGAATGGCTTTGAGGAACACCCACCAGTTGGGCGCGCCAGGAAGGCCGAAAAAATAGCCGATCCCCGTACTCATGAGGATGAGCCAGGTGATGCGGGGCTTGGTTAATTCAATGTAATCGCGCATGTTGGGGCGGACCCCCTCGGCCCGCCCGAAGAAGAACATTCCTTATCCCTTAACTGTAAAATCCTGCGTTTCACTCTCTTTGGCGCCTACCCTGACCTGCTGGTTGTGAGTGCCGTATTCTTGGTGCCAGGTTTTGATGGTGTAGGTCCCAGGTGGCAGTTCTTTCATTGTATACGTTCCGTCGTCGCCGATGACGGTGAAGCACTGGTGCGAGACGACACCGAAGTATGCGCCCATCCAGCGATGGGCGCGGCACCTGGTTGACGCCGGGCATTCTGATCTTTAGATACAGGCGGATCGGGTCACGATTCGTATCTTTGCCGCTCATGCCTGGATGAGCGCGAAAATTTCGGCGCGGCAGGGTTTCTATAACTGTAGTTTTGGCGGGCGTTGAGGCACATCAGCGTGCCACGGATGGGATCGGATTCCGGGGCGGAGGATTGGCGCCGGATTTCCCGCTCCGGCGCTTCTGCGCCGAGCCGGTCCGAGTCGGATGCGTGCCTGCACTGCCGGCGGAGAGCATGATTTCCGGATAAAGATCGCTGGCAAACAACAGGCTTTCAACGAAATCGCAGATCGTTTGCGTAGTCTGACAGATGGCGCAGGCAGGGGATGTGCATTGTTCGCGGTGCTCCACTAAGAACCGGAGGTAGGCGACAATCTCACGCTCGGCAGTGTCTTGAAACGCCAATTCCGTATCGACCTCAGGCTACCAGGAATTTTCCTAGATTCCCTCGATTAGATCCATACTGCCTGAAGACGAAGGAAAACACTATCGAATGTTAGCATCAATCCCATATATCGGCAGGATGCCGGCATAGCAGCCTGGAAGGCCGCGCTACGTTTGCGGCTTCATGACCGCGACGTAGCCGAGGTTGCGGTAGAGTTGGTTGTAATCGAGGCCAAAACCGACGACGAAGCGGTCCGGGATTTCGAAGCAGCGGTAGTTGATGGGGACCTGCACGAGGCGGCGCGAGTTGCGGTCGAGGAACGTGCAGACGGAAAGCGAATTGGGGGCGCGGCCGGAAAGAGTTTGGAGGAGATAGCGCAGCGTGAGGCCGGTATCGACGATGTCTTCGATGAGCAGCACGTCTTCGCCTTCGATGCTCTCGTCCAGGTCCTTGGCAATGCGGACGACGCCGGGCGCGCCGCTCTTATTCGAGAAGCTGGAGATACCCAGGAAATCCACTTTGAGCGGAGCGTCGACGTAACGCGCGAGCGTGGTGAGGAAGAAGACCGAGCCCTTGAGCACGCCGATCAACTTGACGACGCGGCCCTGATAGTCGCGCGAAATCTCCGCGGCGACTTCGCGGATGCGCCGGTCGATCTGCTCTTCGGTGAAAAGGACGCGCTCGATGTTGGGCGGCGAGGCGATGCTCATACGCGCACCGGCCCGGCCTTTTCGGCGGAGCTGAGGCCGTACTTGAAAATGAGGTTTTCAAAATCCTTCTGATAGAAAACCTGGATGTTGAGGTGTGGGTAGAGCTCGCGCAGGAGCCGGACCTTGCGGTTCTTGCGGGTAACGAGCGACTGCTTCATCGTAGTGAGCTCGATGTAGAGATCGAATTCGGGCAGGTAGAAATCGGGAGTGAAGGATTCGGTGGCGTTGCCGTCGGGACCATACTGGATGGGGAAGCTGCGCGGCTCGTATTCCCAGGCGATGCGGTAGAAATCGAGGAGATTGGCGAACATTTCCTCGCTGTGGTGAGCGAACATTTTCTTTCGCAGGGTGACGTGGCCGCAGGGCACGAGGCCGTAGCGCGCGAGTTTGAGGCGCATTTGAAATTGCAATTGCTGTTCGGCGGCGGGGGAGAGGAGTCCGCGTTCGGCGAGGCCGGCGGTGGCGACGGCGGTTTGAATGATGGCGGCCATCTCCTCGCTGGAGAGCGATTCGGCGTTGAGGACGAGATCGAACAACTCCGCGCTGGCCCTGGTTTTGCCGAACTTGGCTTTGCGGCCGGCGCGGTCGGCGGCTTCGAGGTCGAGGAGGAGCTTGCGGGCGGCGGGGCGGTCGAGGCGGTGGTCAAGCATGAGGTTGCCGATGCGCACGTTTTCCGGCGCCACCACGTGAACACGCAGCATGCCGGGGAAATGGCGGGCCTGGAGTTCGCCGCCGACGGCGCAATAGACGATGTGATGTTCGGTGGCGAGGCGGGCGAGGATGGAGGTCACGAGGCTGGGATAGGCCTTATCCGGGATGCGGATCCCGGCGCCGAATTCCTCTTCGACGAGGGCGTGAATGCGGGACTGGGGGAGGATTTCGAACCCGAGCCGCTGCGCGCTGATGCGAGCCACTTCTTCGTACCGGCACCCCGGATGCCCCGAAACCGCGATCAACGCCATGTCACAAACTAAATGATAGCGCGCCACGCATGGCCGCGATGGCGCGGTGCGACCTGCTGCGGGTAGAGCATTTCCATAACGATGGCGAGGGTTTCGACGACGCGCGGGCCGGGGCGGTTGAAATACCGGTTGCCGTCGGCGATGCAGGCGCGGGGGAGCGAGCGCCACTCGGGACGGCGTTCGAGCCAGTAAAGCTCGCGTTCGGTGCGGGCGAGATCGAAGCCGCAGGGGGCGACGATGAGCACGTCGGGAGCGGAATTGAAGTGTACGGGAACGGCACCGGCCATTTCGATGAGCTCGGGAATCCAGTAGCCCGCATCCATGAGCGGTTCCATCCATTCGAGGCAGGCGACGCGGAGCGGCGGGTGAGCGGGGGCTTGCGCCGCGATGGTTTGCATGCGCTGCTGGAGCTGGCGGATGAGATCCTCTCCGCGTTCTGAAATGCCGAGAGCATGGGCGACGCGGCGAATGTCGTCCCAGATTCCGGCGAGCGAATCGGGCTGGAGCGAGACCACCTCGGGATGGCCCGGGATGCCGCGCGAAAGCGCCGCCTCGACATCGCGCAGGCTGACGGCGCAGACTTCGCACTGGATCTGGGTGAGGATGTGCGTCGGTTCGAGGCGGCTGAGCACGTCTTCGAAGACGTCGTAGACGGAGATCGAGGTACGGATGGATTCGCGGACCTGGCGATCGATTTCGCGGCTATCGGCATCGACCCGAATGCGCGGGCGCGTGCAGACGGGAAGGGCTTTGACGCGCTCGGGATAATCGCACTCGTGGGAGCGGCCGACCAGATTGTCGATCTGGCGGAGGGCGTCGACGATTTCCGTGGCGCTGGAAATTAGAGAGACGATGCGCATGACCCGTTGGTGGGCAGGATGTCGACGTACAGAAAGCGGCCGGCATCGTGGAACTCGCCGGACTCGATGGCCAGCGGTGCGCGGAACATGGGGCCGGCGTAAGCGAAGGTGTGGAACTCGCCTTTCTCGCCGCAGGGATCGGCACCGGGCGGGAGGTCGGCGAGGAGGCGGTGGTCGAATTCGCGGCCGGCGAAAGCGGCGTCGATGGCCTGCTTGTCGACGCAGGTGATACGCGCGCGCACGCCGGCGGCGATCATGTCGCGGGCCAGGCGATCGGTGGGGCTTTCCCAGATAGGAAAGATGGGGGTGAGGCCGGTGCCGGCAAGTTGGCGCTCACGGTATTCGCGGACGTCGCGGAGGAAGAGATCGCCGAAGGCAACGGAGTCGAAGCCTTCGCCGAGGGCGCGGCGGCAGGCCTCGGCCATACGGGATTCGTAATCGTCGTTGGTGCAGGGCCAGGGCAGGGGAATTTTCCAGAGGGGGACGCCGGCGGCCTCGGCCTGAGCTTCGAGCAAAGCGCGGCGGACGCCATGCATGGCGACGCGATTCTTGCTCTCGTTGATGGTGGTGAGGACGGCGCCGACGTGCACGCCCTGCTGCCGCAGGACGTGCAGCGTCCAGGCGCTGTCTTTACCGGAGCTCCAGGCGAGGAGGACCTTGTTCACGCGGCTTGCACGGTTCACGCGGCTTGCACCGCGATGTGCTCAGCGCGGGCGACGCGGCGGCTCAGCCAGGCATGCAGGCCGAAGAGCGCGGCGGAATAGAGCAGGTCGGAAGCGAGGGTGCGGCCGTAGAACGGGATCGCGGCGGTGTAACAGGCGGCGAGGCCGGCGAGGGTGTGCGGGTAAGCGAACGCCGAGCCGAGCCACACGCCAAAGTTAGTGACGATGAAGAACTGGAGGCTGCCCAGCGCGACGGCGCCACCGATGCGCAAAGGATTTTCCGTGCCACGCAGGTGCGTGCCGATCCACACATTGACGAGGAAGGCGGCGTAGACAAACGGCGTCACAAAGGAATAGCCGCCGACGAGCGGGTCGGTGACGGCCATGAGCGCGAGCGGCAGGATCCACGCCTGCCAGCCGCGCAGGCGGCCGCCGCCATACAGGCTGAGCGCGCCCACCGGCGCGAAATTGGGCAGGTGCGGTAACAGGCGGGCGAGCGCCGCGACGGCGGTCAAGCCAAGCGCCAGCGGCCGGGAAGTGGACTTCGTGTTGTGCATGGTGTTTCTCTTCCTTTCTGAAAAACTATTTCACCACAGAGCCACGGAGGAAAAACAATTCTGGCGTTCTCCATGTCTCCGTGCCTCCGTGGTGAATTCGTACTTCATCCTATGTGTTACTCCGCCCCGAGGCGGATTGGTTCGGTTCCCACAACGTTTCGGGCGCACCGGTGAGGCGGCTGGCCCAGCGGCTCCAGACGAACAACGCGTCGGAGAGGCGGTTCAAGTAGCGCACCGCTTCGGGCAGAATCTCTTCGGCGCGGGCAAGCGCCACGCAGGCGCGCTCGGCGCGGCGGCAGACGGTGCGGCAGATGTGCAGGTCGGCGTTGAGCCGGCAGCCGCCGGGCAGGACGAAAGAGCGCAGCGGCGGCAGATCGTGGTTGATGCGGTCGATCTCGGATTCGAGGCGCGCGACATCGGTATCGGTGATCCGCGGCTGGCGTGGATGGGCATCCTCGGGCAGCGTGGCGAGAATCGATCCGAGATTGAAAAGCTCATGCTGGACGCGCAGGAGAATGGCGGCGAGTTCGGCGGCGCGCGGGTCGGCGGCGGCAGTGGCGCGTGCGGCGCCGATGAAGGAGTTGAGTTCGTCCACCGAGCCGTAGGCGGCGATGCGCGGGCCATCCTTGGGGATGCGCTGGCCGCCGGCGAGACTGGTTTGGCCGGCGTCGCCGCGACGGGTATAGACGCGGTTGATGGCGAGGTGCGGTTGGTCGAAGGGCGCGCTCATGGTTTTTCTCGCGTGATGGTCCACTTCATGCCGGCCACGAAATTCAGGCGTGGCGACGGGTAGCCGAAGACCTCTTCATATTGCTGGTTGAGCGCGTTACGCAAGTTGCCGTAGGCCACCACGCCGTGCCCGAGGCGGTAATTCAGGTTGATGCCGATGTCCGTGAAGCCGGAATTGAAGAACAGGCCATTGGTGGCGCCGTAGGACGGTTCGACATCGAGGTCCTGGCCGCGGATATAGCCCGTGATATCGGCGGCAATTCTTCCACGCGTGAATTCCGCGACAAAACTGCCGGAATCGGGCGGGCAGCGGAGCAATTGCTGGCCGACCTGGAAGGGCTGCGGCGCAAGGCCTTCCGAGCCGTCGAGGGAGAGGATGCCGGTGTCCAGGTGCATATACGACCCGCGCAGGAAGATCCAGCGCGCGGGCCGCAGGCTGGCGGAAAACTCCGCGCCCTCGGAGCGCGAATTGGCGAGGTTGGCGGACTGGTAGTGGCTCAAAGCCGCGAGCGATCCACCCAGGGTCACTATTAAATCGTAATACCGGTTGTAGAAATAAGTGGCGTCGAGCAGGAGGCGATCGTTCAGAAGCTTCTGTTCAAGGCCGGCGTCGGCGCTGCGCGTGCGCTCGGGCTTGAGCGCGGGATTGTTGGTGAAGGCCAGTTCGAAACCGGAGGGCGGGCGAATGCCGGTGCCGAAGGAGGAATGGACGCGCGTGCGCGGCGCGAGCAGGTACGCGGCGGCGATTTTCGGATTGGCGGCGGCGATGGAACTGGCGGGGAAGAATGGGCGCGAGAAACCGTCGGGGGGGATGGATGGACTGAGCAGGAACTCGCCGCGGATGCCGGCATTGAGGAAGAGGCGGCCGCGAAATTCGTAGTGGTCTTCGGCATAGAGGGCGAAATCGTCGCGGGGGATGGGGAAGAGAGCGGAGGCGGCGTCGGTGATGAAGGTGTTCCTGACTTCCTCGCGGCCCGCGGAGATGCCGAAAGCGAGGGTGTCGTGGGTGGTTAGACTGGCGATGGTGCGCGCTTCGCCCTGCCAGCGGAGGTCCTTGTTGAAGCTGAAGCCGTAAGGGCTGACGAAGCCGTTGTTGTTGAGGAAGAAGCTGCCGAAGACTTCTTCGCGGAGGCGCGGGGCGAGGTCGGCGGTGTAGTGCAGCCAGGAAGCGGTGACATTGTTTTTGGAGCGGCTGATGGTATCGATGCCGGTGAAGGTGTGCTTGGGATCGGAACCCCAGGGGCCGGGCTCACCGGCGTCGTTGGAATCGAAGTAGCCACCGAACCCGAGGCTCTGGCGGCCGAAGCGGCGGGAGGCATCGAGCAGGACATAGTCGTTGCCGTAATCGCTGTTGGCGACCGGCCCATTGTCGAAATACCGCCCGGCGGAGAGGGCGAGGCCGAAGCCGGCGAGCGTGCCCGAGGCGGTGGCGGCGAAACGGTTTTCCTGGTAGGTGCCGCCCTCGGCCAAAAGGTCGAGTTCCGGTTCCGCGCCGGGCTGCCGGGTGACGAAATTGACGGCGCCGCTATTGGAGTATGGGCCGTAGACTGCCGATTGTGGACCGCTGGCGACCTCGATGTGATCCAGCGCCGCCGAGGGGATGCCGGAGAAATCGAAAGCGCCGCCGAAGGAGTTGACGGGGACGCCATCGATCTGGACGAGGGTGAAATCGGCATAGCCGCCGCGCTGGAACAGGCTGGCGACGCCGCCGGGCGCGCCGCTCTGGTTGAGGATCATGCCGGGCAGGTAGCGCAGCAGATCGAGCGCGAAGGGTTCGTTGCGCTGGCGGATCTCGGTGCCGGGGATCAGGCTGGCGGTGGTGCCCTGCTGGCTGGTGGCCACATCGAGAGACGAGCCAGCCACGCGCACGGATTCCACCTGCGGCGCGAGCGCGAGTTGAATGGAAAGCCCGGCAGCGGGTGCGACGGTTTCCGTGCGGAAACCGGGCGCGGTGACCACGATCTTTTCGCCGGGCGACACCGCCGCATCCAGTGTGAAGGCGCCGTCGGCGGCGGTGGTGGTTTGCTCTTCGACACCGACCCGGCTGATGACGGAGACCTGTGCGCCGGGAATGGGCGCGCCGGATGGGTCGGTGACTTTGCCTCTAACCACAGCGGCGGCGAGGCAAACGGAAAATAGCAGGCAACAGACCAAGCGGCCCGTGACGGTTCTTCGCATTGCGGGCTCCTCCCTCGAGAGCCAAATGTGCTACCTTCCGCCGGCCGGTCTCCTGACTTGCGCGTGTCGGATCGAACCGGCCAGCCTTCCCATCCCGTTTTCGGAACAGTGGCGGGGCCCGGAGGGCGCCCTAGGCCGATTCTCCGCGCTGACAGTGGCGGGGCCGTGCTGGAGTCTCACCAGCTTCCCGTGCACCAGCGGAATTACCAAGTGTACACTAATTCAAAGAGCCATGGGAAACGGGTATTACCGCTTCGCGCGGATCTTACTAACCATCGGTATATCGGGCGTTCTTGCGGGCATCGGCGCGGCGGAGAAGAAGCCGGACCGGAAGAAGTCGCAGGCAGTATACCAGCGGGGCGTGCGCGCGGATCAGCAGAACCGGCGCGCGGAAGCGATCACGGCCTACAGCGAGGCGATCGACTTGGACCCGTCGAATGCGGCAGCGCTGCGCGCGCGCGGGAACGACTACCTCGCGGCAGGACAGCACGACAAGGCGGCGGCGGATTTCCAGCAGGCGGTGAAGGTGCAGCCGGGCGACGCACAGTCATACGCGGCGCGGGGCGACTTTTACGCGGCGTCCAAAGAGTATGCGCGCGCGATCCAGGATTACAATACCGCCATTAGCCTGAAGCTGGAGCGCTGGGAGATTTACAATGGGCGCGGCAACGCGTATCTGAGTCTGGGGCAATATGCCAACGCGATTGCGGACTTCACCCAGGCCATCAAGCTGCGTCTGGATGCGCCAGAGCCGTACAAGGGGCGTGGCGTGGCGCGCGCGGCGACGGGGCAATTCCGGGAGGCGATAGACGATTTCGATCTGGCTATCGGCCGCAAGCCGGATTACGAAGAGGCTTTTGTAGAACGCGGGCTGGCCTACGCGGCCATCGGGGACTATCAGCGTTCCAAGAGCGATCTGGATGCCGCGCTGAAGCTGCGTCCAGCGGACCTGCGGGCGCTGCGTGTGCGGGGCGCGGTGCGCGAGCGGCTGGGAGACGATGTGGGAGCGGTAGCGGACTACAGCGAGGCGATCCAGCGCGATCCCAAAGACCCGCGGCTGTACCTGGCGCGCGGGGCGGTGTACGCGCGGATGAAGAAGTACCAGGAGTCCCTGGTGGACCGCAACAAAGCGGTGGAGCTTGACCCGAGGAACCCGGAGGCGTACGTGGCGCGCGGGGGATCGTACCACCTGCTGGGCGAGCACGAAAAAGGGCTGCTCGACCGCACCATGGCGCTGACCATCGATCCGAATTACGCACTGGCGTGGGAAGCGCGCGGGAATGCCTATTTTCTGCTGGGGCGCTATGACGAGGCGCTCTCGGATTTGAAGCGCGCGGCGATGCTGGACCCGTCGAATACCGAGACGCAGCAGTTGCTGGCCGAGGCGCAGCAGAAGGTGGAGCAGATCGTGCAGCAATCGCTGGCGAAAGAGAAGGCGCCGGAAACGGAGGTTCTGGTGCTGCCGGGTGCCCCGACGGGGGCCAGGGGCCAGGGGCCAGAGGCCGGGGCGCCGCCGGCCGCTCCGAAGCCTGCACCGGCGGCCGCCGAGGTGAAGCCGATTGCTCCAAAGCCTGGGCCGGCGGCCGCGGAGGTGAAGCGGGATGCGCCGAAGCCGGCGCCGAAGGTCCAGGCCCAGCCGGCGAAGGTCGAGCCGGTGAAAGCCGCGGAGCTGCACAAGGCCGCAGAATCCAAGCAGACGCCGGTTACCTTAGAGACGAAGCGGGAGCTACCGAAGCCGGCGGCGGCGAAAGTCGAGGCCCAGGCGAAGAAGGCCGAGCCCGTGAAGACCGCGGAGTTGCGCAAGCCTGCATCGCCGGTTCCGTCGCAGGGCGAGATCACCGCCGCCATGTTCCACATGCAGGGACGCAAGCTGCTGCTCGAAGGCAAATTCAAAGAAGCCATCGAGCAGTTCGATCAGGCCATCAAGCTGCAGCCTGCCATGGCCCAGGCTTATAACGCCCGCGGCTACGCCTACTTCCGGTTGAAGCAATATACGCAGGCGATCGCCGACTTTAGCGAGGCCATCAAGCTGAACCCGAAGTACGCCAACGCGTACACGAACCGGTCCGCGGCGCGGCGGGCCTCGGGAGACACCGCCGGGGCAGACGCGGATGGCGTCAAGGCGCGGGACTTGGGCGACAAGTGAGCGGCGGCGCGATTACTTCTTTGTCGTGATTTCCGTCTTGGCGCCTGCCAGGCCCGCCGAATCGGCGCTCAGCTCGATCCGGCCGGGCTTGCCTTGTTCCGAGCGGACAATCACCAGCGCGAGGCCGTTGAACGCCTTGCGATGGTCGGCGTGGAACGGCTCGACGGTGGCGGCGTTGCCGTTGTCCACCGCCTGGATTGTGCCTGCGCCCGAAATGTGGAACTGGACCAGATTGTCGGCCAGCGGGCACAGGTTTCCGTCCTTGTCTTCCACCTGCACCGTCACAAACGAGAGATCGTCGCCATCGGCCGCGATGGTGCGGCGGTCGGGAATGAGGCGCACGCGCGCGGGAGCGGCGGCGGTGCGCACCTCGTCAACCGCTACCTGCTGTCCGTTCCGATAGGCCACGGCTTTCAGGCTGCCCGGCTCATATGGCACCTGCCATTCGAGACGATACTTGGTGGAATATTTCAGGTCCTTGCTGATGTTCGGGCCGACGGGGATCACCACCGGATCGGAAGAGCGCTTCTTGCGGCCGAGCGATTTGCCGTTGAGGAACAGCTCCGCTTCGTCGCCGTTGGTGTAGACCATCACCGGAATGGGCTTGCCTTCCATGCCCGGCCAGTTCCAGTGCGGGAGAAGATGCACCATGGGCTTCTTCGACCACGTGCTTTGGTAAAGGTAGTAGCGGTCTTTGGGGAAGCCGGCGAGGTCCACCATGCCGAAATAGGAGCTGCGCGCCGGCCAATCGGTCTCCGCGCTGGAGCGCCTCTCGAAATAGGGCGTGGGCTCGCCGAGATAGTCGAAGCCCGTCCAGACGAATTCGCCGAGCACTTGCGGCAGCTTCTCCTGCGCTTCGAATTCCGGATCGGGGCAGTAGGCCCATGGCGGAGCGATGATGTCGTAGCTGGAGATCTGGTGCGAGGGGTCCTTCTGGTATTTCACGATGGGCATTTGATAGACGCCGCGCGAGCTGACGCAGGAGGCGGTCTCGGAGCCGAAGATGATCCAATCGGGG
>JAJYLS010000339.1 GCA_021787555.1 Acidobacteriota bacterium | reverse complement strand
ACCGGCGCTTGCCCTTCTCCCGCGCCAGGTTCACCGGGTGATCGAAGAAGTGGAATTTCCCTGGGCGCAGTTCCCAGTCGAAATACCGGTGACCATGATTGCGGCGCAGTTTGGTCGCGGCCGCCCTCATGTAGTGACCAAACTCAAAAACCGCCCACTTGTTTTCAGGGAGTTATAGGCGGGTATGGCAAACATGCGCTAGGGCGGCCGCTATACTGATTGCATGGCCCGGTGGGGCTCCAAAACCGGCATCCTGTATCCCGTGCTGCTGGTCGCGGCATTCGGCGTCGCGCTGGCGAGCAACTGGATTTTCGGCGCATCGGTGGATAACGCGGCTTACGATCTCATGTTCCGGCTGGATCAGCCGCAGCCCTGGGCAACGCAATCGGTCCTGCTGGCCATCGACGAGCGCACGCTGGAAATCCTCCCCGGTGGGATGCGCGGCGTTCGCAAGCCGCTGGCGGAGGCCATCGAGCTTGTGGCAGCGGCGCGGCCGAAAGCGGTGGCAGTGGATATCGTGCTCGCCGATCCGGGGGACCCCGTGGCCGACGCCGCCCTGGCGGCGGCGTTCCGCGCCACTCCGAACCTAGTGCTTTCGAGCCAGCTTCTGCGCGACGGCTGGGAGGCGCCGCTGGCGGAATTCCAGCGGGCTGCGACCGCTATCGGGCACGTGCAGGCGCTTCCGAGCAGCGAAGATGCCGTCACGCGCGCGATCCCGCTCGAGATGCGGGCCGGATACCAGCGGCTCTGGGCGCTGCCGCTCGAAGCTTTCCGGCTCAGCCGCCGCGCGCCGATTATCGAATCGCCGGGCACGCTTCAGGTGGGCTCGACCCTGATTCCCACCATCGGCCCGGAGCGCCAGATGCGCGTCCGCTTCCTGCCCGAGGGCGAACCGTTTCCGCGGGTTTCGCTGCGGCAGCTTTTGGAGAATCACTCCCTCGCTTCGCGCTTCGCGGGGAAGGTGGTGTTCGTGGGCGGCACCGCGCAGGCGCTGCACGACCGCCTGTTCACGCCCTACTCCAGCGGCATCCCCACCAGCGGCCTGGAAATCAACGCCGCGGCTTTCGAAACCATGGCGCAGGGGCTGTTCATCAGCGAACTGCCCGTGGCGTGGACAATCCTCTTCTCCATGGCGCTGGTGATTGCGGCGGGGCTGGCGTTTCGCTTTCTCGGCGGCGGACCGGCGTATCTCGCCGGCGTGGGAATCCTGCTGATCGCCACCTTGATGCCGTACGCCTTCTTCACGCACCAGCGCATTTTCGGCTTCTCGATGTCGGTGTTCTCCGCGTGGGCGGGAACATTGACCGCGGCGGCGTATTATCACCTGGTGGTCCGGCGCAATCTGCGGCGCAGCGAGGCCGAGCGCACCCGCTACCAGCAGGCAGTGCAGTTCGTGACGCACGAGATGCGCACGCCGCTCTCCGCCATCCAGGGGTCGAGCGAGCTGATCTCGCGCTACCAGCTCACCGAAGACAAGCGGAAGCAGATCGCGATGCTCATCAATTCCGAATCCAAGCGCCTGGCGAGGATGGTGGAGATCTTTCTGAACGTCGAACGCCTCTCCGCCGGGCAGATGGAGTTGAAGCGCGAGCCGATCGCCGTAAAGGAAATGGTGGAAACGTGCGTGACGCGGGCGCACCCGCTGGCCGAGCGGAAGCACATCGGCATCACGTTGGAGCCGATGGCGCCGGAGATGCGGATGACCGGCGACCGCGAACTGATGGAGTACGCCTGCTACAATTTACTTACGAACGCCATCAAATATTCGCCCCAGAAGACCAAGGTCACGGTCACGGGCGCGCAGGATGGCGGCCATCTTCGGATCGCCGTGAAGGACCAGGGGATCGGCATGGATCAGAAGGAAGTCAGACAAATTTTCCAGAAGTTCTACCGCACGAGAAAGGCGGAAGAATCGGGCGAAGCGGGCACCGGAATCGGGTTGTCCATCGTCCAACAGATTGTGGAGCAGCACGGCGGCCAGATTGAAGTGACCAGCCAGCCGGGGGCGGGCTCGTGTTTCACGCTGGTGCTGCCGGCGGGGCAGGCGGTTCGGCTGCCGGTAACGAATGCAGAACATACTTCTCGTTGAAGACGATCCGGCTCTCCAGATGACGATCGCCACGGCACTGGAGGCCAACGGCTACCAGGTCGATACCGCGTCCACCACGGGCGAAGCCATCGACCGCCTGGGCGGCTCCGCTTACCCCATCGTCATCTCCGATATCTATATCGACGAGCGCACCGGACTGGATATTCTCGAAGCCGCCAAGCGCAAGGACCCGCGCTGCGCCGTGATCCTCATGACGGGCCGCGGCACGGTGGAAACGGTGATGGCGGCCACGCGCGGCGGCGCCTTCGATTACATTGCCAAGCCGTTCGACCTCGATGTGATGCTCGACGCTGTTGCGCGCGCGGAGGCGGCGCGCGACAACCACGAGGAGGAAGCCGAGGAGGAAGAGCTGCCCGAAACCAGGATGATCGGCAGCTCGCCGGCGATGGTGGATACCTACAAGAAGGTTTCGCGCGTGGCGCCCACCACGGCAACGGTGATCATCGAGGGCGAAACCGGCACCGGCAAGGAGCTGGTAGCGCGCATGATCCACAGCTTCAGCCCGCGCGCTGCGCAGCCATTCGTGGCGGTGGATTGCGCGGCCATTCCGCCGACGCTGCTCGAAAGCGAGCTGTTCGGCGCGGTCCGCGGCGCGTTCACCGGCGCCGACCGCGACCGCACGGGCGTCTTCGAATCCGCCAACCGGGGCACCGTGTTCCTCGACGAAATCGGCGACATCGAGCCCGATTTCCAGGTGAAGCTGCTCCGCTTCTTGCAGGAGCACGAGATCCGCCCGGTGGGAGCGCCGCGGGCCAAGGAAGTGGATGTGCGGGTGCTCGCCGCGACCAACCGCGATCTGCAACAGCTGACCGACGAAGGCAAGTTCCGCCTGGACCTCTGGTACCGCTTGAACGTGGTGCGCATCGTGATGCCGCCGCTGCGCGACCGCCGCAGCGATATTCCGCTGCTCGCCCGGTACTTCGTGAACAAGTACAACGTGCGCTACGACCGCGAAGTGAAGCTAATGGATTCCGGCGTCAAGGCGCTGCAAGAGTACACCTGGCCCGGCAACGTGCGCCAGTTGCAGCACGTGATCGAGCGCCTCATGGTGCTGGCCGACCGCGTGGACGCCGATTCGGTGGACGACGCGCTCACCGCCATGGAATCGCGCGAGCGCCCCGTGGAAACGCTGGCCGAGGCCGAAGAGGACCAGATCCGCCGCGTGCTGGCAGCCACCGGCGGCAACAAGAGCAAGGCCGCACAGATCCTCGGCATCGAACGCAAAACGCTCTACCGCAAGTTGGAGCGGATGAAAGTCTGAGCCGCTACCACATCAACTTCAGCGCCAGTTGCACCTGCCGGTTCGGGATGTTGGCGTGCTGGTAATCCGGCCGGTCTGGGGCAGGCCCAGGTTCACCACCGGCATGCCGAACTCCGGGTGATTGAAGAAGTTGTACATCTCGACGCGGAATTCGAGTTTCATGGTTTCACGGAGCGGGATCGGGAAGAAGTGGTCGGGATGGTTCGCGTTTTTAAGGAGCCAATCGAGCGGCCATCCGCGTCCCGAATTGGCGCCGCGCCGCCTATTCCAGCGCCCACACGCCTTCGAAATCCACGAAATAAGGTTCGGCCTTGATCCCCGGGATCGCCGCTACCAGATTTTCCGCTGCGCGCCGCAGTTCGCCCGCGTGATGCGCCGCCTCCGCCTGCGCATCCGCAAACGCCTCCAGCCCGCCGTATCCGCCGCAATCGCTGTGCAGCATGAGGATCACGCGGCGCGTGCCGTGCAGCCGCATCGAAATGCGGATCTGATCCAGCACGAACTGCCGTGCGCCTTCGTCCGCCGACGCCAGGCATTTGGCGCCGCCCGCGAGCCTGATGGC
The DNA here is from genome assembly GCA_021787555.1 of Acidobacteriota bacterium. GTDB lineage: Bacteria > Acidobacteriota > Terriglobia > Bryobacterales > Bryobacteraceae > JAJYLS01. The sequence goes on along the minus strand of JAJYLS010000339.1, from coordinate 1,647 downwards.
GTCCCAATACTCCACGCCGATATGCCGCAGAAACTTGCGGAAGCCCCTCTCGAAGCGGATGTCGAAACACCAGACCACCGCGGCGTCGCAAACGTACCTTTCGCGCGGCGCATCGAAATGATAGACCTGCCTCAGAACCGCACCCGCATCGAAAGCCGCAAGGTAATCGAGAGCGCAAAGGTACAGACTAGAGCTGCGGCAATCGGACGTGACATGCGGCAGAGGTCAGCTTATCGCATCCGGAGAGATCTCCGCCACCATACCCGCCCCCGATGCCCCGCGTGGAATGAGAATTGCCGCGTATCGGGCGTGAGGCACGAACATCCACGCCACCCGAAAATTATTACTCTTCTCGCCGTTGGCGTCGTCGCCACCGGCGTTGCCGGCAATGCCCTATTACGCGCCGGCCTGAGTTCCGCGCCGCCGATTCTCTCCCTTTCTCCATTCGACTACATCAAGCAATTTGCAAATGTCCTGGTGCTTCTGGGCGTGATCTCCCTCGTGGCCAACCTGATTCTCCAGTTGAGCCTGCTGAGCTGGACCGATCTTTCTTACGCTCTTCCCGTCACGTCCGCATCCTACGGCGTGATCACCATGGTGGGCGTTTTCGGCCTGCACGAGGAGGTCTCCATCGCGCACTGGGCCGGCGTGGGATTGATTCTGTTCGGCGTGATTATCGTCGGCCGAACCAAGCCGCTGACGACCCATGCGGAGGCGGCGGATTGATCAGGGGCGGATGGATCAAGTGGGCGTTGGTCGGAATCATCATGCTCTGCAACGCGGCCGCCGACCTCATGGACACCGCCGGTATGCACCAGCACGGCAAGGTCCGCGACTTCGGCCCCTCGGGCATTGCGCGCCTGATGGGCTCACTCATGCGCAATCGCTACATCCTCGGCGGAATCGTGGCCAATGCCGTGGGTTTCTTCACAACCATGTCTTTGTTGTCCCTCGCCACGGTCAGCTTCGCCATTCCCGCCTCGGCCGGCGGCTTCGTCCTCGAAACGGCCCTCGCCAAGATCATCCTGAAGGAAGACGTCCATTGGCAAAGATGGGTAGGTGCCACGGTGGTGGCCTGCGGCGTCGCCCTACTCGCTTTGCCCTGATTTCCCTCCCACCCCCGGCCCCCACCGTGGCTCATTAAGGAACGCTGGAATCCGGGATGCACAGGTAATCAGTGGAGGTTTTTATTCTCTCATGGCAGACGAAGTTATTCACAACGAAACCATCGTCCCTCCGGTCATTCCGCCCCCTCCTGGTTTGAACGATATCATCCGGCGGATCTCCTGGGGTGCGGTTTGGGCCGGCGTGATGGCCGCCCTCGGCATGGAAATCCTGTTCACCCTGTTCGGGTCGTTCATTGGTTTCGGAATGTACAACTGGCACGCCGCTAATCCGTGGGCCGGTGTTTCCGCCTGGACCACGGCCTGGTACCTCGTGACCGCCGGCTGGTCCATGTTCTTCGGCGCTTGGTGCGCGGCACGCCTTTCCGGCAACCCCGTCGTCGGCGACGGTATCTGGCACGGCATCGTTACGTGGGGCCTGGCCACCCTGGCGACCACCCTGATCGTAGCGGTTGGGGCTTTCGCCATCCTGCGCGAAGGCATCAACGTGATGACCACCGCCGCCCTCGTGGCGCCGCGGCTC
>JAJYLS010000035.1 GCA_021787555.1 Acidobacteriota bacterium | reverse complement strand
GTCGGTGAACAACTACGTCTACCGGCTGAAATACGGACGCGCGGAAACCACGGCGATGGCCATCATGGCGCTGTACAGCGGCGATCCGATGGCCCTGGCCGAGCTCGCCATGATGACCAGCAGCATTGGGGTGATGGGCGGCGGCACGATTGGAAGCCCCATGATGGGCGGCTACGGCGGATACGGCTATGGCGCCGGGTTCAGTCCCGCGGGTTCCTTCAACCCGGTGATGGGCGGCTACGGCGGATACGGCTATGGCGCCGGGTTCAGTCCCGCGGGTTCCTTCAACCCGGTGATGGGCGGCTACGGCGGATACGGCTATGGCGCCGGGTTCAGTCCCGCGGGTTCCTTCAACCCGGTGATGGGGGCGACCCCGATGACAGCGGCGCCCGCGGCGACCACCGGAACTGCCCCCGCGGGCACGGACCTGACGGGCAGCTACCTGGGAGCCGGCACGGCTGGGCGCCCCGGGCAAAACATGCCGCACATCGTTCCCAACCCGTTCGACAACACCCTCCTGGTGCAATGCACGCAGCACGACTGGGAGCAGATCCAGAGCCTGATCCGGCAGCTCGACGTGGCCCCGCGGCAGGTGCTCATCGACGCCAAGATTTATGAAGTCGATCTGACCGGGGCGTTTGCCTTGGGCGTGGAATCCACGCTGAGCAAGTACGACGGCAAGACGCCGACCGCCATCGCCGGGGCCACGGGGGCCGCCGGCCTGACGCTTTCGGCCGGAGCGCTCGTGCTGCGGAGCCGCGAACTGCTGGCCACCCTGACGGCCCAGGAATCCACCGGAAACGTGCACGTGATCGCCACGCCCAGCATCATCGCGAGCGACAGCATCCCGGCCATGATGAACGTGGGCCAAAGCGTGCCGACGCTGACGGCAACCGCCGTCGCGGGCGGCGTGCAGACCAACGGGAACTCGCTATTCGCCAACAGCGTCGCCAATGTCAGCACCGGCACCACGCTCAGCATCCTGGCGTACGTGAATTCGAGCGGCGTGGTCACCATGGTCATCAACCAGAATGTCAGCCAACCCCAGGGAAACACCACCAGCAATATCGATTCGCCGTCGTTCTCCCAGCGTTCCTTCTCCACGCAGGTGACCGTGAACGACGGCGACACGGTGGCTATCGGCGGCTTCATCGGCGAAACCAACACCGAGAACTCGCAAGGCGTTCCGGTGCTGAACCGGATCCCCGTTCTGGGCGCACTCTTCGGCGCGAAAAGCTACAGCAAGGCCCGGACCGAGCTGGTGGTCTTCCTGACGCCGCGGGTGATCTACGACACCAACCAGATCCAGGATGCAAGCGAGGAGATCAGGAGCCGGCTCCAGAGAATCCAGCGGATGGACAAAGACGGGCAATAGAAGTTCTGAGTTGTGAGTTGTGAGTTGTGAGTGAGTTTTCGGTAGCGGCCGCCGCAACTCATTACTATGGAAGGCCTGGCCGTCCAAGGCACGCGCGAGACCTCCACGCTCGCGGTGGGCGCCATCGGCAACGATCGGCCGATCCAGATCGTCAGCGAGCACTGGTATTCGCCGGAGCTTCAGACCCTCGTCATGAGCCGTCACAACGCCCCCCGCACCGGCGAGGAGACCTTCCGGCTGACCAACGTGACCCGTGCCGAGCCGCCGGCGTATTTGTTCCAGGTTCCGGCGGGGTACCAGGTCACGGAGCAGAAATAGCGGCTATCTCTTATACCCGATCATGCGCAGAAAGCCGCGCCGCTTTTCCACGTCTTCGGCCGTTTCGATGCCCTTGGGACGCGCGCCGTCGATCACACCCAACACGCCGCGCCCCTGCTCGCTTTCCGCCACCACCACCTCGACCGGATTGGCCGTGGCGCAGAAGATCGTGCACACCTCGGGCACGTCTTTGATGCGGCCGAGCACGTTGATGGGATAGCCGTCGGTCATCGCCACGACAAAAATGTGTCCGGCGGCGAGCGCCGTGGCATTGCGCGCGGCCATGGCTTTGAGCGCGCCGTCGTTGCCGTCCACGCGCGTGAGGCACGGCCCGGAAGCTTCGTTGAAGGCCAGGCCGAACTTCATCTGCGGCACGGTATTGACGATGGCTTCATAGATGTCCTCGACGCTCTTGATGAAGTGCGTCTGGCCGAGGATGACATTGCCGCCCTCGGGAATTTCGAGGGGAACAGTAGTAAGTTCCATCAGCCTTATCTTACTGGAACATCTGCGGCGCCGGAACCACCTGGATATCCGCGGAGCTAAGATCCAGCGGCCATTTTTCGGCCTGCTGGTCCGCTTCGAGGATCGCCTGCGGCTTGGGCGAAGCGTACTGGATGGGCGACGGCGCGCCGCTGGCAAGCTGCTGCTTGAGCGCTTCGCCGTCCTTGGTGACCACCGTGATCACCAGGCGGTTCACCCGCAGGTAGCGCTTGATGACCGCGTTGACGTCCGCGCGGGTCACGTTGGGGAGAGCGATTTGCAAGCCGGCGTCATAAGCGGGCGAGCCGTACCACATGCTGTCGATGGCGTAGCCCAGCCGCGCGCTCGCGGTGCGCGTCAGGATGTTCGCGTATTTCTCGACGAAGTCGCGGCTGCGCTCGAAATCCTGTTCGGAGATGCCGTCGCGCATGGTCTTGCCAAGCTCGTAGACGGCCAGCCGCACGGCGAATTCGGCCTCCGCGGGCGGGACCGGGCGGATCCACATCTGGAAAATCTGCTCGTGGCGCGCCAGGTTGGGGCTGGGCTCCACGCGGTACATTCCGCGCGGAAAGTATTCGATGTAGGCGTAGTCGCCGTAGTTGAGGCCGCGCTTTGAGCGCATCTCGTCGAACAGCAGGCTGCCGCTCATGCGGTGCTGGCCGAGGTAGGAAGCCGCCACGAGCAGCGCGGGATAATCGGCGCTGTCGCGCGTCACCGAGATCGGAAAGCCGATGGAGATGGCGGCCGAGCGCGTGTCCTTGGTGATGATCTCGACGCGGCTGTCATCGATCATCGCGGGAAGCTTCACACGCGGGCGGAAGCCGGCTCCCTGCGGCAGCGCGCGGAAATCCTTCTTCATGGCTTCCAGGAAACTCTGCGAGAAGCCGCCGGCGATTCCCAGGATGAGGTTCGTCTGGCTGTACTGGCTGTGGTAAAAGCCTTTGACGTCGTTCAGGGTGAGCTTTTCGAGGGAGGTCACCGTGCCCGCGGCGTAGTGGCCGTAGGGCGTGCCCGCGTAGATGTTCTGGTAGAGGGCTTCCTTGGCAAGCTCTTCGTCGTTGCCGCGCAGGCCCACGCGCAGCGAGTTGACGGCGTCGTTGCGGACGCGCTGGAAATCGTCCGCGCGCCAGCCGGGATCGAGCAGCATGCCGCGCAGCAGCTTGTAATACGCGGCCAGATTGTCCACGTGGGTGGCACCGTAGAACGTGGTCATCTCCTTATCGACCTGCACGCCGGCTGACGCCGCCATGGGGAAGAGCGCGTCGGAGATCTGCTGGTAGGTCATCTGGCGCGTTCCGCCGTTGGCCAGCATCATACCGGTGAGGTAGGCGAGGCCGGGTTTGTCCACCGGATCAGCGGCGGAGCCGGTGGTGAAAACGACGCGGAAGGTGACCAGCGGCGATTTAGATGCCTGCGCCACCACGCGCATCTGGGCGAAGGCGGCGGAAACCAGCAGCAGCAGGGAGAGAATGCGGAGCTTCATTTCCCACCTCCCTCGGCCGTGCGCGTGAGTTTTTCGGGGCCGGTCAGGGTGACGACGGTGCTCTGCTTATCGGTGAGGTAGTGCGCCGCGGCTTTCTGGATATCCGCGGGGGTGAGCGCGTCGAACTGCTGGTAAAGGCGGTTGACGGTTTCGGGCGTGCGCCGCAGAGCGATGAAGGGCGCCAGGACCTGCGCCACGGCGTCGCTCGAATCCATGCGCAGAGCGAACCCATAGCGCAGGTGGCGGCGGACCGCGCCGAGTTTATCCGCGGGCACCGGCTTGTCGCGCAGCGCCGCCACGGTGGCCAGGATCTGCTGGCGAACGTAATCCAGGTCCTGGGGATTGCGCACCCGCGCGACGATGGTGAACAGCGCGGGGGCGACGTGCATGGGCGCTTCGGCCTCCAGCGATGCGGCTTTCTGCTCCTTGACCACCAGCTTCTGATACAAAGCCGAAGCCGGCGAGAAGGCCAGTAGCGCTATCGCGTTGAGAGCGGCGGTGTCCTTCGCGTTATCGATGTAGGCCGGACCTTTGTAAGCGATCGCGACCATCGGCAGCGTGGGATTGGGCCACTCGACGTGCGCGGTGCGCGGCGCTTGCTGCGCGGGCTCGACGGGGATGGCCGCGACGTACTGCCCGCGCTTCCAGGCGCCCCAGTATTTATCCACCAGGTCGCGCACGGCTTTGGGCTTCACGTCGCCGGCCACGATGATGGTGGTGTATTCGGGGCGGTAGTAGCGGTCGAAAAACTTGAGGCTGTACTGATACTGGTTGGGCATGTCCTGAATGTCCTTCAGGAAGCCCATGGCCGTGTGCTTGTAGGTGCTGCGCACGAAGGCGGCGTTATCCACCGCCTCCTCCAGCTTGTCGGACGGGCTGGAACTGTCCTTGTTGTACTCCCCGAGGACCGCCAGGGTTTCGGTCTTGAACTCGGGCTCGCTGTAGTGCAGGTTCTGGAAGCGGTCCGCCTCCATCATGAGGACGGTGGGCAGGTCCTCCTTTGAAAAGACCGTCTGATAGCAGGTGTAATCCTCGGTGGTGTAAGCGTTGGATTCCGCGCCCATGTGCTTGAGGGTGTCGTTGTACTTCGCCTCCGGAAACTTCTCCGTGCCCTTGAACATGAGGTGCTCGAAGAGATGGGCGAAGCCGGTGTGGCCGGGCTCGACTTCGTTGCGCGATCCCGCGCCGACGACGATGTAGACCGCGACGATATTGGGGAAATCCGTGGGCACCGTGACGAGACGCAGCCCGTTGGGCAGATCTCCCTGTACGTAACGATACGGGAAGACTTTTTGCGGCTGCTGCGCGGCCAGCAGCAACCCGACACAGCCGGCCAGCAGGGACGGGAAACGGAAGGACATTGCTTCCATTGTAAGGGGTCGGCCGATTCGCGCTGTACTACGACATTTAGCCGCTACTCTTTCTTCGCCCGCGTCCGCAACACGATCGGCGTCGCTCGAAAGCCGAACCTCCGCCGGATCTGATTAATCAAGTACCGTTCGTGCGAAAAGTGCAGCGGCCCTCTCCGGTCCGTAAACGCCACAAACTCCGGCGGCCGGATCGAAGCTTGGGTAATGTAGTAAATCTTCCGCTCCTCGAAGCGCAGTTCCTCCACGAACCGGTTCAGCTCCGCCGTGGGGATCCGCCGGGAAGCCGATTTGTACGCCTCCCGGATCGTCTCGAACAGCCGCGCAACCCCCGCGCCCGTTTTGGCCGAGAGAAACACCACCGGCGCATATTCCAGAAACTTGAACCGCTCCCGGATCTGCCGCTCGAACTCGTTGCGCTTCTGTCCTTTGTGCCCTTCGGCCTGGTCCCACTTGTTGACCGCGATGGCCAGCGCCCGCCCGCCTTCGTGCGCGTACCCCGCGATGGTGGCGTCCAGCCCCAACACGCCCTCGGTCGCGTCCAGCACCAGCACCACTACGTGCGCCATGCGGATGTGCCGCCGCGCCATCACCACGCTCAGCTTCTCCGCCATCAGCCTGGTCTTGCCCTTGCGCCGGATCCCCGCCGTGTCCACGAAAACGTAGTCCACGTCGCCGCGCCGCACGGTCTCGTCCACCGCGTCGCGCGTGGTCCCCGCCACCGGAGAAACGATCGCCCGCTCGTGCCCGGTCAGCGCGTTCAGCAGCGTCGATTTCCCCACGTTCGGCCGCCCGATGATCGCCACCTTGATCGTCTCGCGCGCCGCGGCGCCCTCCGTGCCGCGCTCCTCCTCCGCCGGAAATCCCTCCGTCACGTGATCCAGCAGCGCGTCCACGCCCGTCCCGTGCTCCGCCGAAACCGGGTACACGTCCGCAATCCCCAGCTCGTAGAATTCGTGCGCCAGGTCCGCGCGCGCCGCGGTATCGGCCTTGTTCACCGCCACCGTCACCGGCTTGCCCAGCCGCCGCAGCATGCCCGCCAGGTCGCGGTCCGCCCCCGTGATCTCCGCCCTTCCATCCACCAGGAAGACGATGTGTGCCGCTTTCTCAAGCGCCGCCTCCGCCTGCCGCAGAATCTGGTTGGGAATGTATTCCTGGTCCTGAACGACGATGCCGCCCGTGTCGATGACTTCGAACCGCCGCCCGCGGTGCTCGGCGAATCCGTGGATGCGGTCGCGCGTGATCCCCGGCTCGTCCCCCACGATGGCGCGCCGCTGCCCCGTAATGCGGTTGAACAGTGTGGACTTGCCGACGTTCGGCCGCCCCACGATCACCACCGTGGGCACGGCCGCGGGCTCAGGCTTGCCTTCCATCGTGGCGGATGAGTTCGCTGATGGCGCTCACGAGTTTATCGATGCGCTCATCAATTGCTCCAGGCGAGCGATGCGAGTGCTCAGGGTTTCAGATCTTGCCATATATCCCCAGTATCCTTCAGTTCTCATCCCGACAGCAAAGCCGGCGCCTTCGGTGTTACAGTTTGGATTGCGGCACTACCCCATTTTCATCGATCTCAAGGGTCGCCCGGTGCTCGTTGTTGGTGCGGGCAAGGTGGCATTGCGCAAGACCCGCGGCTTGGTCGAGGCCGGCGCCCAGGTCACCGTCGTTGCGCCCGAGTGGGAGCAGGAACTCGAATCCCTCCCCGTCCGCCTGGTCCACCGCCGCTTCCGCGCCTCCGACCTCGCCGGTGTCATGCTGGTTTTCGCCGCCACCGACGACCGCCTCGCCAATCACCGCATCGCCATCGCCGCCAAAGGCAGGGGCGTCCTCGCCAATATTGCCGACTCGCCTGAGGAGTGCGATTTCCTCGTGCCCGCGCGTGTCCAGCGGGACAACCTCGAAATCGCCGTCTCCACCGGCGGCGCCAGCCCGCGCCTTGCGGCCGACCTCCGCCGCAAGCTCGAAGAGATCCTGTAGACTCTATCCCAGCCCCGGAACCCCGCCCAGCGTGCGCGCCAACCGCACCGCCCGCAGGATGGACTGCGCTACGGCCCGCGCCGCCGCCACTCCCAGCGCGTTGATGTCCGCTTCCCTATCGCCCAGCGACAGCGCGAACATCGTATCGCCATCCGCCATGGTGTTCACCGGAAAAATCGTGCGCGCCATCCCCAGGCTGGCAAGCTGCGCCAGTTTGGTGGCCTGCACCTTCGTCAGGCGCGCGTTGGTCGCCACCACGGCCAGCGTGGTATTGTGCGGCGCCGCTGCCCGCGCCGGCGGCTCGCGCCGCAGCATCTCCGCTTCGGTATCCAGAAATTCCCGGCTCTCCGGAGATTTCCGCGCGCCCGCCACAATCTCGCCCGTCTCCGGATCGCGCACGTCCCCGACGGCATTCACCGCCGCCAGCGCCGCCACCAGCACGCCCCCGCCCATCCGCACCGTGGCCGAGCCGATGCCCGCCTTCATCGCGCAACCTATTCCCAGAATCTTGCCCACCGTCGCGCCCGTGCCCGCGCCCACGCAACCTTCTTCCGCCGGGCCGTCGGTTGCCGCTGCGGCCGCCGCCGCGCCCATCGCCAGGCCGGGGTGAACGTCGGCCCGCCCGATTCCCAAGTCGAACAGGATCGCCGCCGGCACGATCGGAATGTGCTGCCCGCCGAACGCGAATCCCACGCCGCGCCCCGCCAGGTATCGCCGCACGCCCGACGCCGCTTCCAGGCCGAACGCGCTCCCCCCGGCCAGAAGGATGCCGTGCACCCGGTCGGTGATGTGAAGCGGGTGCAGCGTCCCGGTCTCCTCCGCCCCGCTCGCCGATCCCCGGATATCCACGCCCCCCACGGCCCCCGCTTCACACAGAATGGCCGTGCAGCCGGTGATCGCCTCGTAATCCGACGAGTGCCCCACCCGGATACCCGGTATATCGGTAAGTCCCTTCACCCGCTTGGCCTATCGGATCGCCTTCATTTGAACGGCGCCGGATTCACCGCGTCCGCCATCGCCTTGTAACCCTCGTCGCCCGGGTGCAGGTGGTCGCCGCTGTCGTACGCCGGGAGCATTCGGTCGGGGTTCGCCGGATCGCGCATCGCTTTCTCGAAATCGATCACCCCGTCGAAGGCGTGCCCGGTGCGGATCCATTCGTTCAGGGCCTTCCGTTGCACGTCCTTCTCCGGCGTGTAATACCCGGGCGAGCGCGTCCCCGCGAACGGCGTCAAGGTCGCGCCGAAAATCTTGATGCCTTTCTCGTGCGCGCGCGCGATCAACTGCTTCATCGCGGCGATCAGGTCGTCCGCCGTCACCGTTTCGGAGGCCGGCGCCGACGATCCCGCGTGCCCCAGGTCGTTGATCCCTTCGAGCACGATCACGTACCGCACACCCGGCTGCGACAGTACGTCGCGGTCGAACCGCGCCAGCGCGTTCACCCCGAACCGCGCGTTCGTCCCACCGTGCAGCAGGCGGTTGCCGCCGATGCCCGCGTCCAGCACGCCGATCTCGCTCCCGCGCCGGGCCCGCAGCCGCGCCGCCAGGTAATCCGGCCACCGGTGGTTCTCATCCAGCGTGGAATGCGCGCCGTCGGTAATCGAATCGCCGAACGCCACCAGCGTTCCCGCGCTCTCCGGCGCCAGCACATCCACACCGGTCAAAAACACCCACGACGTGATCTTCCGCGCTTCGGGCAGCGACGCCGCCCCTGTCGCATCGCCCGGCACCACGTACGAAGTCTCCTGCGCCCCATAATGAATCCCCGCCCCGGTCGCCGGTCCGTGAACGAAAATACTGATCGCCAGGTCCGCGCCAGCCGGCACGGCGAGCTTCACCGGATCGCTCAGCACCAGCGCGTCCGCCGGAACCTGCGCCATCTTCCGCCCGCTGAATGTCAGCACGCGATCCGATCCCGGCTTGATGGCCGAGCCCTCGCCCCGCAGCGCGATATGCGCGCCGGCAATATCGAGCATCTGTTGGCCGTACGCGTTCGACAGCCGCACCCGCACGGTATCGCTCCCTACGCTCGCGTGCACGATCTCGCGCAGCGTCTGATTCTCGAATCCGAGCCGCGCCTTCTGCATGGCTGCCGCTTCCGCCAACTGCGGCGCCGGGCTCGCGCCCCACGCAGCAATCCAATGCTGCGGCGCCGCCGAAGCCGCCAAACCGAAAACTAAACAAACCACAGAGACACGGAAACATGGAGAACACAAAATGTCTTTCTCCCTGCCTCCGTGCCTCCGTGGTGAATTCATTTTTTCGCTCTTCACCTCATCCTCCATCCACCCATCCCCGGATCGCCGATCGGCGCACCGGGAGGCGCGTCCGGCGCCGGCATGATCTCTTGCGTCTCCGCCGGCCGCTCCAGAAACCGCTTGATGTCCGCCGCCAGCAGCGCATGCTGACCCTGCTCGGCTTCGCCCGCACCCGGTTCCGTCCGCAGCCGCGACGCCAGCTTACCCAGTTTATACGATGCGATGGCCCGCACCTGCCCGTTCGGCGCATCGGCGGCCAGCCACATCACCCGGTCCACGAACACGCGCTCCTCCGCGCGACGGATCGCCGCCTCGTATGGCGTCGCCACCGGCGCATCGAACGTGGCTTTCGCCAGCCGGTCGATCACTTCCTCCAATCCCGGTAGCGCCGGATCGACCGCGTGCTGCGCCACCACGCGCGCCGCGCGGTCCATCTCCAGCACGAATCCGATCGTCACATCCGAAGCCACCGTCGCGGGCGCCAGCGGATCGAACGCGCCGCCCGTCGTCCGCGGAAACAGCTCGCGCTGGAACCCCCATCCCGGCGGCCGCGGCGGAACCGCATCCAGCACCTGTTTCGGCACCACGAGTTCCGCCGGCTTCAGCGTCGCCGCCAGCGCCGCCAGCGCCTTCCGCTGGTTCGCCGCCGATTCCCACTTCACCGGCGTGCGCCCGTCGCCGCGCATCGCGTAGATATAATCCTGTCCGCCGATCATCGACGCCGCCGACTCCACCGAATAGCGGTGATACATGTAGATGGGCACCAGGTGCTCCTCGATCGTGGCCATCGGCGCGCCCGCGCGAATCGTGTGCTCGCCCAGCCGGTCGAGCGCCACGCGGCGAATCTTCATGATGCGGTTCAGCTCATCCGCCTGGTTCACCCCGTTCGACCATTGGTCCACGCGCGGGTGAACGTCAGTGTCCTGGTTGGTCAGGTACCGCAGGTCCTGCGCCCAAGCATCGTCCAGAATCTTCTTCAATGCCGCCGGCTCGTCGGCCTTCGGCAGCACCCGGTATCCATAATTAATAGCGACCTTGTCCCAATCGCCGATGCGCTGCGGATAAGCGTGCGAGAGATCGATAGTCCCATCCGGGCGCAGCGCCTCCAGCGGGTGCGGATAGTCCATCACCGAAATCCATCCGCGGCTGCTGTCGTAATAATTATGTCCCAGCCCCAGCGTGTGCCCGACCTCGTGCGCGGCAAGTTGCCGGATGCGCGCCAGCGCCGTCTGGTAGAGGATGTCCGGCTTCTCGAGGCCCGTCACATACGGCGAGAGCAGCCCTTCGAAGATCAGGTAATCCTGCCGGTCGCGCTGCGAGCCCAACGTCACCGTGGCCTTGATAATTTCGCCCGTCCGCGGATCGGTGACCGCCGATCCGACGCTCCAGCCGCGCGTCGAGCGGTGCACCCAGTTGATCATGTTGTAGCGGATGTCCATCGGATCCGCGCCCGGCGGCAGCACCGCCACTTTGAACGCGTTGCGGAATCCCGCCGCTTCGAACGCCTGGTTCCACCAGCTTGCACCTTCGATCAGCGCCTGCCGCACGTCCGGCGGCGCGCCCGGATCCACCCAATACTCCATCGGCTTCACCGGCTCGCTGATGGCCGCGTTGGGATCTTTCTTCTCCAACCGGTGGCGCAGGATGTAATGCTGCACCATCGCGTCCCCGATTGGCGTGCTGTAATCGACGAACATCATGCCGAGGTAGCCCGCGCGCGGATCGTCGCGCCGCGGCTCGAAGCCGGGTTCCGGCAGCTCGACCAGTGAATAATGCTCGCGCAGCGTGACCGCTTCGGCGGTCGGCGTGACGCTCGCCACGGAGCCGGAGAAGAGCCCGTAGCCGTGTCCGCCGCGCGGTCCCGCACCCGCCCCGCCAGGCGTGATCGGCGGCGGTCCTTGCGACGGACCCACGAAGCCGCCGCGCCCACCGCTGCTGTCTTTAGCGAATGTCAGCATGACTTCGACCTCCGTATTTTTCGGAAAAGCCTTAGTCCGCTCCAGGTAAACCGCGCTGCGCGCCGGGTCCACCTTATAGCCGCCGCCGAGCGAACTGGCCGCGCTATCCCCGTCGCGCACGAAGAAATCCCTGGCATCCACCAGCACGCGCCCGTCGCTTTCCGCCGCCACCTTGAATCCCCACAGCACCGACCGCGCGAAGGAATCCGCCACCGAGCGCCGCTCCGCTGGATTCGCGCTCGAAGACCGGAACGACTGGTTCTCCTCGACCAGCAGCACCTTGGGCCCGACGCGCTCGAACCGCACGATCTTTCCGCCGTCCTCCTCCCCGCGGTCGAGCCCGATGTCGTTCGAGCCGAGCCCCGCCGCGAGACCCGTGACGTACAGGAAATCGGTATCGAACCGTGGAATCTCCAGAAACAGGCTGCCCGTGCGCTCATCCCAATACAGCGGGAAATAGCCGTCCATCCGCTGCATGCCGGCGGTGCTTTCCTGAATGGTAGGGATGCGCGCCGGCGGCCCGGCCGCGGTCCGTTCCCGGCGCTGCGCGGCGGCGAGCCAGACACCCGCCACCGGGATCAATATCAATGCAAGGCACCATCGTGGCATCGGAAAAATCCTCAGCGAACATTGTACTGTCTCGCGCCGCGGCGGCTGCCGATGCCGCGTGCTGAAATTCCGAAAGCCGAAACGGGGGCGAATGAGAGCGAAGAGCGCATAGAGCCAGCCTCCGATACGATGTCAACACAGCGGCGGGCAGCACTCCGATATTGAGACCTGGAAGGCATTGAAAAGGTGGACAGAATATTTCGGATCTTGAAGAACCGCCCAGAGAAGCTTTGCGGCGGCAAGTACTTGGTGATAGCCGTGCGCCGGGTGTATCCTAAGCCTATGGCCGCCTCACGACCGGAGCCGGTGGAGATGCATGCGCGCGCCATGGATAATCTGCGGTACATCCGCCAGACCATCGAGCGCGCCGGTTCGTTCACGGCGGTCCCCGGAATTGGCGGCATGCTGATGGGCTCGACGGCGCTGGCGGCGGCGTGGATCGCGAGCCACCAGCCAACCCCCGCCCGCTGGCTGGCTGTCTGGGCGGGCGAAGCGTTTCTGGCGATTGCGATCGGTATCGCCGGCGCGGCGCTGAAGTCGCGGCGCGCCAATCTTCCACTGCTTTCCGGACCGGGCTGCAAGTTCGTCGCCGGGTTCGCTCCCGCTCTCCTCGCCGGAGCGCTGCTCACCGCGGTCCTCTTCCGCGCGGGCCAGTTTCCACTGCTGGGCGGCGTCTGGCTCCTGCTCTACGGCGCCGGCGTGGTTTCGGGCGGCGCGGCGTCGGTGAAGGTGGTGCCGCTGATGGGCGCGTGCTTCATGGCCGCCGGCGCGGCAGCGCTGATTTGGCCGGCCACTGGCGTTGACGCGGTGCTGGCCGCGAGCTTCGGCGGCCTGCATGTCCTGTTTGGTACGGTAATCGCGGTGAAATATGGCGGCTAAGACAAACACGGCGCGAAAAGAGCGCGAGCGCGAAAAGCCGGCGGCGATCCCGCCGCCCATCGGCGGAGCGCCCAAGCTCGACCGCCTGGTCCACGAGCGCCTGCGCCTCGGAATCCTGAGCGCTCTTTCGGTGAACGAATCCCTGACCTTCAACGAGCTCAAGCGCCTGCTCGATACCAGCGACGGCAATCTCAGCGTGCACGCCCGCAAGCTGGAGGAAGCCGGCTACATCGCCTGCACGAAGTCCTTCGACAATCGCATGCCGCGCACGGATTACCGCCTGACCGCCGCAGGCCGCCGCGCCCTCGAGCGCTACCTCGACCACATGGAAGCGCTCATTCAGGCGATGCGCGAGCGCTGACCGGCCCTACCGGCTCGCCGCTCTGGCCTTCAGCTTGCGGCTGGTCATCGAACGGATGAAACTCACCTCAGGCTGGCTGTACGGCGTGCCGTTGCCCATGAAGATGTCGTGGAACCACACCTTCGGCAACCCGGGCGGATAGGGCTTCTGCCACGAGTCCCACGGCAGGTACGTCTGCGTCTTCCCCGCCGCAAAACCCCAGTTGATCGCCGCCACGTTGTACTCTCTCGCAATCGGCAGGATTGCCTGGAACGTGCTGCCCAGCGGGCGCGCCATGTATTCGGTGCACAGGATTGGCCGGTGATATTGCTGTAGCCACTTGATCCGGTTCTCGAACTCCTGCGGCGGCCCGTAGTTGTGGAACGAGATCACGTCGGAAAGGTCGATCTGCATCTTCTCGATCGGGGTTAGTTTGTCGGGCGAAGACCAGTCGCCGTGCCACAGCCCGCTGGTCAGCGGCTGCGTGGGCAGGCCCGCGCGGGCATACTTGAACACCAGCGGCAGCAGCTTTTGGACCAGCTCGATCTTGTTCGGTACTTCGACCTTGCCGTAGCTGTTCTTGTTCGTGTTGTCCGGCTCGTTCCACACATCCCAGGCGAGAATCCGGCTATCGCTGTTGAACGCCAGAATCACGTCCTGGATGTAGTTCAGGATGCGGTCATACCGATCCGGATCGCTCAGCGCGCGCGCGCCCGGGCTCTGGACCCACTCCGAGTTGTGGATGCCCGGCCGCGGCGGCCGCTGCCGGTCGATCGTGGGAAACGGATTCCAGCAGGAATCGAACAGCACAAAGATCGGCCGGATGTGGTGCTTCTTGGCGATACTCAAGAACTTCTCGATGCGGTGCCGGAATCCCGATTGGTCCTGCTGCCACAGCAGATCGTGCAGAAACACCCGCATGGTGTTCATGCCGAGGCTTTCCGCCCAGCCCAGTTCCATATCGATGCGGCCCGGATCGAACGTCGCGGCCTGCCACATCTCGATCTGGTTCACCGCATTTCCAGGCACGTAGTTGCTTCCCACCAGCCACGGCTGGCGGGCGTACCATTCATCCGCGGCTGCCGGAGTCCACTGCTTCGTCTGCCCGAACGCCAGAGTGCTGAAGACAAGTAAGAGAATTGCGAAAAAAGGTTTCACTGATCTCGATGATACTGAATGCCGAGGGACTCTCGCCGTCGCGCGGTTCTACCGCCCGAAGCTCCCACAGGAGCTTAGACGACTTTTCCCCGTCCAGTGGTTTCCCGGACCGCCGATTTTTTCCTGGCCCGCCGCAGCCCCTTCGCCGCAATATCCGTTCGGTAGTGGGCGCCTTCGAACCGGATCTCGTGCACGGCACGGTACGCGGCATCGATG
Source organism: Acidobacteriota bacterium (assembly GCA_021787555.1). Classification (GTDB taxonomy): domain Bacteria; phylum Acidobacteriota; class Terriglobia; order Bryobacterales; family Bryobacteraceae; genus JAJYLS01. The sequence continues at coordinate 12,822 of JAJYLS010000035.1, read as the reverse complement.
GCTGCCTGCAAATCCGCGCCCGCAGCCGTTACCCCCAGGACGCGCCCGCCGGCGGTTTCGAGCTGGCCGTTGGCGGCGATGCGCGTCCCGGCCTGGAACACCGTGGCGCCGTCGGCTTCGGCTTCCGCAATTCCGTGGATCGGCTTGCCGGGTTCGTACGCGCCCGGATAGCCGGCGGAAGCCATCACCACGCACACGCTCGGGCCCGCGCGCCACGCCAGCCCGGTTCCGGCGAGATGGCCCTCGGCCGCAGCCATGAGCGCCGGCACGAAATCCGACTCCATGCGGTGCATCAGCGGCTGCGTTTCCGGATCGCCGAGCCGGACATTGAACTCCAGCACCTTCGGCCCGGCGGCGGTCATCATCAGGCCCGCGTATAGGAACCCGGTGAACCTGGTCCGCTCGACCGTGGGATAGATCACCCGCTCCAGGATGTCGCGGCTCTGCGCCGGATCGAGGATCGCGGAATCGCAATACGCGCCCATGCCGCCGGTGTTCGGCCCACAATCGCCGTCGAACACGGCCTTGTGGTCCTGCGTGGGAGCGAGGGGTACCGCATCGCGACCGTCGCACAGTGCGATGAAGCTGACCTCTTCGCCGGTCAGAAATTCCTCGATAACCAGCCGGCCGCCCATTCCAGCGAGCGCCGCGAGGCCCGCCTCGGCTTCGGCGCGGTCGCGCGCCACGATCACGCCCTTACCCGCCGCCAGACCGTCGGCCTTGAGCACCACCGGATATCCGAACCGCTGGAGCGCTTTACGCGCGTCTTCGTGGTTCTCGACGGTTACAAACTCCGCGGTGGGAATTCCGCTTTGCCTGAAAAAGTTCTTGGCGAAAATCTTGGAGCCTTCGAGCTGTGCCGCGTCGCGCGCCGGTCCCACGATCCTCCAGCCGCGTGCGCGGAACTCATCGACCACACCGCGGACGAGCGGCGCCTCCGGTCCGACCACCGTCAGGTCCGGGCGGATACGTTCGGCGACCTCGAACGGCTGGCCGGCTGCGCACGTCGCCACGCGCGCCATTCCGGGATTGCCCGGAGCGGCGAATATCTCCACGCCCGCCGATTGCGCGAGCTTCCAGCAAAGGGCGTGCTCCCGCCCGCCGCTGCCAATGACCAGGATCTTCATCTCGTACAATAGTAACAATGCCTTCGTACGATGTTGTCGTCATCGGGGGCGGCCACGCGGGATGCGAAGCTGCCCGGGCCTGCGCGCGGCTGGGGCTTAAGACGGCGCTGGCCACGATGAATCTCGACCTCATGGCGCAGATGTCGTGCAACCCCGCGATCGGAGGGATCGCCAAGGGTCACTTGGTCCGCGAGATCGACGCCCTGGGCGGGGTGATGGGCGAGGCCGCCGATGCCGTGGGCATCCAGTTCCGGCTGCTGAACACGTCCCGCGGGCCGGCGGTCTGGTCGCCGCGTGCCCAGATGGACAAGAAGCGGTATCGGATCCGCATGCGCGAGGTCCTGGAGCAGGAACCGAATTTACGCATTCTCCAGGCAGAGGTTGCCGCGCTTGCGTTAGACGGGCGCCGGGTTACCGGGGTGACGCTGCGCGACGGACGGGTGCTTCAAGCGCCGGCGGTGATCGTGACCACCGGGACGTTTCTGAATGGCTTGGCGCACGTCGGCGAGATGCGCTACAGTTGCGGCCGCAACGGCGAGTCGCCCTCGCAACTGCTGGGGGACCAACTCCGGACGCTGGGGCTTCAATGGGTCCGGCTGAAGACTGGCACGCCTCCGCGGCTGGACGGCCGCACGATCGACTGGGGCAAGTTCGACCCCCAGCCCGGTGATGCCGTGCCGACGCCGTTTTCCTTTCTCACGGAGAGGATCGACCGAGCGCAAGTAGAATGTCATATCGGCTACACGACGGACGAGACGCTGCGCATCCTGCGGGAAGCGATTCCGCGATCACCTCTATATAGCGGGCAGATCGAGGGCATTGGCCCGCGATATTGCCCGTCGATCGAGGACAAGGTGGTCAAGTTTCCCGATAAACGACGGCACCAGATCTTCCTCGAGCCCGAGGGTCTGGACACCAACGAGATCTACCTCAACGGGATGTCAACAAGCATGCCGATCGATGTGCAAACGGCCATGGTGGCGTCGGTTCCCGGGCTTGAGCGCGCCGAGATGATCCGGCCGGGGTATGCCATTGAATATGACGCCATCGATCCGCGTGAACTGGACCACACGCTGGAAGTGAAGTCGATCCGCGGCCTTTACCTGGCCGGGCAGATCAACGGGACCTCCGGTTATGAAGAAGCCGGCTGCCAGGGACTCATCGCCGGAATCAACGCGGCTTGCCGACTGCAGGGCAAGGAGCCTGTCGTCATTCAGCGGAGCGAGGGTTACACCGGAATTCTGATCGACGACCTGATCACCAAGGGTGCCGACGAGCCATACCGGATGTTCACCTCACGGGCGGAGTTTCGCCTTCACCTACGGGTGGATAATGCGGATGCCCGGCTGACGCCCATTGGCCGGCGGGTGGGGCTAGTGAGCGAGGAGCGTTGGCAAGTTTTCAGCCACAAGCAGCAGCAGAAGGAGAAGCTGACGGAGGCTCTGGAAGGGCATCGGCATGGCGGATGGCTGAAGCGTCCGGACGCGCGGATTTCCGAGATTGCGCCGTGGGTTCGTGAGGTCCTCGGGGAAGAGCCGGTGCATGGAGTTCTGCTGACCGTCGAGACGGAGGTCAAGTACAGCGGGTACATCGGGCAGCAGGAGCGACAGATGGAGCGGCTCAAGGACGCCGAGCGACGGCCGATTCCGCCCGGGTTGGTGTATGACGGGATCGCGGGCCTGTCGCGGGAGGTTCGGGACAAGCTGGAGCGGGTACGGCCGGCGACTTTGGGGCATGCGGCGCGGATTCCGGGTGTCACGCCGGCGGCGATCGCCGTGCTTGACGTATACTTAAGCCTCAGCCATGCTTTGTGAGGACTTCGACCTTTCTGCGGAACAGCTTTCCGCGCTGGAAGCGCACTGGAATCTGCTGCTTCGCTGGAACCGGACGCTAAACCTGACGACCATCGACGATTGGCAGGAAGCCGAGGTGCGGCATTACGCTGAATCCTTATTCCTAGGCGAGCATTTGCCGGCGGGGCACCTGCGGATTGCCGATGTTGGTTCCGGCGCCGGTTTCCCGGGGATTCCGGTTGCTATTCTGCGGTCCGACTGCGAGGTCACCTTGATCGAATCTCACCAGCGGAAGGCAGTTTTTCTCCGCGAGGCGAGCCGGCCGCTGCCGAACGTGCGTGTTCTGGCTCGGCGTGCGGAAAGGGTGAGCGAGCGATTCGATTGGCTAATGTCGCGCGCGGTCAGCTACAAGGATCTGGGGGAGGCCCTGGGGAAGTTGGCACCGGGCGCCGCCTTGCTTTCGGGTGCGGAGGAACCACCGGGCGCTGGCTGGATCTCGATTCCGCTGCCTTGGGGCAGGAATCGGTTCCTCCGTGTTCGTTCCACGTGAAACAACCACTGCACGTAGCCATTTGCTGGGGATCGACGGGCATGCCGGCAGAAATGCCGGCACAGCGGGCTGGAAGCCCGCGCTACCGCGTTTCACGTGGAACAAGCTCCTGCCGCAGTCAGCAGTCATATGTCGAGCCGGGGGCCAGCGTTTCATGTCAAACAAACTCCGTGCTACTATACCCGATTGAGCCGCACACTCGCGATCGCCAATCAAAAGGGCGGCGTTGGGAAAACCACAACCGCCATCAATCTGGCCGCCTCCCTGGCCGCCAATGATTTCCGCGTGCTCGTGATTGACGCGGATCCACAGGGGAACGCTACCACCGGTCTTGGTGTGGCCAAGGATCCGGACCGCCCCAGCCTCTACCATGTGCTGCTGGGGGACGCGAACCCGCAGGATGCCCTTGTGCGGACTGACTTCGAGGGGCTGGATCTCATCTCAGCCGACAAGAACCTGGTGGGTGCCAACCTGGAATTGGTAGACATACAGGATCGTGAATTCCGCCTCCGCAGCCGCACCGAGTCGGTTCGTTCCGCCTATCCGTTCGTGCTGATCGATTGCCCGCCCGCTCTTGACCTCCTGACGCTTAATGCCATGATGGCCGCCGATTCCGTGCTGGTTCCGATCCAGTGCGAGTTCTTCGCCCTGGAAGGAATTTCCGAGCTCATGGATACCATCGACAGAATCCGCGAATCCTTTAGCCATCCCCTGGAAGTCGAAGGTATCCTTCTGACGATGTACGACGACCGGACCAACCTCACCCGCCAGGTGGCGGCGGATCTCAGAGAGTTTTTCGGCGGCCAGGTTTTTCAGACTATCATCCCGCGCAGCATCCGGCTCGCGGAAGCCCCCAGTTTCGGCAAGCCCATACTGGCCTATGATCCCCGTTCGCGGGGCGCGGAAAGCTACATCAGGCTGGCGAAAGAGATTCTCGACAATGAACACCATGGAAAAGCCCGGCGGCATGCGGGACAATCCTCGTAAAGCGCTGGGTAAAGGTTTAGGCGCGTTGCTCCCGACGCGCGCCGTTTCCGCTCCGCCTCCGCCGGCAGCCGTCGAAAACGCGGCGACAGGCGAAAGCGCTGAGGCAGTGCCGATCTCCGCCATCGTTCCGAACCCATTCCAGCCCCGCCGGTTCTTCGAGCCGCAACGGATCGAGGAGTTGGCGCAGTCAATTCGGGTAAACGGGATCATTCAGCCCTTAGTTGTCCGCAAGGATGGTATCGGTTATCAACTCGTGGCCGGGGAGCGGCGCCTGCGAGCCGCCAAGGCTGCGGGACTGGAACGTGTGCCGGTGATCGTGCGGGAGTTTCCCGATGACCGGCTGCTCGAGGTCACGCTGATCGAAAACATCCAGCGGGAAGACCTCAACCCGATCGATACTGCGCATGCCTTTGAGCGCATGGCCAATGAGCTCAGCCTCAGCCCGGAGGAAATCGGACGGCGCACGGGGAAGGACCGCAGCACCGTGGTCAACACGCTGCGCCTGCTTCAGCTTCCCGAGGACATACGCGACCTGGTTTCGCAGCATCGCCTTTCGGCCGGTCACGCACGCAGCATCCTCGCGCTGCCTACTCCCGAGATGCAGCGCGAGCTTGCGGAAAAGGCGGTGGCGCAAGGTTGGTCAGTGCGGCAGACCGAGCGCGCGGTCCAGAAGCTTCAGAACAGCGCCGCCAAACTGCCCGAGGAAATCGAGGAAGCGCTTCAGGATCCGAACGTTCGGGCGGCCATTCAGGAGATGCAGCGGGTGCTGGGGACGCGGGTGCGGATCATCGAGAAGGCCCGTAAGGGCGGGCGGATCGAGATCGAGTACTACTCCGCCGAGGACCTCGACCGCATTTACGGCGCGATCGTGGGCGAGCAGTAATCATTTCAACAGTGCCAGGATCTCGGCCAGCTCTCTGCGTATTTCGGGTAACGGGTCCTCACCGAACAGTTCCTGCTGCCTGCCGGCTTTGCGGACGGGCGATGTGGCGCGTCTCGGGGAACGCGTTTCGGATTGCAGCGCCTGGCGGGCACCCTCGATGGTGAAGCGCTTCTCGTAGAGCAGATGCTTGATGCGGAGGAGCAGTTCAACGTCCTTGCGGCGATAGAGGCGATGGCCAGTGCCGGACTTCTTGGGTGACAGGACGGGGAACTCGGTTTCCCAATACCGCAGGACGTAAGGCTCGACGCCGAGCAACTCGCTGACCTCCCCGATCTTAAAATAGAGCTTATCGGGGATCTCCGGGGGTCCGGGCTGTAATGCAACGTCGGTCATCCGCCATTCGCCATCGTAGCGCAGGCGGAGGGGAATGTCACCGGGTGGCGACGACGAGGTGCTGGCCGCGGGGAAGGAGGAGGGTCGAGGGGGCGGCACGGACGGGAGAGGTGACGGCGCCGTCGATCTGGAGCGAGCCGGGAGGGTGGTCGAAGATGGCGATGGCACGGCCGGAGCTTTCATAAGCGAACTCGATGGCGGCGGCATCGACCACGCGGGCGGATTTCAGATCGGCGTTGAGCCGGACGAGGCGCAGAGGGGGCACCGCCGAGGATGGCTCGACCGTATGCGGGCCGGCGGGAAGCCAGACGGTGCGGCCGTCAGCGGCTGGCCAAGGCAGACCGTCCACCATAGCTTCGCCGCTCCAGGGCAGGCCAACACCAGCAAGGGAATCGATCGCGGTTTTCGCGCCGAGCGGCTCGATGCGGGTGACGGCGGCGGCAGCGGCCGGCAGCAGCTTCAGATCGGGCGGGAGGAGCGAACTTTCGAAGTAGAGCGCCACGCGGCGAAAGCCGGCGGCGGCGCCGTGCACGAGTTCACAAAGCTCGACGCCGGTCTGCTGCTTGGTGGGGTAGACGTCCTGATACCTTTCAACGATGTTGATATCGACGGCGAGCTTATCGGTATGCGGCGTGAGCGCGCGGTAGCGCCTGGCGATCTCCGGATAGCGCTGGGGGCCGAGATTCCAGATGGTGGCCGGGTCCTCGATGAGGAAGGTGAAGCGATGGGTATCCAGCAGCGGTAAGACGCGCGCGGCGTCGGCGCCGATGGCGTCGCGCATTCCGGTGTCGAAGCGGTCGTCCACGTGGGTGAGGACGAAATCGAGGTACGGCTTATCTCTTCGCGCGGACTCGACCACGCCGAGCCACTCTTCCTGCATGCGCCAGGCGAGGTCCGCGCGGAATTCGAGGAATTGTCTCCGGCGGGCGGGGGTGACAGTGTTTCCGCGGAAGAGCTCGATGGGGTCGAAGCCGGCCTGGGCGCGGAATTCGGCGCGCACATCGTCGTTCATGGGGGTGAAGCGCGAAGGATTGCCGATGCCTTCGAGGGATTCGAAATAGAGCTCGGCCAGGTTGACGCCGTCCCAATCGAAGCGGGCGAGCAGTCCTTGAACGCCTTCGGAAACGGCGCGGAAGCAATCGCGGTTCTCCAGGTTCATGAGCTTGCGCCAATCGAGCTGGGCATCCTGGAGGACAGCGGTTTTCTCGCGCCACTGGGGGTGATCGGCCCAGAATTTATCGCTAACGTGCGGCAACTCGAGCCAAGCGTAGACCAGGATGCCTTCGCGATGGCAGGCAGCGATAAGGCGGGCGAGCCAGGCATCCTGCTCTTTATCCGGCTCGAAGAAGTGCCAGGCGGCGACGTGCAGCGCGGCAATGCCGGACTTGCGCCAGCGCGCGGCGAAGTAATCCAAATCGACGCGCGAGCGGTAGGCGGAATCGAAGAAGGCCCAGAAGCGCGCGGTCTCAAACGGCGGATCGAGGCCCACATCAGTGAGCGCATTCAGCAGATAGGGAAAACGCTCGTAACCACGCTCGCCGGGTGAAGCGGCGAGCCAGAGAACGGTGCCGGAACCGTGCCGGATTCCGGCACAAAGCGGCGCACCGGAGTGGCGCTCGCTGGTGAAGACCTGCGCGCCTTGTGGAACGCTGAAGACCGGCAACTCGAGACCGCGCTCCCAGATGATGGGGAGCGCCGGACGGTGGATGTCGGTCAGGCTGACGACGCGAACGGGGGGCTTCGCGGTGCGCCGAAAACCGAACGACTCGGCAAGCGGGGATTCGCCTTCGAGGATCAGGATGGCGCCGGATTCGAGGCGGGCGCGCCATTCCGATGCAGCGGGCGCGCCGGGGCGGGCAACGAACACGCGGGCCAACGCCACCGGTTGGCGCTCGAGGCCGATGGAGGAAAGGACGGCGGGCCAGGCGCCAGCGTCCTCGGAGAGGACGGCGAAGTAGGGGAGTGGGGCCCCGGAAACGGACGGGACGAGTTCACCACAGAGGCCCAGAGAACACAGAGACAGCACGGAGAAGGGCTTAATGAGTGAACGCATACCAGACTCCGGCGCGAACATCGTAGTAGTTGGGGCGGCGGGGATTCCCGGCATTCATCAGGTACGCGCCGCGGAGAAGATTCACGGTAAAGAACGCCGAGGGCGCGACCACCAAGCGGATGCCGGGGCCGGTCTCGACGAAATTCGCCCAGTATTGCCGGCGAGCATCGACGGTTGCGTTGGCGTTGCAGTAAAGCTGGATGCGCCCGGCGAGATAGCCGATGCGAGACTGGTCGTAGGCGATGAAGTCCTTGTCGAAAGCGCTAAGATAAATGGCGTCGAGGGCGGTATCGGCAAACCGGCCGAGCCGGCCGGCGGCGGACAGGCCACCGCGATAATCCGGCAGCAGGTGGCCCTGAAGATAGCCCATGGCGTAACCGGCTTCGAACCAGCCGCGGAGGTGATGCCAGGTATCGGTGGTCAGGCCGAGGGCGAGAATCACAGCGCTTTCGGAAAGGTACTCCGGAGAAACCGCCCCCACGGTCAGCCGCGTGTCGCCGACAAAGCGGGTACTGATATAGGGGCGGATGTGCAAGCCGGTGCGGATCTCGGTTTTGAGCTGGCCGTAGCCGAAGAAATCGTGCCACCGGGAGGACCACAGGGGATAGATCCAGAAGGAAGTGCGCAGGAGCTCATTGTCGGGGCGGAGATTCTGCCAGGCTTTTTCGGCTTCGGAAGCGACCTTTTGGTCGGGGCTCTTGCGCGCCAGATCGAACCAATGAAAGGCGGCGAGGTCCTGGTGGAGGATGTTGTTGGTCCAGCCGAGCTTGAGCATGATTTCGGGGTCGGTGGGGTCGGCTTCCTGGGCGATCTCCAGGTATCGGAGCGCATCCTTCATATATCCGGCCTTGAGGCTGCGTTCGGCCATTTCCTTAGGGGCTAAGGGCTGGGGGTCAGGGGCTGGGGATCGGGGTCTCAGCGGATTGGGAAGGTGAAGGACTGCGCGGACCCGGGTTGAAAGCTCCTCGTCGTTGCCGGCGAGCACGCGATCGAACAGCGGCTGGGCGGCGGCGCGCTGGCCTTCGGCGTAGAGGAGAAAGCCGAGTTGCGCGGCGGAGAGCAGGTCCTTCGGGTCGGCTTCGGTGAGGGTACGGAATTGGGCCTCGGCTTCGGGCTCACGCTTCATGTTCAGGAGCAGGTAGGCGAACTCGCGGCGGAGCTCATTGTTGGTGGGATCGAGATCGAGTGCGCGGCGGAACTCGGAGACGTAGGGATAGCGGTTGGGGAGGAGAGAGCGGGCCATTTCGGCGGTGCGGGTGTCGCTCGAGCGGGAGGCCGCGAGCAGCGCGGCATTGGCATCCTCCAGGCGGCCGAGCGCTTTCCACACGCGGCCCAGATCGACGAGAACGGAGCGGCGCGCGGGCACCAGGCGCCAGGCTTTTTCGTAGTGCTCGGCGGCGAGGGGCAGATCGTCGCGCTCGTCGGCGAGGGTAGCGAGTTCGAAGTGCGCGCTGAAATTGTCGGCTCCCGGCCCAGAGGGCGCCCCGATAGCGGATTTCCAGCGCTCGATGCCGGCGGCCAGCGGCGCATCGACATTCCGGAAAGCCTGCTCGGCGGTGGTACGGAAGGGTTCGGTGGCGGTCTTACGGACGCGGTCGAAGGTGCGGCGGGCTTCGGCCACCTGGCGGGTATCGTAACAAAAGAAGGCGTATTCGAGGGCGGCGTGGAAGTTGGCGGAATCGAGCCGCATGACCTCATGGAACTGATCGCGGGCAAGTTCGTTCTCGCCTACCTTTAAATACGTATAGGCGAGGTCCTCGCGTATGGAGGGGCGGGTGGGGTCGGCCTGGATGGCCTGCAAGAAGCTCGATATGGCGGCATCGTAGTCGTGCGCCCGGAGGCTTTCGTAGGCGCGGAAGAGCAGGGTGTAAGCAGGATCGGCGGACTGGGCAGGGAGCGGAGCGGCGAAGACGAGGAGAGCGACTAGGCATAGCAAGCAGCGGGCCCAGAAAGCACCCCGGCCGGAACTGGAGAGCAGGAACATGAAGCGCCAGTAAGCTTAGTGCAGCGGGGGGCGGAAAGATTTCAGAAAAATTTGCGGCCGTTATACCAGGGCGGAGAACCTGGCCCGGAAAGGGACGCGTCCGCGGCTGGGAAGTTCCACGCCAGGCATCGACTTCGGCGCTTCGGCGGGCACTTCGATGGAGAGGTTGGCTTGCCCGCCCGATTTGGTCCAGCGCGCCTGCACCGGGCCCTGCGCGGTGGCCACCTGCGCTTCGGCCGAGTCGACGAGACACCTCTCGCGGAGACGCCGGTACGATAGCCTGGAAGGGGAGGTGCAGGAGGAGGACCATGCGCACGAGCGGGATCTTACTGCATCCGACATCGCTCGCGGGCGGGCACGGGATCGGCGACCTGGGGCCTTCGGCGCGGAAGTTCGCGGACTGGCTGCACGCGGCGGGACAGCGGATATGGCAGGTGCTGCCGCTCGGGCCGGTGGGATACGGCGAATCGCCGTATCAGCTCTTTTCGGCGTTCGCGGGGAATCCTCTGCTGATCAGCCTGGATGTGCTGGTGGAGCGGGGATGGGCGCGCGCGGAGGAATTGGCGGATGCGCCGCGGTGCGGCGCGGACCGCGTGGAGTTCGAGCGCGCGGTGCCATGGAAGACGGAGCGGCTGCGGCGGGCGTGGCGGGGCTTTCGCGAGCGGGCGGCGGCGACAGACCGGGATGAGTTCGCGGCATTCCGGCGCGAGCGCGCGGCGTGGCTCGAGGATTACGCGCGGTTCATGGCGCACAAAGAGGCGAACGGCGGCACCGCGTGGACCGAGTGGGATCCGCGGGCGAAGGCGAGCGAAGGCGACGAGGATTACCACGCGTGGACGCAGTTTGAATTTTTCCGCGAGTGGCACGCGCTGCGGGAATATTGCGTGGCCCGCGGCATCCGGCTGATGGGCGATCTGCCGATCTACGTGGCGGAGGACAGCGCGGACGTGTGGGCGCACCGGGATTTGTTCCGCTTCGACGCGGCGGCGGGCGTGCCGCCGGACTACTTTTCGGCGACGGGGCAAATGTGGGGGAATCCGCTCTACCGGTGGGAGCGGATGGCGGCGGACGGCTATCGCTGGTGGGTGGAGCGGATGCGGGCGGCGCTGGAGTTGTTCGACCTGGTGCGCATGGATCACTTCCGCGGCTTCGAGGCGTACTGGGCGGTGCCGGCGGGCGAGCGCACGGCGGTGCGGGGGAAATGGGAGAAAGGGCCGGGAGCGGAGTTGTTTCGAGTGCTGGAGCGCGAGTTGGGAAAGCTGCCGCTGGTGGCGGAGAACCTGGGGGTGATCACGCCGGAGGTGGAGGCGATCCGCGGAGAGTTCGGATTTCCGGGGATGGCGGTTTTGCAATTCGCGTTCGGGACCGATCCGCAGGCGCCGAGCTTCCGGCCGCACAATTATCCGCGGAACATCGTGGCATACACGGGGACACACGATAACGACACGGCGATGGGCTGGTGGAGCGGCGGAGGCGGCGCGAGCACGCGGTCGGCGGAGGACGTGGAGCGCGAGAAGGCGCGGGCGCGGGCGTATTTGGCGACCGATGGAAGCGAGATGAACTGGGTCATGATCCGGGCGCTGATGGCATCGGTGGCGGACACGGTGCTGTTTCCGATGCAGGACGTGCTGGGGCTGGGAAGCGCGGCGCGGATGAACACGCCGGCGGTGGCGGACGGGAACTGGCGCTGGCGGGTTCGGGGCGAGGCGCTGAAGGAGGAGGTAGCGGCGCGGCTGCGCGAGATGGCGGAGTTGTACGAGCGTTAGGGGCAGCGGAGAGCGTCCATGGGGTCGGCTTCGGAGGCGCGCCAGGCGGGGATAAGAGAAGCGAGGGCGCAGACGGCGCTCAAGAGAACTACGGCGGCAAGGAGGATGAGGGGGGCGCCGCGGTGCAGGGCGAAGCTGAGCGCGAGGCCGGCGAGGATACCGGCGGCGAGTGAGGCGAGCGTGGAGCGGAAGACGGCGCGGAGAATGTCGGCGGGCTGGGCGCCGAGAGCCACGCGGATGCCAAATTCGCCGGTGCGCTGGGCGACGGTGTAGGAGACCACGCTGTAGAGGCCGACGGCGGAGAGGGCGAGGGCGAGGGCGGCGAAGATGGTGAAGACCCAGGCGGCGAGGCGCTCCTGCTGCCACTCGGGCTCGTCGGAGACTATGGTTTCGAAGTCCTCTGTGATGTTGAACGTTTGCTGCTCGGGATCGACGGCGGCCAACCGGGCGCGCATCGCGTGCAACAGGGTGAGCGGAGGCGGCTGGGAGCGGACGAGAATCTGGATCCACTGTTGCATCGAGAGCGTATACGGGACGAAGATCGCCGGCGCGACCGGCTTGCTGAGGCCGTCGTTTTTGGCATCAGCGACGATACCGACGATCTGCAACCAGGAATCGGCGATGTGCGGGGCGGAGAGGATCTCGGGCGGATGATCGTCGAAGTCGGCTTTGAGGGAATGGCCCAGGGCACTGCCGTTCGGAAAATAGCGCCGGGCGAAGGTACGGTTGACCACGGCGACGTGGGCGCGGGTGCGAGTTTCGGTGTCGCTCCAGATGCGGCCGGAGAGCAGCGGGATGTGCACCAACGGAAAATACGCCGAGCCGACGAGGATGATACTGGCTCTGCGTTCCTCCGCGGCGGGCTGGCCCAGGATCTCGAATTTCATGGACATGCCATTCCGCGGGGGAACGCCGTCGGTGGAAACGGCGGTCGTGAGGACGCCGGGAGTTTCGGCGACTTTGGCGCGCAATTGCTCGATGTATGCCGCGCGGGCGGCCCAGGTGCTGTAGGAGTTGTAGTGGATGGGAAGGTTCAAGGAGAGGACGTGGTGCGGATCGTAGCCGAGGGGCGTGTGGACGAGGCGGAGGAAACCTTCCATAGCGGAGCCGGCGCCGGCTAGCAGGAGGAGGGTGAGAGCGATTTGGGTGGCGATTAGCGCGTTGTGGGAGCGGCGGCCATGGACGCTGCCGGCTACGCGGCGCGCGCCGGACTGGATCATGGCCGTGACCTGGGCGCGGGAAAGCTGGAGCGCGGGCCAGAGGCCGAAGATGATGCCGGTCGAGAG
>JAJYLS010000034.1 GCA_021787555.1 Acidobacteriota bacterium | reverse complement strand
GATCTGCCCGGGTTGAGCGCGATGCCCGCCGGCAGCGTCCCGGAAGCGAGGGACCACGTAAACGGCGTGCTTCCGCCGCTCGCCGTCAGCGCCTGGTTATAAGCCACGCTCACGGTGGCATTCGGCAGCGGGCTCGTCGTCGTAATGATTAGCGCGCCGGAAACCGTGATGGCAAATGGCGCGGTAGCCTTCTTCCCAACCGCATCGACCACCTGGAGCGTGAAGTTCGATGTCCCGGATGTCGCCGGCGTGCCGCTCAGACTCCCGGCAGCAATTAGCGTGATACCCGCCGGCAGCGCCCCGTCTGTGACGAACCACTGGTAAGGCGAAACCCCGCCGGTCGCAGCCAGGGCTTGCGAATATGCCGCGCCGACTACCCCGCCCGGCAGGGGAGACGTCGTGGTGATGGAAAGCGGCACCACAATCCGCACGGTGAAAGAGGCGCTGTCCTTCTGGCCGTTCGAGTCCGTGACGCCGATGGTGAAGGTGAAAGTTCCCGCCGCGGTCGGGGTGCCGCTAAGGACCCCGTTTGACGTGCCTAGGCTTAACCCGCCCGGCACGGAGCCGCCGGCTATGCTCCACGTATAGGGAGGTTGCCCGCCGCTGGCCAGGAACTGCTGCGAATACGAAACACCGGTGGTGCCATCGCTTAGTGGAGGCGACGTGGTGATCTTCACCGCGGCTCCCACCACCATCGTGAACACTTTAGTGGCGGTGTGCGCGGCGGAATCGGCCACTTGAACGGTGAGACTGAAATTCCCCGCCGTCGTCGGCGTTCCCGCCAGGCCGCCCGCTACGCTCAGCGTGAGGCCCGCCGGCGCCGCGCCGCTCGTGATGGACCACCCGTACGGCGGAGTCCCGCCCGTCGCCGCAAGCGCCTGTGTGTACGCGATACCAACGACGCCGTTGGGAAGCGGACTCTGCGTCGTAATCGTGAGTGCCTCCACAATCCGGATCGTGAACGAGGCGGAAGCGCTCCCCTGCTGCCCATCGCGCACCGTCACCTGGAACGAAAACGAACCGGCGGTAGTCGGCGTGCCGTGGATGGTTCCCGTCAGATCCAGCGTCAGCCCTCCCGGTAAGCTTCCGTTCGTCACCTGCCAGGTGTACGCCGGGATGCCCCCGGTGGCGGCCAGAGACTGCAAGTATGTCGCGCCGACTGTCCCAGCGGGCAGGCTGTCCGTGCTGATCGTCAGGGCCGGAGGCGCCACGCTTATGAAAAAAGTGGCGCTCGCGCTCGACGGCGGATAGGTGCCGGGGTTGCTGGTGGCTTGCACCGTGAAGCTGTACGATCCATAGGTTGTGGGCGTGCCGGAAAACGCGCCGGTGCCGGACAGGTAGATCCCCGGTGGAAGCGTTCCCCCGGTCTGCACGTAGGCAAATGTCCCGGTGCCGTAGCCGCCCGATGCCGCCAGGTTCTGGTTGTAGAAGATGCCCACCACTGCGCCCGGCAGCGTCGAGCTCACAAAGGTGACGGTTGGCAGGGAGATGGTAACCCGGTACGACTGCGTCGCCGCCACGAGAACATCTACCGTCGAGAGGCTGGCCTGAACCGTGAATGAGTAGGTTCCAGCAGTGTTGGGTGTCCCTATGATGCTGGCACTGGTCCCACTGCCGCTCAGCGTCAGGCCGGGGGGCAATGACCCCTGGACAATCGTCCAAGTTGCCGAAAATGACGGGGAAACCGACAGCGATGCCGAATAGGCCGTGGCGACGGTGCCGGTGGGAGGCACAGTCCCCAGAATAGAGTAATTGGTCTGCGCGAACAGCGCGCCGCCCAAAACCGGCAGCAGGAGGAGCCAAGAGAGGCGTTTCATTGTTTGCCGCCTTCATCCGCTGCCGGCGGAATGGCCACCGCTTGCGGCTCGCCGGCGGAAGCATCCAGAACCCAAATGGGTGCGCCGGACGGCTCCGTGAGCCGGAACGTGGCCGTCCCGGAGAGGCGGAACAGACCCGCCGGGCTGCAGCCGCATGAGAGTTTCGCCACGGCGCCCTGGCTGCGGTCGAGAATCGTCAGAGTGCCCCCTTGATCGGCTACGAAAATTCTGCCCGCTGAGTCCGACTCGACGCCGATCGGCGCGCCGAGCCCAGAAGCGATCACCTCGACGGCGGCGGCGCGCCGCACGTCGCGAACGCGGTATACCGCGCCAGCCGCGGGGTCCGCCAGCAATGCGTCGCGGCCGTCAATGCGCAGCGCCGCCACGCTGCGGAAAGAAGCCAGAAATTCCGGCGCGCTGTCGCGGACAATCCGGTAGAGAGAAACCGCGTCCGTTGGGCCGGCCGCAACCAGGACCGTGCCCCCCGCATCGTCGACGGCCACTGCCGCGACGGGACCGGCTAGGACCGAGACGTCCATATCGGCTTGAATCGCGGGCAAGTCCGGCAGTCCGGTCAGAATCTGCGCGAGGCCCGAAGCGGAATCATACAGCGCGGCGGCCGTGCCCGCCGGGCTGAACACCATCAGCGCGGGCGCCGGCCGGGCACCCGCAATGGCGGCTGACGTGACCTCCGCTCCTGTGCGCACCAGCACTACCGAGGAGTCGTTCGCCCTCACCGCGAGAGCGTAGTCCTGCCGGGGAGCCACTACCGCGGAGGAGATCGCAAAACCGGGATTCACCGGACCTCCCAGCGTCGCGGCGCCGGGCATTCCCAGGATCGGCCGCAACGCGGATTGAGACGGGTCGAAGATCAGACCCATACTGGGACCGCTCACCTGCGCAATCGCAACACCGGCCAGAGTGAGCATCACAAGGAGCAATCTCTGTCTCATCTTCGATACCTTCCGATCTAAGGATGTCCAACCGAGGGCGTTCCCGGTGTGATGGTGACGACCGGCGGGATCGAAACAGCCGATGCCCCCCCGCCGCGGGTCGCCGCGACGACGCCCGCCACCGTGCCGGCGACCGCGCCGATCACGATCAGGGCAATGACCTTACCTGAGATTGCGCCCGCCGCCGCGCCCGCCCCGACCACGTTGGTCTGCGTGATTACGGCATCGGCGTGCAAATCCCCCATCCGGGCGGTAACCCGAATCTCCACCTTGCCGACCACCTTGTTCGGCACCATGCCACGCATCGCGGCCCGGCCATTTGTATCGGTTAGTACTGTTATACTCCGGCTGCCGTTGGAAAATACTCCAGTGGGGCCGTGGTCGGGAAGGAAGAAGGTGACGGCTGCGCCAGCAACCGGCTTGTGGTTCTCGTCTTCCACTTGCACGATTGCTTCCCGCGCCGTCCGCTGGCGGATATTGTTGATGGCTCCTTCGCCCTCCAGAATCGAGATGCTCAACTGTTTGGGCTCAGGCACTTGCGCGCTTAGGACAATGATCCCCGCGAGCATAAGGGATAGAAAGCGTGGGAGTTGCATTAGGCTTCCTCCATAGCCTGAATGTAATGATAATCGCTGATTTGCCGAATTGGAAGCATAATTAACATATGAAAGCTGGAAAATGGATCTGTTGTATCCTGCTGGCGGTAGGCGTCGCCGCGGCGCAGGACGGCAAAAAGCTCTCGGCGAGGGAGTTGTTTTACGCCGAAACTGCGCCGGCGGCGCCAAAACCCGCAGTCAAGAAAGCGCCGAAAACCGCCCATAAAACAGTCCCGGCGGCACCGAAAACCAACCAGACTCCTGAGCCGCCGCCAACGACATCGCCCGTGCCGTCCCAGGCTGCCATTATCCCGGCAGCCTACTCACCGGCGAAACCTCTTGGGCTGCGGTACAGTTTTCTGCGCAACGCCGGAGGGGATGACTTCCGGGAAGTCGATTCGGATACCGTCTTCCACTCCGGCGACCGCATCCGTGTCGCGGTCGAGAGCAACAGCGAGGGATACTTGTACATCGTGATCAAGGGGACCAGCGGATCGTGGAAAGTGCTGTTCCCGAGCACGGAGATTGACGGCGGCTCCAACCAGGTCACCGGGGGACGGCAATACCTGATCCCGCCGCCGCCCGGACGGTTTGCCTTCGACCAGCAGGCCGGCGAGGAGCGTCTGTTCATCGTGCTCTCGCGCAATCCCGAGCCGAGCCTCGAACAACTGATCTACTCGCTTGGGAAACCCGCGCAAGGGAAGGCGCCGCCCACGAAAACGCTGGTGGCCGCGAACATCTCGGTGGACGACGCGCTCGTGGGCCGCCTGCGCAGCCATGTCTACGCGCGCGACCTGGTCTTCGAAAAGGTAGACGACTCCACGCCGGGCGACAAGAAGGAAAAGGCCGTCTACGTGGTCAACCCCACTGGCAGCGCCGAATCGCGCTTGGTTGCCGATGTGACGCTGAAACACCAATGAGCCTGAAACTCGTTTCCATCGCCGTGTTCGCGCTGCTGGCATCGGCGGCCGGGCCGCACCGCATCGAGATCGCACTGGAGCGGCAGGAGGGCACAACCTGGCGGACGGTGGACCCGGGCCTGGTGTTCAACACCGGCGACCGTGTCCGCTTTCGCTTCCGCGCCAACTTCGACGGCTACCTCTACGTGATGGATCAGGCCACCTCGGGGAAGTACGAGACCCTGTTTCCGCGCGAGGACACCGGGGAGCAAAACAGCGTCGAGGCCGGCAAGGAATACGTAGTCCCGGCCACGCAGGGCTGGTTCCGCATCGTGGGCCCGCCGGGCTACGACGTGCTGTACTGGCTGGTGACGCCGATCTCATTGGGATCGCAGCCGAAGTATCGGCCCCTGCCGCCGCCGCCCAAGAGCGGCCCGGTTCCGCCGCGGCTGACGCCGCGCTGCGACGACACCATTTTCAAAGCTCGCGGGGAATGCATCGACAGCGCGGCCGGGCCGAAGAGCGTGCCGCCGGCCGAGAAACTGCCGGAGAACCTCAGCGCGGTGCCCGGCGCCTCTTCGCGCGAGTTGATGTTCATCCGCGAGCAGAATTCCTCGGTGGTCGCTTCCCCCGCGCCGCTCAGCGGGCCGGCGATCTACGAGTTCCGTTTGGCACACAGGTGACGGCGATGGGCTTTCGAACGTTAGCTGTACTGGCAATCGTGGCGGGGATGCTGCCGGCGCAGCAGGCACCGCGCGATCTGAAGTACGAGGGCGGCGCGCCGGCGATCAAGCCTTCCACGGTGGCCATCCCGCGCTCCTACGCTGTCGTGATCGGGATAGCCACTTACAAGAATCTCCAGGCCAAGGACCAGTTGCAGTTCTCCGAGCGCGACGCCGAGTCCATCTACTCAATCCTGATCAGCCCCGAGGGCGGCAACTTCCACGCGGAGAACGTCCACAAGCTGGTGGGGGCGCACGCCACGCTGGCCAACCTCCGGCACGAGCTCGAGGAGTGGCTGCCCTCCGTGGCGCACGACGACGACCGCGTGCTGGTTTACTTCGCCGGCCACGGTTTCGTCTCGGGCGGCCGGGCCTACCTGGCGCCCTACGATTTCGACCCCCGTAACATCGCCGCAACGGGATACCCGATGGAGACCCTCGGCCAGGTCATCGGCTCGCGCGTCCGGGCGAAATGGAAGGTGCTGCTGACCGACGCCTGTCACAGCGGGGTGATCACGCCCGAAGGCGACCGCGTCGCGGTGAGCCGCGCCCTGCTCGACCTGAGCAGTTCCATGTTCTCGCTCACCGCCAGCCGCGACCGCGAGCGCTCTTTCGAGAGCGCCGATTGGGGCGGCGGCCACGGCATCTTCACCTACTACGTGGTGAAGGGCCTGGAAGGCGCCGCGGACGAATCGCACGATGGCATCGTGACGGCCGATGAGTTGGCCGATTACGTCTACCGCAACGTCCGCGAGGCCACCAATGCGCAGCAGAACCCCACCTCCGACCGCGGCAGCTTCGACCCCAACATGCTGCTGGCCTACCTGCCCTCGGGCGTCAACCCCGGCGTGCCTCCACCGCCGAAGGACGGCACCCTGATCTTCGAAACCAACATGGACGGTGTCGAAGTCTCGGTGGACGGTAAACCGGTGGGCGTGGTGAACAAGGGGACCCCACTTCGCATACCCGGATTGCCCCCCGGCGTGCACACCGTGATGGGCGTCCACATGGGCTACGAACCCGACGGGCCGCGCGAGGAGACCGTCTACCCCGGCCAGGAAGTCACCGTCACGCTGAAGATTCTAATCGCCCGCCGCCGCCCGCGCGCGGCAGTCGAGCAGTTCGACAAGGGCCTGGACCTTTATAACAAGGGCACGCCAGATAACTACAAGAAGGCCACCGAAGCCTTTCAGGCAGCGCTTCAAGCGGACCCGAACTACAGCCAGGCAGCGCTTTACCTGGGCCGCGTGTATCGCGACCTGTTTCAGGACCAGGAAGCCGAAAAGTGGCTGCGGCGGGCCATCGAGATCGATCCGGACTACCTGGAGGCGCGCGCCACGCTGGGCGGCATGTTGCTCGACAAGGGCGCGCTCGACGAATCGATCCGGCAGTTGAATGCGGTCGTGCAGCGCGACCCGAAGTACGCCCTGGCCTGGTACCTGCTGGCGGAGGCGCTGCGGATGAAAGAGCTCTACCCCGATTCGATCGCCGCGGCGCGCAAGGCCATCGCGCTTACTCCCAACAACGGGGAAGCCTACTTCTGGCTGGCGGAGAGCCTCCGACTCAGCGGCAAGTACCAGAACGCCTGCGACGCCTACCAGCAGTACTTGAAGCTGAGCGACTTCGACAGCAAGCTCGCCGGCAAGATGAACTACTACGTGCTCGGGTACCTGGCCGGTTTCGGCCGCAAGAAGCGCGCGGCGCAGCGCGACGTTTGGAAAGACCTGCGCAGTCTGGCGTACTTCGGCATCTGCGACAGCCAGCGCCTGATGAACCAGTTCGATACCGCCATCGCTTATTGCCAGAAAGCCTTGACTTACGATCCGTCGGACCCCTATACACACTTCGCCCTCGCGCTGAGCTACACCAGCAAGGCGCAGGCTTCGGGCGTGGTGGAGCCGCTGGTTCCGGCCCGCAAGCATTTCTCTGACACGATCGCCCTCAACCCCGACCTGGCCGAATCGGAGCGGGCCAAGAAGTACATCGCCAAGATCGACGCGCTACTTGGCGATTCCCGCCTGATTCAGTAGCCACGCGTACTCGAAAGCCGTGACTCACTTCGCGTCCCTGGCGCAACGGAATCCGATGTCGGGAGCGGAGAAGCGGGCGGGGATGGCGGTCCACTCGTAGACGACGCCATCGGAGAGCGGACGCTTGTAACTGCCGCCGCGGATGACGTACCAGGGTTCGGTGGCTGTGGGAGGCGGCTTGATGACGGCGGCAAAGCTGCGCACGGCTTGGTCGCTGGGGGTTCTGAGATCGTCGACGAACTCCCAGACGTTGCCCGTCATGTTGAGCGTGTGAAACGGGCTTTGGAAGGCCACGAAAGAGGAGACCGGCATGGGGCCGGAGCCGGCGACGTCGGCGCGGGAGGGGTCGGCAGCATTGCCCCACGGATAGCTCCGGCCGTCGGAGCCACGCGCGGCTTTTTCCCATTCGAGCATGCTGGGGAGTCGCTTGCCGGCCCAGCGGGCGAACTCCTGCGCTTCGACGAAAGTGACGTTGACGACCGGGTAGTCGGGATGGCCGGCGGGGAAGCCGCGCGGGAGCGGACGGCCTTTGGCGGTGCAGAAACGCTGGTAGTCGCTGTTGGGAACTTCGGTGCGGTCGATGTAGAAGGCCGGTAGGGTTTCGGTGTGGCGGTCCTGACCGGAAAGGAACGGGCCGGCGGAGACGAGTTCCATCTGGCCGGTTTCGGTTTCGATAACCGGGGATAGCTCCGTTCTGGCGGGCGGCGTGACGACGGGTTTCGGCGATTCCCGGGTGGCGAAATAGACGCTGGTGGCGGCCGCCACGAGCACAACGGCGGCCACGGCGGCGATCAACCCGATGGGGCGGCGGCGCGGCGCGGGAGGGGCGGCGGGGATGTCCTTGCGGGTGGCGTTTGCGATCGTGGCGATGACCTCGGTGAAGGTGCGCGGGCGGTCCTCGGGCTTTTTGGCAGTTGAGCGCAAGACCACGTTCACGATGCCGGCGGGAACGCCGGCCTGTACCATCGGCTCGGGTTTCAGGGGCTCGTTCAGTATGGCGAAGAAGATGCGCTCCAGCGTGTCGCCTTCGACGGGTTTCTGGCCGGTGAGCAGTTCGTAGAGGAGGATGCCAAAGGCGTAGATATCCATCGCCTGGGTGGCGGGCTCGCCGCGCACCTGTTCGGGTGACATGTAGTAGGGTGTGCCAACGGCGAAGCCGGTGCGGGTGAGGTGCAGATCCTCGGCCTTGGCGATGCCGAAATCCATCAGCCTGACCTTGCCGGAGGCGTCGATGTGGACGTTATCGGGCTTGATGTCGCGGTGGACGATCTTCCGCGAGTGGATGTACTCGAGGGCGCGCGCGATATCGAGGGCGATGCGGAGGCGGTTCGAGATGTCGCCGGCGTGGTTGTCGCGAATGGCGTGGCGGAGGTCTTCGCCGACCAGGAATTCCATGACGATGAAGGGGCGGCCCTGCTCTTCGCCGTAGTCGAAGATGCGGATGATGTTGTCGTGCTCGATGTTGCCAGCCATGCGGGCTTCCTGGAGGAAGCGAGCTTTCGCTTCGGCGTCCTGGCAGGCTTCGGGTGTGAGGATCTTGATGGCCACTTGTCGGCCGATGGCGGTGTCGCGCGCGCGATAGACGTGCGACATGCCGCCGCCGAGGAACTCGAGGATCTCGTATTTGCCGATGTTGAAAGGGAGGGTCGTGGGGCTCATAGCGGGCGAGTGCCGGCGTTGTAGGCCGAGGGCGGAGCCGGGTGGCGCGGTGACATCAGCGGGCCGCCTGGGAGACGCAACGCAGGCCGGTGAAAAAATCTTTCTGGAACACGGGGGTATCGACCTGGAAACGGTAGGTGAGTGGCTTGCCGCCGACCACTACGGGGCGCCCCTCCCGGCCCTGGCGGACGACCCATTCGAGAATGTCGCCGCTCGAGTGGTCGGCATCGGCGAAGAAGCGGAACAGGGACCATAGGCCGTCGCGATTCTCGAATTCGAATTCGGAGCCGCCGGTGAGTTTAGCGCTGATGCGGACATTGCGGGTGGCGGCGCCGGGCCAGATGTATTGGCGGGGGGTGCCTTGGCCCGAAGACTTGACGGTCTGCCCGTCGATGATGACGGTCATTTCGCTGATCTGGTCGGAGCGCTGAGGCGTCAGCGAGTAGTGCAGGTTGGGTTCGGTGGCGCCGCCGGGGTACAGGGTGTCGGAGAGGCGCGCGGCGTTATTGAAAAACGCCACGAAGGCGGGGGTCAACAGCACGCCACCGGCGGGATTGGGGACGTATTGCGCGCCCTGCTTTTGCAGAAAATTCTGCAAGGCCTCGGCGTAAAAGGTCCACAATTTGCCTTCGCGCGGGCGGAAGATGGCGTCGAGTTCCTGCAAGCTGGCTTCGGCCTGGGCGGTGGGATGGAAAGGGAACTTGGTCGAGAGGGGGGCGAATGCGGCGCAGAACTGGCGCGCCTGGGCGTTGATTTCGCCAGCGCCAATGCCCTTGGTGAGCGCCTCGGCATAGTCGATAGGAGCCTGCAAGAGCTTGAGCGTCGTGGCCTCGAGGTGAGCTTCGGGGTCGATCTTGAAGGTATAGCCCATTTTCTTGACCACGTTGGAGGCGGCGTCGGTGCTGGTGCGCACGGGGGCCGCGCGGTTCGGGTCCGGAGGACCGGGCGCATCGGCCACTTGGCCAAGGGCGGTTTGCAGGCCCGCCAGAGAGGTCATGTACTCCTGGTTGGTGGGCCACACATACTGGACGGTGGTAGCGGGCGGGGGCACGACTTTCTGGACGGAGTCAAAGGCTTCGACGACCTTGGGCGAATCCACCGAGGTATTTTGCGTGGCCACCCAGAACAATGCCATCAGGGGCGTCTGCGCGCCGGATAGGACGTTCAGTTTTCTGGTGGCGTCCTTCAGGTTGGCGAACCGGACCACCGTGGTATTGCGCAGGAATTCGCGCCAGCGGGCGATGTAGTCGGCTGTGTAGCGGTTCTGGAGCTCCTGGCCGAGCTGGGCGGAGTCCGGCTTGGCGGCGGCATAATCGCCGAGCACCCAGCGTTCGCCGCCGAAGAACTGGGCGGCCTTGCGAAGGTTTTCCTGCATGGCGGCCCATCCGGGCTTGGTGAAGGCGCCAAGGACGTCGCGATTATTGACGACCACTTCGGCCGAGCCGGGGAACTGCTCGTTGAAGTTGACCTTTTTCGCACGGCGGTTGGCGTCGGAGAGCATGAACTGATAGATCTGTTCGATGCCGGAGAACTTGGAGAGATGGAGGCGGGCGCGGTCGACGGCGGCGTCGTCGGGGTTGGTGTTGAAGGGGTTGCCGCGGGGGAGATCTTCGCTATAGAAATCGAACTGCTTGCGCGCCAGGGGGAGGAGGGTGTCGACCGTGCGGCCGGCGGACCAGCGGCTGACCAGGACCGGGGACAGCCAGTTGGTGCTGCGCTTCCATTCGGAGGTGGTGATGAGATAGGCCTTCAGGGTGTCGTAGGTAGTTCCATAGTTGTCGGTGGGAGCGGGGGGAAGCGCGACGGACTGAAGGGAGGCCAGCATGGCGGCCTGGGTTTGGGCGAACAACAACCGATGAAAGCGGGCGTAGTAGAGGCGGCGCGCTTCGGGGTATAGGGCGCTTCCGGTATAGAGAAACCAGCGGAGGCGGAGCGGCGGCCCGTGCTGTTCGTAGTCTGTGAGAAGGACGAGAGTGTCGCGCAGGTTGTCGAGTTTTTGCAGGGACTCGGGAGTGGTTTCGTCCGGCGCGATGGCGCGGGCGGCCTGGGCCACGCGGTTCTCGAGGGCGCGATTGCCGAAGAAGGAAACCGTGAAGCCGAGCGCGAAGACGAGGCATAACGCCGCGGCGGAAGCGAGCAGCACGCGGCGGAGCCTACTGGTTTTGGTGCTGCTTCCGCTGGCCCCGAGGGCGGCTTGGTCACGGAGAACGATGTCGCTGAAGAGGTGGCCGAGGAAGATCCACTGGGGGACCTTGCGGCCGCCCGTGGCGGTGGGCGGGAGGGGGGCGGACGGCGCGGGAGCACCCGTCCGGAAAATGCCGGTGGCGCCGCTGGAGGCATCGAAGGGCGACCGCTGGGCCGACGGGCGGGGAGCCTCGACGGGCGTGTCGTGGACGATCACGGGGCGGACGCCGGAGAAATAGAAGCCGCGGAGGAAGGGGCTGCCGCGCAACTGGCTGGGGCGGCAGACATCCACGAGGAACTGCACGAGGCCGTTGCGGAGCTTGCGGAACTCGCGGGGGAACTCGTAGGCGCCGGAAACCTTCTGCGGGTCGTTTTCACGGGGGAGGAAAACGATGCGGCGGTCAGCCAGAGAATAGAAGATGCCGTCGAAGGCCGCGCCGAGGCGGCGCGTCTGCTCTTCGGCGTAGATGCCGACGGCGCCCGGCTGGACGAGCGGCAGAGTGGCGCCGACCACCTGGCCGGCCTCGTCGCTGGTGAGATTGCGGACGAAATCCTCGAAGAACGCCAGCCGGTTCATCTTGGTGAAGAGAACATAGACGGGGAAGCTGATTCCGAAGCGCTGCGAGATTTCACCGAGGCGTGCCTGCAAAGCGCGGGCGGACGCGGCGAGGGCGTCGGCGGAGCCGGAGTGGGTGAAGGTTTCGGCGTCGAAGCAGAGGAGCGCGGCGCGGGGCGCCTGGCGGGCTGGCTCCAGATGATAGAGCAGGCGGGCCCAGCGTTTCGGGTCGGAGAGCAGGGCACCGCCGGCTTCGACGAAAACCATGCCGCGCGCGAACCAGAAGTTGGCCACGCGGGTGGGGGCGACGGCGTTGTCTTGGTAGACGTTGCCAGCGAGCAACTCGGGGTCGAGACCGGAGTGGAGGATGGTGCTGGTCTTCGTGGAGCCGGTTTCGCCGATGACGAAGACCAGCGGGAGGGTGCTCAGTTTGGCGCCTTGCGCCAACTTGGAGGAAGCGAGGCGGGTTTGGGCTTCGCGGACGAGGGAGTCGATTTCGTGGTCGGAGGAGGTGGGGGTCATGAAAGGACCTCCGTGACACAAGAAGCTGCCAGGCTAAAGCCTGACCCGCCAGATTGGGCGGTAGCCTGAGGGGCTGCGCCACTTAGGATCACCTTGTAGACAATGAAGAGAATCACCATCAACGCGGCGCAGGCCGCTGCCGCGATAGCGAATTTGCGGACCAGGGGGTCGGCGCCGGCGCGGTGGACGGGGTCGGGCGGGGGCATCCAGCAGGGGGAGAGATCTCCAGCGGCGCCGCGGATGCGGCGGATCTTGTCGGCGACGGCATCGGTGACGGCGCGCAACTCTCCCCGGCCGCCGAGACTGTAGCGGCCGGCGAAACCGAGCAGAAGGCACAACTGGTAGACCTCGAGGAGATCGGCGAGATCGGGGGAGTCGGTCTTGCCGAGGAGGTCCTGGACATTGCGGAAGAAGACCTCGCCGGCCACGTGATGGCCGAAGAGCTCTTCCTGCAAGGGGCGGCGAGGCCAATCGGCGAAGATAGGACTGCGAAGGTTGAGCACGGACTCGTCCACAAAGGCGACCACGGCGAAGACGGCCAGCTTGATGTCGTCGGCGTGGTAACCGTGGTTGCGGGCCTGCTCGCCGGCGGCTTTCAGGCTTTCCAGCATCTGGTAGCGAAAGGCCGCCGCGTCGGCGACGGACTGGCGGCCGGTTCGCAAGCGCTCGGCGGCGGTCAATACCTCTTGAAACGCGAGCGCGAGATTTTCATTTCGCCGTTCCATTAGCGGGAATTCCTCCGATCAGGGTTCGAGAATAATCAACAGCTCAAGTTGCGGCTCGGGCAGCTCGCCGGGGACGTACACGCCCACTTGGCGGCTTTGCACGATGTGGTCCCAGCAAGGTCCGGACTTGGTGATACTGAAATACTGGGCGTCCACGCGGGCGGAGATAGCCGGGGGAGGCGCGGGCAGGTGGGTGAGCGCGAGGCCGGGCAGCGCGCGCTCCACGAGCTTGGGAACGAACAGCTTGGAGCAGACCTTGACGAGTTGCGGGGTCTTGGCGATAAGATCGACCTCTCCGACGGGGGCGCGGATGGAGAAGACCCAACGGGCGCGATCAAGGCAGCGCTGGTCCTTGATGTCGCCTTCGTAGAAGTAGTCGGCCATTTGGGACAACGGGATGGAAACGACGTTGGTGGGGACGACGGTTTCCAGGTGGGTACGGATATGGTGGTCGAGGGCTGGGAAGCAGACGTCGAGGTTGCGATGGTCGTAGAGCGGCAGATCGCGGGGGTGAGACTCGATGGCGAAGGTGCAGAGGGCGCCGCCGAGCTGGAGCAACTGAACGAACAGCTCTTCCGGGTGGACGTCGCGCGCGGTGTACATCTGACGCAGGGGAGCGAGGGCGGAGTTGACGGTGTGGAGGAGCCAGAATTGGGCGATATCGCGGGTGGAGTACTCGGACCAGGATCGGGCGGCGGAGCCGACGGGGGCGGAGAGCGCGGCGCTCTTCTCGTCGAGGATCTCGATAAGGCGCTGGAGGATCTGCATCAGACGCTCGCTGGCGGAGATGACCGTGCAAGGCGGTATGAAGTCCGGATCGAAGATGAAGTGGCCGGAGCCGTCGCGCATGATGCGGGCGACGGGCAAGCCGAGGACGCCGCCGGCGATTTCGGTATCGAGGAGCAGGGAGAAATTCTTGCGGCCCAACTCGACGGGTTTTTCGTCGCGGCCGGTGGTTTCATCGAAAAGTGGCTGGGGCGCGGCGAGGTAGCGGACGCGGGGACCTTCGGGGGAACCGGCGGCGACGCAGTTGACGCCGTTGGGTGTCCGCTCAGGGATGGCGAGGAGGACGGTGAGCCTGTCGCGCGTCGGGGGGAAGAGGTCGGCGATGTTGCGGGCGGGAGGAAGCGGATCGCACTCGGGCATGTGGAAGGCGAGGCCATCGGGGAGGATGCCGCGGGCGTGCAGGAGAGACAGGGTTCCGTTGCGGAGGGCCTCGGCGTCGAGCCCAGAGCCGACCAAGCCGTAGGCCTCAAAGCGGAGTGCGGAAACGGCGAACTGGATGGAGTCTTCGAAATAGCGGCTCTGGACTTGGAAATGGTGCGGGCCGAGGTACATTCCTTCCGACCAGACAACACTGGAGAGTTGCTTCACCGAGCCCTTCTTTCAAGAATTCCGGGTTGGCCGTGCCGGCCGCGCTGTCGGGTCATTCGCCGTGTCCCTCATGGTAGAGATTACTCCACAGAGATGGTGGGGCGCTAGTGTGCAGTCGACCGCCAGCCACCAGCAGCAGAGGCGTGACCGGCGATTGGCAAGCGGCGCGCACGATTCCATCTTGCCCATAATGGTGACATGATAAGGGGCGGAGCGGACATGGGCTTTTACGAGACATACGAGCTGGTGGACCTTCTGAAGGACGAAGGCGTCAAAGTGTTCAACGCCCGTGAAACGGCCACGGGGAGGCCGATAACCGTGTTTCTGTTCGTGGGGGAACAGGGGCACGCACACGCGGAGCTTCTGGGACAGCTTCGGGAATCGCAGCCGGCCGGCGTGATCGAGGTTGGGGAAAACCAGGGGACGCCATACGTGGTAACAGAACCGCTTGGCGGAATGGCGGACCTGAAGCAAAGGATTGCTCCCGCACGGGTTAGGCCGCGGGAGGCGTTTACGAAGGTGGGCGTGTGGCACATACCGGTCCCGCCGCACGATCCACGGCCCGCAGCGCCACCCGCGCCTCCAGCGCCTGTTGCTCCCGCGGCGTCAGCCGCGCCGGGGGAGTTCACTCGGATGTTCCAGACCACCGTACCTCCGGAACCGATCGAGGACAGTGCACCGGCCGCGTCGCCGCCACCGCCTCCAGCGCCTGCCGCACCTGCGACGTCAGCCGCGCCGGGGGAGTTTACTCGGATGTTCCAGACCGCCGCACCTCCGGAACCGATCGAGGACAGTGCACCGGCCGCGTCGCCGCCACCGCCTCCAGCGCCTGTCACACCCGCGGCGCCGGCCGCGCCGGGGGAGTTTACTCGGATGTTTCAGGCCCCTGCGGCGCCGGAGCCGATGGGGGAGGCCGTTCCGGCTCCGTCGCCCGCACCGCCTGCGCCTCCGGAACAAACCGGGACCGGCGAGTTCACGCGGTTGTTCCAGGCGGCCGGGCCGACACCGCCGCCGGAGCCGCCTGCCGTTCTCCAGCCACCACACCCTGGGTCCGGGGAGTTCACGCGGTTGTTCCAGTCGCCGCTCTCGTCGATACCGGAGCCGGTTTTTCAGATGCCGGCACCACCGCCGGTGACGCCACCAGCACCACCCGCGCCGCCGGCATCGCCCAGTGCGGGAGAGTTCACGCGGATCTTCGGAAAGGGAGATTTGCCGGCGTTTCCGCCGCCCCCCGCTGCGCCGGTGTTCCCAGCTTCGGCAACGCCAGCGTTCCCAACTCCGGCGACGCCGGTCTTCTCCGCCCCCGCAGCACCGGAGTTTCCCACGGCGCCGACGCCCCCCTCAGAACCCGGTGAATACACGCGAATGTTCGGGGTCCGGCCCGTTGCGGTGCCGCAGGTGCAGGTGCCGACGCCGGCGCCGGCCCAGATTCCGGTTCAGCTGCCGGTTGCGATCCCGGCTGTTGCAGCTCCAACGGCAAAAAAAGTGCCGTGGCTGACGGTCGCGCTAGGCATAGCGGTGGTGGTGCTGCTGGCGGTGATTGCGATCATGGCTTTCTTTATGAAGAAGTAAATGCAGATGCAGACTCACCTTTTAGGGTGTTCCGGGCGGTTCGAGGAACTGCGGGATCTCGTGCGGGGCGCGGGGTACACGGAGGAGTTTCTTTGCGGGCGTTTCGGGCTGGAGCGGGCCGAACAGTTCGAACTGGACCAAGGGAAGCGGGCGGCGTTGCCGGAACCGGGGTCGGCGGCGGATGTTCTGACGGCGCTGATGCTGGCGGGGGAGTTCGTTCCGGTGGCGACGGCCGAGCGGTGGCTGGGGCGCGACGGAGTGGGACTGCTCTGCGGCATGGGGCTGGTGACGGCCGAGGCGGAGCGGTGCCACGGGAACGTGGCGCTTTATCCGGTGGGGGACCTCCATATCGTTTCGGACCGCTGGGGCAACCCGGACGGGAGCCCCTTCGAGGCTCCCGACGATACGGTGTACCCGGCGTTCATCCCCAACACGCGGCTGTTCCTGGAACATGTGCCGTTGGGGACGTGCGAACGTTTTCTGGACTTGTGCTCGGGGACAGGGATCGCGGCACTGGTGGCGGCGCGGCAGGGCGCACGTGAGGCCTGGGCGGGAGACATTGCCACGCGGAGCACACGGTTCGCGGAGTTCAACGGGCGGTTGAACGGCGTTCCCAATTTCCACGCGGTGACCAGCGACCTGTACGACGGCCTGGGGGGGGCGCCGTTCGACCGGATCGTGGCGCACCCGCCCTACATGCCGGCGCTCCAGCCGAAATGGATCTTTTTCAGCGGCGGGGAGGACGGGGAGGAGATTACACGGCGGATCATCACGGGGGTGCCCGCGCACCTCAATGACCGGGGAGTATTTCTGGCCTTGACAATGGGGACGGACCGGCAGGACGGACCATTCGAGAACCGGATACGCGAATGGCTCGGGGAACACGGCCGGGATTTCGACGTGGCGCTGATCGTGAGGAAGACGCTGGACCCCCTGGATTTCGCGACGCGGGCCAACGAGCGAGAGGCGTGGAAGAAGCTATTCACGCGGCTGGGGGTGGAATCGCTGGTCTACGGGTTTGTCGTAATCCGACGGCGGAACTGGGCGCGGGAGACGTTTACGCTGCGGCGGCAGGCGAGCGCGGTCTGGAGGCGCGCACCATGGGAGTGGCTGCTCGACTGGGAGAGCGCGGACAAGGAGAGCCTGATTCTGGGCAGGCGGCTTCACCGGTGCGGCGACGTGGAGTTTGAGGTGAGGCACCGGCTCCGGGGAAATGCCTGGGCCCCTCACTCCTACATGCTGCGCACGGACTGGCCCTTCCGCATGGACTGCGACGCGCACCCGTGGATGGCCAACCTGATCGCGCTGTGCGATGGGTGCGCGACGGGACGGGACCACCTGCGCGTGCTGATAGAGAACGGGGTGGTGCCACGGGGGGTAACGGAGGGCGAGTTCGCGCGGGCGGTGACGGCACTGGCTTCGGGCGGGTTCGTCGAGGTGGAGGGCTTCAGACCGCCTCGGGCAGAAGGATGAGCAATTCGAGCTGGGGAGAGGGGAAATCGCCAGGCACGTAGACCGCCAGGTTGCGCGCTCTTCCGATGGCTTCCCAAGCGATGCCGGACTGGTTCAGGCTGAAATACTGATAGTTCAGCTTGACGGGAATGGAGCCGGGAGGCTTGGGCACGTGAGTCAGGGCGACGCCGGGCAAGGCTTGCCGGACGAGGTGCTCGATGTGATTGGCGGAGCAAACCTTCAGCAGGTAGGGCGCCTTGGAAATGAGGTCGGCCTGGTTCATCTCCGCGCCGAGGGCAAGATACATGCGCGTGCCGGTGAGGTACTTGTCGTCCGCCAGAGCCGTGGCGTAGATGGAGGGCTGGACGAGCTTGAGAGGGAGTGACACGAAATTGGCGGATACCACGGTTTCGAGGAGAGCGCGGACGATTTCGTCGAGGTTTTCGAAGCAGGTAGTCAGGTCGTCGTGTCGGTAGACTGGGAGGTCGCGGGGGTGGACCCTGGTGGAAAAAGTGGTCAGGCAACCGGCGAGGGAGAGCATGGCCTGGAAGAGGCGTTCGGGATGGCCGTGGCGGGTCTCGAAAAGGTGGCGGAACTCGGGAAAATGGAAGTTTATGGTGTAAAGAAACCAGAAGTTGGCGATGTCAGCGGTACCGAACTCGGCGAGGCTGAGGTTTTTCTGGCGGCGGACGCCGGCGAGCATGCTGCTCTTGGTGGCAAGGATCTCGACCAGGCGGCGGGCGATGGCCGCGAGGTAATCGCTGGCGGCGAAATCGAGCAACGGGGGGACGAAGTGGGGGTCAAGGTTAAGGGCGCCGGAGCCGGTGCGGCGGACGCGGGCGACGGGCAAGCAGGAGCATTCCTGCCGGGAATCGCCCTCGGTGAGCAGACGGTAGTTCTTGCGGGCGACCTGGACGGGCTTTTCGGCGAGGCCGGAATTCTCATCGCGGACGGTCACGATCTCGGCGAGGTAGCGGGTGTCGGCGCGCTGGCGGGGGATGGAGACATTGAGGCCGGACTGGCGGTAATTGGGGACGGTCAGGAAGACGTCGAGCGTTTCCTGGTCGGGCGCGAAGGCGCCGGCCAAGGAGATGGAGGGTGGAACGGGTTCGGACGCCGGAAAGTCGAACAGGAGGCCGTCGGGGAAGATGCCGGAGGCCTCGGCGATACGGAACTCGCCGGCGGAGAGGGCTTCCTGGCTGACCTGGAGCTTGACGAAGCCCCAGGGGTTGCCGGTGAGGGACTCCATGCGGAACTGGAGCGAGCTTTCGATAAAACGGTCCTGGGCCTGGAGATGCTGGGGGCTGAGGAAGGTGCCCTTCGTCCAGATGACCGGCTGGAGGCGTTTCATCGGATTTCAAGTTACCAGAACGGCGGGGGGTTGGTAAAGGCCCTGGTACCAACCTCAGGGGGTTCACGGCGCCAACGGTGGCCGTTTGCTTGACTCCCCCCGCGGGTGGCATGTATACTCAGACACGGAAAAAAGGGCCTGTTCGCGATATACCGTTCGGGCCGCGCCGGAGTCGTTGCGAATCTGCATAACGGGAAAGGGTAAGGTAATGGCAAAGCAAAGCACGCAGCATAAACTGGACCGGGTGCGCCCACCCCGCGTGCACGTGACTTATGACGTGGAAGTGGGCGAGGCAATCGAGCTGAAGGAACTCCCGTTCGTCATGGGGGTGCTCGGCGATTTCTCCGGGCAGCCGGAGACTCCGCTGCCCAAGCTGAAAGACCGGAAGTTCGTGGAAGTGACGCCCGATAATTTCGACAGCGTCCTGGAAGGCATGAAGCCGCACCTGGCGTTTTCCGTGGAGAACAAGCTCAGCGAAGATCCGGACGCGGGCCAGATCAAAGTGGATCTTCACTTCAAGAGCCTGGAGGATTTCGAACCGGAGCACCTGGCGCGCCAGGTGAAGCCACTGAAGGAAATGCTCGATCTTCGCACGAGGCTGTCGGACCTTCGGGGGTCGCTGCAAGGCAATGACAAGCTCGAGGAACTACTGCTGG
Source organism: Acidobacteriota bacterium (assembly GCA_021787555.1). Classification (GTDB taxonomy): domain Bacteria; phylum Acidobacteriota; class Terriglobia; order Bryobacterales; family Bryobacteraceae; genus JAJYLS01. Next base: position 8,519 of record JAJYLS010000034.1, on the reverse strand, counting down.
ATGCGGTGGGCAACACGGAGAAGTTGGAGAAGCTGAAGGGCGAACTTGGCAAGGGTGAAGGAGGCTCCAAATGAGCGATCCGCAAAGTGCCATTCAGAAAGCTCCGACGGAACAGGTCGTGGAGAAGGGGCTGCTGGACCAGATTGTCGAAGAAGGCCGGCTCGCCAAGGACGCCGCGGCGCGAGAGCGCGGCAAAGACTTGGTGAAGGAATTCGTGGCCCAGGTGCTGGACGGGGCGATGACCGTGTCGAAGGACGCAGAAGCGATGATCAACGCGCGGATCGCGCAGATCGATCACCTGCTCTCGATCCAGCTCAACGAGATCCTGCACAATCAGGCATTCCAGAAGCTGGAAGCGACCTGGCGCGGGCTGAAATACCTGCTGGACCAGAGCGAGACCAGCGACCATCTGAAGATCAAGATCCTCAACGCCTCGAAGAGAGAGCTGCTGCGCGACTTGCAGCGGGCGCCGGAGTTCGACCAGAGCGCGTTGTTCAAGAAGGTGTACGAGGAAGAATTCGGGATCTTCGGCGGGGCGCCGTTCGCCGGTCTGGTGGGAGACTACGAGTTCGGGCGCGGGCCGGAAGACATCGAGCTGCTGGAGAAGATTTCGAACGTGGCGGCGGCGGCGCACGCGCCGTTCCTTTCGGCGGCTGCCCCGGACATGTTCAATCTGGACAGCTACACGCAACTTGACGCGCCAAGGGACATGGCCAAAGTATTTGACACGACGGAGTACGCGAAGTGGAAATCGTTCCGCACGTCGGACGACTCGCGCTATGTGGCGCTGACGTGCCCACGCGTGCTGATGCGCCTGCCCTACGGTAGGGAGACGAAGCAGGTGGAGGGCTTTGGGTTCGAAGAGCACGTGGACGGGTCGGACCACGGCAAGTACCTGTGGGGCAACGCGGCCTACGCGCTGGCGGCGCGGATGAGCAACGCGTTCGCGCTGTACGGGTGGTGCGCGGCAATCCGCGGCGTGGAGGGCGGCGGGCTGGTGGAAGGGCTGCCGGTCCACAATTTCTACACGGACGAAGGCGACGTGGCGATGAAGTGCCCGACCGAGTCGCCCATCACGGACCGGCGGGAGAAGGAGTTGGCGGACCTGGGCTTCGCTCCGCTGGTGCACTGCAAGGGAACGGATTACGCGGCGTTCTTCAGCGTGCAGTCGTGCCAGAAGCCGAAGCTGTACGACAGCGACGCGGCCAACGCCAACGCGAGGCTGGCGACGCAGTTGCCGTACATCCTGGCGGTATCGCGGTTCGCGCATTACCTGAAGGCGATGATGCGCGACAAGATCGGCAGTTTCACATCGCGCGGGGAATGCGAGCGGTGGCTGAACAAGTGGATCACGAACTACGTGACTCCGGATGACAGCGCGTCGGCGGCCACAAAGGCGCAATATCCGCTGCGCGACGCGAGGATCGAGGTGGTGGAGGTGGCAGGTAAGCCAGGTGCCTACCGGGCAGTTGCATTCCTGCGACCGCACTTCCAGTTAGACGAGTTGTCGGTATCGCTCCGCCTGGTGGCGGACTTGCCGGCGTCGGTACGCAAGTGAAACAGGAGGATTGGAGATGGCTGCAGTCGATTATTTTCTGAAGATTGATGGAATCCCAGGGGAGAGCCAGGACTCGAAGCACAAGAACGAGATTCAGCTCGAGAGCTTCTCCTGGGGTGAGATGAACGCGGGCACAGCGGCGTACGGCGGAGGCATGGGCGCTGGCAAGGTGCAGATGCAGGACTTCCATTTCGTGATGACGGTGAACAAAGCTTCGCCGAAACTGATCCTGGCGTGTGCGAACGGAGAACACATCAAGAACGCGGTGCTGGTGTGCCGAAAGGCTGGCAAGGAACAGCAGGAGTACCTGAAAATCACGTTCTCGGATCTGTTAATCTCGTCGTACAATACAACGGGCTCGGGGGGCGCGGGCGTGATACCGCTGGACGAGATCGCGTTCAACTACAGCAAAATCGAATACGAATACAAGGAGCAGAAGGCGGACGGGACGCTGGCCGGGCCGGTGAAGATCGCGTGGGACCTGAAGCAGATGAAGGGAGCGTAGGAAGCAGAGAGATCTCCCTCAGCAGAGACGGTGCCGGTATTGGGCCGGAGAGGTTTCGCGCTGGGAGGTAAGAACTCATTATGAACTCCCGGGAGTTGTACCAGGCGGGGCAGCTTGACGAGGCGGTGCGGGCGCTGGGGGCGGAACTACGGAACGACCCGACGGACGCCAGGCGCCGGACGTTTCTTTTCGAGCTGCTCTGCTTTACGGGAGAGTACGACCGCGCCGAAAAACAGCTCGACATCCTGGCCGACCTCGGTAAGGAAGCGGCCATGGGCACGCTGCTCTACCGGTCGGCGCTGGAAGCCGCGCGGACGCGCCACACCATGTTCGAGAAGAAGACGTTCCCCCTCGGCAGCGGACCGCCGGCTCCCGTCGGTGGTTCGCTGAACGGGCGGGCGTTCGAGACGATCGAGGACGCCGATCCCCGGATCGGGGCGCGGCTGGAGGTGTTCGCGGCGGGAGCGTATCTGTGGCTGCCATTCGAGCACATCGCGTCGGTGACGATCGAGCCGCCGAAGCGCCTGCGGGACCTGATCTGGATTCCCGCGGCTCTTCAGACGGGACCGAAGTGCAAAGGCTTGGACCTGGGCGAAGTGCTGCTGCCGGCGCTGACGCCGCTGGTGTCGAAGCATCCACAGGACAGCGTGCGCCTGGGGCGGGAGACGGTCTGGGAAGAAATCGACGGCGAGACCGTGCCGGCAGGGCAGAAGCTGCTGCGGATCGACGGAGAAGAAATCCCCATACTGGAGGTGCGGAACCTGCTGTTCGCGGCATCTTCTGCAGCCGCGGAATAGGGCCCGTGATCAATCCCGCATGCCCCTGCGAGACGATCTGTTGAATCCCATCCCCGGCGAGAACCCCAGCGGCGAGAGCCTGCGATACGCGCCGGTCTTCGACAAAATCAAGGAAGCGCGGCGCGAGGACGACACCGCGCCGCAGGGCGACTGGCAGGTCGAGCGCAAGACCGCCGATTACCCGCTGGTGATCAAACTGGCGGGCGAAGCGCTGGCCAGCAAATCCAAAGACCTTCAGGTCGCAGCGTGGCTGACCGAAGCGATGCTGCGGAAGGAGGGCTTCGCGGGCCTGAAGTCCGGGCTGGAGTTGATCAAGGGGCTGGTCGAGAATTTCTGGGACACGCTCTACCCCGAGCTGGAGGACGGCGACGCGGAATTGCGGGCGGCGCCGCTGGAGTGGCTGGGGACGCGCATGGACGCGGCGCTGCGGAGCGTCCCGCTCACCCGCACGGGGGCATACTGGTTCCAGTTCAAGGAATCGCGCACGGTGGGCTACGAGGCCGCCGCGGACACCGAGGCGAAGGTGGAGGCGCGGAACGCGGCCATCGCCGAAGGCAAGATGAGCGCCGAGGACTGGGACAAGGCCGTGGCGGCGACGCCGAAGGCGTTCTACGCGGAGATGGAGGGGACGCTCGACGGCATCCTGGAACTGCTGGAAAGCCTTGGCGCGACGAACGAGGAGAAGTTCGGCGACGCAACGCCGACGTTCGGCCCGATGCGGACCACGCTGGAGGAAATCCGCCACACGGTCCATGGGGTGCTGCAGAAGAAGCGGGGAGCTGAGCCGGACGAAGGCGCAGCAGCGCCGGTGGCCTTCGCGGAGGAGCCAGCGGCCGTGGAAGAAGCGCCGGCGGCGCCCAGACCGCGTGTGGGGCCGACCGCGGCCGAACCCACCGATGCAGGCGATGCGTTGAAGAGAGTGATGGCGGTAGCGGGATACCTTCGCCGGAACGACGCGTACAGTCCTCTGCCCTACCTGTTGCTGCGAGGATGGCGTTTCGGGGAACTGCGGGCGGCGGGGACGGACGTGGACGCGAACCTGCTCGAGGCACCGCCGACGGGGACACGGCAGGCGCTGAAGAAAGCGGCCAACGACAGCGAGTGGCAGCAAGTGCTGGACGTGGGGGAAACCGCGATGGGGCTGCCTTGCGGGCGGGGTTGGCTGGATCTGCAACGTTACACTTACCGCGCGGCCTACGAAATGGGTTACTACCAGATTGCTTCAGCGATCCGGGCGGAGGTGAACGGATTGCTGGCGGATTATCCAGCGCTGCGGCAGGCGACGCTGCTCGACGACACGCCGGCAGCCAATCCGGAGACGCAGGCCTGGCTGGACGAGATCGCGCCGGCGCAGGCCGCCGCGGAGCACGCCTATTCGCCGCCCGCGATGGAAGACGCCACGGAAGCGACATGGGCCGCGCCGAACGGCCAGCCGGAGGTGGTGGACGCGAACGAGTTGGCGATCGAGGCGGCGAAATCCGGAAGAAAGCAGGAGGCCATCGAGATTCTGACGCACGAGGCCGCGGCTGAGAAATCGGGGCGGGGGCGGTTCCAACGGCGGCTGCAACTGGCCCAACTTTGCATGTCGATGGGACTGGAGCGGATCGCGCAGCCGATTCTGGAGCAACTCGCCGCTGAGATCGACACCCGGGGGCTCGAGGGGTGGGAGGCGTCGCCGACCGTCGCCCAGCCGCTGGCCCTGCTCTACCAGTGCCTGGATAAACTGGGCACGGCGCCGGAATTGAAGCAGAAAATCTACGACCGCATTTGCCGTCTGGATCCATTGCAGGCCCTGGCCTGCGGGAGGTAACGGATGGCCAAGACGGACCCAGACCTGTCCGTCACACCGGCGCTACTCGACCGGCTCATCGACCTGGAGCCGGACGTAGCGGCGGCCCCCCCGGTGAGCCGCTCGCAATCGGTCCGGCAATTAAAGGCCGCGCTGCGGCGCGATCTGGAATGGCTGCTCAACACGCGGCGGATTCCCGAGGAGGTGCCGGAGAGTTACCAGGAACTGCACCGGTCCCTTTACAATTACGGGCTGCCGGATGTGACTTCCATGAGCTTGAATTCACCGAGGGACCGGCAGAGGTTGCTGCGGCTGGTGGAGCAGACGATCACCATCTTCGAGCCGCGCCTGACGGCGGTGCGGGTACGCGCGCTGGAGAGCAAGGATTCGGGACCGAGAATGCTGCGGTTTCAGATCGATGCGCTGCTGAAGATGGACCCGGCGCCGGAACAGGTGTTGTTCGACACGCTGCTGCAACTGAACAGTGGAGAGTACCAGGTGAAGAGCGAATAGCATGCGAGACGAACTGCTGCTCTACTATGAACGCGAGCTCACTTTCCTGCGGCAGATGGGGGTGCAATTCGCGGACAAGTACCCGAAGATCGCCTCGCGGCTGAACCTGGAGCCGGACAAGTGCGAAGATCCGCACGTCGAGCGGCTGCTCGAAGCGTTCGCGTTTCTGGCGGCAAGGGTACACCTGAAGATCGACGACGAGTTTCCGGAGATCACGGAAGCGCTGCTCAGCATCATCTACCCGCATTTCATCCGGCCGGTGCCGGCGATGACGATCGCGGAGCTACGGGTGAACCCGGAGCAGGGGCAGATCGGCACGGGGCTGAAAATCCCGCGGGGGTCGGTGCTATCGTCGCGGCCGGTAGGCGGCGTGCCGTGTAAATTCCGCACGTGTTACGACGCGTACCTGTGGCCGTTGAGCGTGACGGCGGCGGAATGGAAGACGCCGGACCGGCTGCAGCCGGCGGTCAAAGCGTCGGGCCCGGATGGCGCCCCTGTGGCGGCGCTGCGCATCGAGCTGAAGTGCTGGCGCGACGTGACCTTCGAGAAAATGCAGCCGAGCCCGCTGCGGTTCTTTCTGAACGGTGAGAGCGGGTTGATCCACTCCGTCTATGAACTACTTTGCAGCCGTTGCACGCAGATTCTCTTGCGTGACCCGACTCCTGGCTCGCGAGTTCGCCCGGTTCAACTCCGGCCTGATTCGCTGCGCCCGGTCGGATTTGGAGAGGATGAGGGGATGCTACCCTATCCGCGCCGCTCGTTCACCGGCTATCGTCTGCTGCATGAATACTTCACGTTCCCCGATAAGTTCTTCTTTCTGGACCTGGTTGGGCTGGAAACCGCCCTCGCGAGCGGGTTCAAAGAACGGGCGGAGCTGATTTTTCTGATCGCGCCGTTTGAACTGGCCGACCGGCGGCAGGCGCTGGAGCTGGGCGTCACGGAGAAGACGTTCCGCACCGCGTGCACGCCGGCGGTGAACCTGTTCGAGCAGACGGCGGAACCGATCCTGCTCACGCAGCGGCGTTTCGACTACCCGATCGTGCCGGACATACGGCGGCCCAACGCCACCGAGATTTTTTCTGTGGACGAGGTAGTCAGCGTGCGGCCGGATTCGCAGGAACCGGTCCACTTCGAACCTTTCTATTCGTTTCGGCACAGCGCTTCGGGTAGCAAGGGGCAGGTCTTCTGGATGGCTTCGCGGCGGGCTTCGGGGCGGCGGGACGATGAAGGGACGGAGATGTTCCTATCGCTGGTGGACCTGGAGCAGCGGCCGGTGGCGGTGAACACGGAGAGCCTCACTGTGCGGCTTACGTGCACGAACCGGGACCTGCCGTCGCGGCTGCCGTTCGGGATGGAGTCGGGCGATTTCGAGGTGGACAGCGGGGCTCCGGTCCACGCGATTGTGGCGCTCAAGAAGCCGACGCCGGCGCTTCGGCCGCCGACGGGGAAGTCTTCCTTGTGGCGGCTGATTTCGCACCTGTCGCTGAACTACCTGTCGCTGGTTTCGGAGGGGCGGGAGGCGCTTCAGGAGATCCTGAAACTCTACAACTTCACAGACTCCTCGTATTCGGTGAAGCAGATCGAGGGCATCACAGAGCTGAAGAGCCAGCCGCAGTTTGCGCGCATCGTTTCGGAGAACGGCATCACTTTTGCGCGAGGCACGCGGGTGGACATGGAACTCGACGAGGAGAACTTCGTGGGCGGCGGCGCGTACCTTTTTGCCAGCGTGATCGAGCGTTTTCTGGGGCTATATGTGACGCTGGCAAGCTTCAGCCAACTAAGTGTCACAACGCGGCAGCGAAAGGAGGTTCTGAAACTATGGCCACCCCGAGCAGGGTCGAGAATCCTCCTGTAGAGAGCCGGCGGGCACAATACGCGGAGATCGAGCGGGTGATTCGCAAGGAGCCGTACAGCTTCGATTTCTTCCAGGCGGTGCGGTTGCTGGGGCGGATCCTTGCGGACCGGCAGCCGGTGGGGAGGTTCTCGATCCCGCGAACGGAGGTGGTGCGTTTCGGGGCGGGTGCTGACTTCGGTTTTCCGCCAAGCCAGATTGCCGGGCTCGACTGGCCCGAGAACGGGCAGCCACAAATGCTCGTGAATTTTATGGGGCTGACCGGGCCGCACGGTGTGATGCCGCTGTACTATTCGGCGCTGGTGCGGGAGCGCATGCGGGCGCGCGACGGGGCCATCCGCGAGTTCCTGGACGTTTTCAATCACCGGATTGTTTCGCTCTTCTACCAGGCGTGGGAGAAATTCCGCTTCACTGTGGCGTACGAGCGCGGGGACGACGACCGGCTCTCGCAGCGCCTGCTGGATCTGCTCGGGCTGGGGACGGCGGGGCTGCGCGACCGGCAGAAGGTGCCGGACGTGACGCTGATTTTCCGGTGCGGGCTTCTGGCCGCGCAGGCGCGCTCGGCGGTGGCGCTGCGGGCGCTGCTGATGGACTACTTCGAGGTTCCGGTGGAGATCGAGCAGTTCGTGGGGGCGTGGCACTCCCTGGAGCCGGACATGCAGTGCCGATTCAGCGATACGCCGTCTTACTCCGAGCAACTGGGGATGGGCGCCGTGGTGGGCGACGAGATATGGGACCAGCAATCGACGGCGCGGATCCGGCTGGGGCCGCTGACGCTGGACCAATACCGGGGATTTCTGCCGGACGGGAGCGCGCACGAACCGCTGCGGGCGCTAGTGCGGTTTTTCGCGGGGAACGAGCTGGATTTTGAGGTGCAGTTGGTGCTGCGGAAGGAGGAGACACCCGGGTGCGAGTTGGGCGGCGAAGGTCCGGCGGGGCCGCGGCTGGGGTGGCTGACATGGGCGAAGACAAAAACAATGCGGGTTGATCCGGATGACGGGGTGTTGCGGATATGAGGCGGAAAGGAGGGCGACGATTCGACGCGGAGACGAGCGCGGAGACGAGCGCGGAGGGGGCAGAAGTAGTTATGGGCTGGCGCAGCGAGAGCGGCATGGAAGGGTGAAGGTGATCGACATGAGCGTGAATTTGAAATCATTGATCGGGAAATTGAACGGGCCGACGCGAAGCACGCTGGAGGCAGCGGCCGGGCTATGCCTGTCACGTACGCACTACAACATCGAGATCGAACACTACCTCGTGAAGCTGATGGAAGCGAGCGACACCGACGCGGCACGTATCTTCCGGCACTTCGAGGTGAACACATCGAGGCTTACGGCGGAGCTGACCCGGAGCCTGGACAAGCTGAAATCCGGGAACGCGCGCACGCCCGCGATCAGCCCCTCGGTGCTACGCATGCTGACACAGGCGTGGATGACGGGGTCGATCGACTACGGCGCTTCGGAGGTCCGCAGCGGGTTCACGCTGCTGGCGCTGGTGTCGGATGA
>JAJYLS010000338.1 GCA_021787555.1 Acidobacteriota bacterium | reverse complement strand
TCGAATGCCTAAGACCACGGTACTGGTCGCGGACGATCACGGCGTTGTCAGGAAAGGTTTGCGCTTCCTCCTCGGGGCGGATCCCGTGCTGGAGATCGTCGGGGAGGCGACCAATGGCAAAGAGGCAGTCACGCTGGCCGAGCGCCTGAAGCCCGACGTTGTAATTCTGGACATAGCCATGCCCGTGTTGGGGGGAATCGAGGCGGCGGCGCAAATTACGCGCAACCATCCTGCGGCAGGCATCATTATCCTGAGCATGTATTCAGACGAGGAATTCGTTCTGCGTGCGCTGACCGCCGGCGCCAAGGGCTACTTACTGAAGGACGAGGCGGAATCCGACCTGGTCAGGGCCGTGCAAGTGGTGGCGACCGGTCGCCCGTTCTTCGGCCCCGGCGTGGCGAACCTCCTGCTGGAAGACTACATGCGCCGCCTCCAGCAACAAGGCTCGCCGGACTCGTACGATCTTCTGACGGACCGCGAACGCGAACTGTTGCGGCTGCTGGCGGAAGGCAAGACGAACAAGCAGGCCGCGGCTATTATGCAAGTGTCGGTCGCGACCGCGGAAACCCATCGCACGAACCTGATGCAGAAGCTGAATCTGCATAACACCGCGGAGATTGTACTCTACGCCGTCAGGAAGAAAATCATCGTGTGACGACGCGCATCACTCCGGTGACAGGCATTGGACTGCCAGCCGACCCACGAGGCAGGGCTGCTGCGCCGGAAGCGCAACGCGGCCCGGCTAAGGGCTATGCGGCGGCTTCGGGAAAACGGCCGCTGCGCCCAAGCCCGCGCCCGCTGTTCTGCACTACCTCGTATCTGAGCGCTGCTTGCAGGCGGACCATGATGCGATCGCGCCGGATCCCTTCACTTGCGGCAAGCTGGTCCACCGTCTCTCCTGACCTGAAGCGGCGGAGAAGATATACTGCGTACGGTTCCATATTCCTCCCAAAAAGGGTGTCCGGCCTGGCCGGCCGCCCGTAGTGCCTCACGGGCAATAGCTGTGCCACTTTTCATCGCGGCACGGTTTGAGCGGTGCATCAGAGCACGGTTTAGAGTCGTGTTCCTGTACCGCTTCTCGCGGGCCGCGATTGCATGAAAATCGGCCGTCGTATCAGGGCACGACGATAGTCGTGCCCGCAGCGGCCCTCCGTCTCGGGGGCTTTAGCCCTGCGGTTTCCCCCTGAATTTTCGAGGGTGCGGTTCGGCGCCCCGCTGAAACCGTGCCCTGATACGCCAGCGGACTCGGCACACCGCAGCGCGATTATTTCTGCGACAGTTCGCCTATAGCGTCGCGGAAAGCGCCAGCGCCACATTCCGGCGGCCCGACGCGGGAACCTGAAAACTTCAGTACGGCCGATGTTTGCCTGCCGCTCCCGATTTGGCCATTTACCTGCTTCAGCATGGCAGCAAATGGAACGGGGAATCAACGACGACGAGGTGATTGGGCGGATCCGGAACGGGGATACGGAGTCGTACAACGTTCTTGCAACGCGTTACCACCGGCGGCTGCAACGCCTGGCTCAAAAATACCTGCGCAACGAAGCCGACGCGGAGGACGCGGTGCAACGGGCTCATCTGCTGGCGATCAGGCACATCGATCAGTATGCCGGGAGGTCCGGCTATTTCGCCTGGATGAGCTCGATCGTGGTCAATGAGGCGCTGACGCAGATCCGCCGCACCAGAAACGTAGAGTGGGCGGACGATACCAAGCTGATGCGCCTTTCCTCGCCCATGCGGAGTCCGGAGCGGCAGGCGGTCGACCGGGATACTCTCCGCGTCATTCGAACGGCCTTGGAGGGTCTGCCGCCGGCATATGGTCCGGTGTTCCGGTTGCGGGAGATGGAGGAGCTCAGCACGGCGGAGACAGGGGAGCGGCTGGGTCTGACGGAGGAGTGTGTCAAGAGCCGGCTTTTTCGTGCCAAGGGGATGCTGCGTACGAGACTGAGGCCGTTTTTCAAGGGAGCGAGCCTGCTACGGCACGCGTCCAACCCCGGGGTGCCAACCCCGGAGCCAACAGCGAGCGCGCCCGGTGCCGCCGAGCCCGGGCGCGCCGTCGCACTGAATTTTCCAGGGGGGGCTGTCGCCTTGAGTGAACGGGGCATGTGCTCCGTTTCAACTACCGCTTAAACCGCTGCGGGCAGGCTCATAGCCGAACCGCAGCGGTCCTTTTTAACGCATTCCTCCGCATTCCTCAGGCGCCCTTGGCTTTGGCCTCTTCCGGATCCATCTCTCCAATCAAGCGATACAGCGTGGCCCGATGCAATCCGAGAATCCGCGCCGCTTCGGCTTTGTTGCCGTGAACCGCTTCCAGCACGCGTCGCGCGTGGCGCCTGTGCACTTCGGCCATGGGAAGGAGTTCCTCGCCATCGTCCGCGGCGGCCTGGTAGGTAGGTTTGGCCAGGTGCTCCGGGAGATCCTGCACATCGATGGTGTCACCTTCGCACATCATGCAGGCGTTCGACAGGACGTTCTCCAGTTCCCGGACGTTACCCGGCCAGTGGTAGCGTGCAAACAGAATCTGCACGCGCGGCGTGACGCCCCGGATGCGCTTCCCGTACTCGTTCGAAAGGCGGTCGAGGAAGAACCGCTCCAGCAGCGGCAAATCTTCTTTGCGGTCGGCCAGGCGCGGCAGCTTGATTTCGACGGTCGCCAGGCGGTAGAACAGGTCCTCGCGAAACTGCTTGCTTTCGATCATCTCGCGCAGGTTGCGGTTGGTGGCGGCCACTATTCTTACATCGGCCCTTCGCGGAGCGGGGGAACCGACGCGCTGAAACTCCCTGGTTTCGAGCACGCGCAGCAGCTTGGTCTGGACCGTCAACGGGAGATCGCCGATCTCGTCCAGGAACAGCGTTCCGCCCGCCGCATATTCGAAAAGCCCGATCTTGTCCTGAACGGCTCCGGTGAAGGCGCCCTTGACATGCCCGAACAGCTCGCTTTCGAAAAGCGTTTCGACGATCGCCGAGGAGTTGCACACCACGAAGCGCGCCTGCGTGGAGGGGCTGAGCCGGTGCAGCGCCCTGGAGACCAGCTCTTTGCCACACCCGGTGGCCCCGGTGACCAGCGCCGTCTTGAAATGCGGCGCGGCACGGCGAATGCGGGAGAAGACGTCCAGCATGAGGGGGCTCCGCCCCACGATGCCTTCGAACTGGTACGTGCGCAGCATCTCGCGGTCCAGTTGCAGCGCGCGCCGGCGCCGCTCAAAATCTTCGATGAGGGCACCGATGCGTTCGCGCAAACGGCTGATGGAAAGCGGCTTCGTCAGATAATCGCTGGCGCCCTTGCGGATCGCCTCCACGGCGGATTCGGCCGAATAGTGCCCGGTGGTCAGAATCACTTCGGTGGCGGGAGCGGCTTCGAGAATGCGCTCCAGCACGGTGATGCCATTCATCTCCGGCATCACCAGGTCCACCAGGACAATTTCGGGACGCTCGCGCAGCGCAAGCTCGAGGCCGGAATGCGGGTCCGTGGCCGTCACGATAGTCAGGTCTTCCCGCGCAAGGGCATCCTGGACCAGCTCCAGGCTCTTGGGATCGTCGTCGATTGCGAGCAGTGCAATCCGTGTCTTTTCAGCCTCGGCCATAGATCCCTTCTTGGCGGGATTTCAACAACTGGTGGACCCGGTCGCGCAGTTCTTTGCTCTTGATGGGCTTCGGGATGTACGCATCGAATCCGGCCGCCGCGATTCGCTCGCGATCCGATTGCATCGCCCGGGCGGTGACGGCCGCGACGGGGATGCCGCGATACCTGGGATTGCGCCTCATCTCGGCCAAAACGGCGAAGCCATCGCGGATCGGCATCTCGAGGTCGAGCAGGACCAGGTCAGGGTTGGTCTCCTCCACGCGCTCCAGGGCTTCACGGCCGTCGCGGGCCTCCACGATCCGGCACTCGGCGCTTTCGAGCACGTCGCGGATGAGCTCGCGGCTCAGTCGATTGTCGTCGGCCACCAGGAGGGTCAGCATGGATCACGCCTCCGCCCCGGCGGCCGCGCTGGATTCCAGGCTGCCCGGTCCCAGGGAGAAGAAAAACCGGCTCCCCTGCCCGACAATGCTTTCCGCCCAGGTCTTTCCGCCGTGCAATTCCGCCAGCCGGCGGGTGATGGCCAATCCGAGGCCCGTGCCTTCGTGCGGCGTCCCGGGCGGCGTGCCGGCCTGATGGAATTCATCGAAGATGGAGTTCAATTCTTCGCTGGACACTCCAATTCCCGTGTCGCCGACGCAGAAGCCGGCGGCATCTTCGCGGCTGCAATCGGCAACCCAAACCCGGCCGCCCTCCGGTGTGAACTTCACCGCGTTGCTGAGCAGGTTGTACAGGATCTGTTTGAACCGGGTCCGGTCGGCATTGATGGATATGTCCGACAGAAGCTGGTTCTCAATGGCGATTTTCTTGATCTGGGCCAGCGGCGTGATAACCGAGAGCACCTCCTCCAGGGCGTCGGCGGCGGGAAACACTTCCCGGTTCAGGTCGATTCGCCCGGCCTCGATTTTGGAAAGGTCCAAAACATCGTTGACCATGTCGAGGAGATGCCGGGCTCCCTCCTGGATATTGGCGGTGAACCGCTTATAAGCGGGAAGCAGGGGCCCGCTCCCTTCCTCCGCCAGGAGATCGGAATAGCCCACGATCGCATTCAGGGGAGTGCGCAATTCGTGGCTCATGCGCGCCAGAAAATCGGTTTTCATCCGGTTGGCGCGCTCGACCTCGCGGTTGCGAGTCTCCAGCTCGCTCGCCATCTGCTCCAGCTCGGCGGTGCGTTCAGCCACGCGTTGTTCGAGTTCCTGGTTGAGCCGGCTGACCTTCTGCTCCGCCTTTTTCCGCTCGGTGATATCGGTGAGCATGGCATGGCTCCTGCGTAATGGCCGTCCTCGAGCACCGGCGTTATGCGGATGTAGGTCCAGACCTCGGCGCCATCCTTCAGCCGGAAGCGGAAATCCATGCTATCCCTCAGACCTTGTTTGAGGCGTACAACGTTCCGGGCCGCCAGCGCACGGCTGTCATCGTCCAAAAGGAAATCGAACATGGACTTGCCGACGATGTCTTCAATGGAATGGCCCAGCATCCTGGCGAGCTCTTCATTGACAAATGTCGTGATGTTGTTGCGGTCGATGATCCAGATTCCTTCGGACGCGGTCTCCACGATGCGGCGGTATTTCTCTTCGCTGCGGCGCAAGGTCTCAGCTTGCAATTGCAGCGCCTCTTCCGCCTGCTGGCGCCGCGCTTCACGATCCATGCTTTCGAGGGCGAAAGAAAGATCCGCGGTCACTTCGCTCAGCAGGGTCACGACCTCGTCGGTGAAGAAGCCGGCTTCCCCGGCATAGACGGTGATGACGCCGGCGACGGTGTCCCCGAATTGAATCGGGAAAGCGGCGGACGACCGATACCCGCGCGCCAGGGCGTCGTCGCGCCAGGGCAGGAACCGTGGGTCGGTGGCAATATCGGAACATACGAAATGGCGGCGCTCGCGCAGCGCCTGTCCGGTGGGGCCATGGCTTTCGGCGGTGTCATCCGTGGTGATGCGTATCCGGCCCAGGTAGCCATCTTCAAACCCTGCCCAAGCCACTGGCTGCACCGACCCGGATTCCGGCCGGAGCACGCCCACCCAGGCCATGCGGAAGAAGCTGTTCTCCACGGCGATCCGGCAAGCCGCGCGAAAGAGCTCAGTCCGGTCGCGAATACGAACG
>JAJYLS010000337.1 GCA_021787555.1 Acidobacteriota bacterium | reverse complement strand
CGATCTTTAACCCGATAATTCCTCAGGGGTTACGTCAGAACATCAGAGGTGAACATCCGTTCTGAACTTCGGAGCGAGGCGGCAGCCAACCGAGCTACCGTAGAAAGAGGTGCGCATTCTCGGGATCGAATCTTCCTGTGACGAAACCGCCGCGGCCGTGGTGGACGACGCCGGGTGTGTCCTCTCCTCGGTGGTCGCCTCGCAGCTTGCCACCCACGGCAAGTACGGCGGCGTGGTCCCCGAGCTCGCCTCCCGCGAGCACCTCCGCGCCATCGTCCCCGTGGTTCGCGAAGCGCTCCAGCGCGCCGGAATGGAATTGCCCGATCTCGCGGCCATCGCCGCCACGGTCGGGCCGGGGCTGGTCGGTTCGCTGCTGGTTGGCCTGACCTACGCCAAGTCGCTCAGCTTCGTGAGCGGCGTGCCGCTCATCGCCGTGAACCACATCGAGGGCCATATTCACGCCGTGATCATGGAATCGCGGCGCGCCGGCACGCCGGTGGAATTTCCGGCGCTGGCGCTGGTGGTCAGCGGTGGCCATACGCACCTGTTCGAGGTCCGCGAAGGCTTCGCCTACCGCCTGCTCGGCAAAACCCGCGACGACGCCGCCGGCGAGGCCTTCGATAAGGTGGCCAAGCTCCTCGGCTACGGCTACCCCGGCGGGCCGGTCATCGACCGCCTGGCGCCCTACGGAAATCCGCGCGCCGTGCCCTTCACCTTCGCCAGGATGAAGGGCAACGCCCTGGATTTCAGCTTCAGCGGCTTGAAAACCGCCGTGCTGCGCTGGGTGCAGGCGCGCGATATGGCGGAGGAGATCGCCGTGCGCCGCGCGCTGCTGCGGGAAAATCCGGCGCCGTCGGCCGGGCAATGGCTGGCCGTCACACCGCCGGCCACCCGTGACTTATTGGCTTCGTTCCAGCACGCGGTCATCACCGAGTTGCTGGTGCGGGCGCAGGCCTCGGCCGACCGGATCGACGCCCGCAGCGTCATCGTTTCCGGCGGCGTGGCCTGCAACTCCGGCCTGCGCGCGGCGGCGCAAGGCGCGGCGATCACACGTCCGGTATATTTTCCGACGCCGGGCCTCTCCACGGACAACGCCGCCATGATCGCCGCCGCCGCCTTTCCCAAGCTGGAGCGGGGCGAATTCGCCGGTCTGGATATCAAGGCCGACGCCAGCCTCACACTGGCATAACCGGCGGCGGGCCGCCGGATTGGCTTCGTTCCGCTATACCGCCGCGAGCAGCTTGGCCACCAGCGCCGTCCGGTCGGCGATGCGGTTGACCAGGATGCTTTCGTGCGCCGCGTGCGCCCCTTCGCCCACGCCGCCGAGGCCATCCAGCGTGGGAATCCCCAGCGCGGCGGTGAAGTTGCCGTCCGAGCCGCCGCCGGTGAGCGACTCTTCCAGCTCCACGCCGATCTCCCGGCCGAGCTTCTGCGCCAGCCGGAACAGCCGCACGATCCCCGCCGAGCGCTCCATGGGCGGCCGGTTCAAGCCGCCCGCGACTTCGATCGAGCAGCGGCGGTCGAACGGCCGCAGCGCGCGGAACTTCTTCTCCAGTCCGGCGGCGTCGCGCGCGCGCACCACACGAATGTCCACCTGTGCGCGCGCCTCCGCCGCCACCACGTTGCTGCGCGTTCCGCCGGAGATCACGCCGGGGTTGACCGTGATGCCGCGCTTCAAGTCCACGAAGCCGGCGATGCGCTCGATCTGCCGCGCCAGTTCGACCACCGCGCTGGCGCCGGCGGTGAAGTCCACGCCCGCGTGCGACGCCTTGCCGCGCACCACAACCTGGAAGCCGCCCACGCCCTTGCGCGCGGTCTTGAGTTTGCCTTCGAGGCCGGTGCCCGGTTCGAGCACCAGCACCGCGCGGCTCGCCGCGGCGTGCTTTTCGATCAACTCGCGCGAGGTCTGGCTCCCGACCTCTTC
The DNA here is from genome assembly GCA_021787555.1 of Acidobacteriota bacterium. Taxonomy (GTDB): domain Bacteria; phylum Acidobacteriota; class Terriglobia; order Bryobacterales; family Bryobacteraceae; genus JAJYLS01. Next base: position 3,759 of record JAJYLS010000337.1, on the reverse strand, counting down.
ATCGGCGTTCAACAGCAGCAGCACGCGCGGCGCAACCGGAATGTCCAGATCGCGCAGCGCGCGCACCGCGAAGATGAAGAAAGCGATGCCGGATTTCATGTCCAGCACGCCCGGCCCCCAGAGCCGGCCGCGGGCTTCGCGGAACGGCATCGAGCGCAGCGTGCCCAGCGGCCAGACGGTATCGGAGTGTCCCAGCGCCAGCACCTGTCCGCTCTTCCGCTTGCCCGGCAGCGCCATCTCGAAGACGCCGTGGCCGCCGCGGTGCTTTTTCACCCGGGCGAACGGCGCGACCGTGTCGGCGACCAGTTCGACGAAGCGGCCGATCGCCGCCGCCTCGAAACTGGGCGACTCGCATTCCACGAACTGCTGGATGAGCGCGACGATTTCGCGCCGGTGAGAGCGGGCATATGTCAATAAGGCGTCCATGTGATCTTCCATGGTAATCCTGTTATAATGATTCCAGATGGTTTGTCACCGCCCCATTTATGGGGTTGTCGAAGGTTCGAAACCACGCCCATCTGCCGTCTTATCCTGTCTCATTTTTCCCTGGCTTGGAGGTATCCACCACCCATTCGATGAAAGCTAACGTGCTCATCAGCCGAGGCGTCGAAAGCCTCTTTGGCACCCGGGATGAAAACATCCGGTTGATCGAGAACGGGTTAAGCGTCCACACCCAACTGGTCGATAACACCCTGGAAATCGAAGGCGAACCCGGCAATGTCGGGCGCGCCGAGAGCATCCTGGAGGACTATAACGCGCTCGTGCGCGAAGGCCACCTATTCAACAACGGCGACCTGAACAGCTACCTGCGCGTGGTCACCCTGGACCCGGAAGTCTCGCTGCGCGCGCTGGTCGAAAGCGGCAAGCAGCGCAACTTCGGCAAGAAAATGCTGGCGCCGAAATCCATCAACCAGCGGCGCTACCTGGAAGCCATCGAGCGCAACGACCTGGTATTCGGCGTCGGGCCGGCAGGCACCGGCAAGACCTACCTCGCGGTGGCCATGGGAATTTCCGCGCTGCTCAACAAGAAGGTCTCGCGCATCATCCTCACGCGCCCCGCGGTGGAAGCGGGCGAGCGTCTCGGCTTCCTCCCCGGCACTTTGCAGGAAAAAGTGGATCCCTATCTGCGCCCGCTGTACGATGCGCTCTACGACATGCTGGAGAGCGACCGCGTCGAAAAACTGCTGGAGCGCAACGTCATCGAAGTGGCCCCCATCGCCTTCATGCGCGGGCGCACGCTCAACGACAGCTTCATCATTCTCGACGAAGCGCAGAACAGCACGCCCGAGCAGATGAAGATGGTGCTGACGCGGCAGGGCTTCAACTCCAAGATGGTGGTGAACGGCGACGTCACGCAGATCGACTTGCCGAACGGCCGGCGCAGCGGGCTGCTCGACGCTATCGACGTGCTGAAGGGCGTGGAAGGCATCAGCTTCGTGCAGTTCGACGAGCGCGACGTAGTGCGGCACACGCTGGTGCAGCGCATCGTGAAAGCCTACGAGCGCTATAACGAGACCATGGGCGTGGGCCGGCAGCTCACGCTCAAGCTCTCCGATCTGGGTGCCGAAAACGGTGAAGCCAAGACCAACGGCAACGGCGAAGCTAAGATCGAAATCCTTTCCGAAACCGTGCCGCAGGCCTGAGCGCCCCCCATGTCCAGTTCCGATGGCAGTAGAGTCATTTTCAGCGGCGCGCCGGCGGACGTGCGCCCGGGCGTGGTGCGCCGCTTTGCTTCGCGGATCGAGCGGGACCTCACGAAGCGAAGGACTTTCAATTGCTTAATTACCGGTGACGCGCAATTGCGCCGGTTCAACCGTGAATTTCGAGGCCAGGACCACACGACGGACGTTCTGTCATTCCCGTCCACCTCCCCGGGTTTTCTGGGCGATGTTGCCATCTCTTCGCAACGCGCGCGCATGCAGGCGCGCCGCTTCGGGCACAGTACCGAAGACGAAGTGCGCATTCTGATGCTGCACGGCGTGCTGCACCTGCTGGGCTACGATCACGAAACCGATGCCGGCCGCATGGCGCGCGCGGAGAAGCGCTGGCGCGCGCGGCTGGGCCTGCCGGTGGGGCTCATCGAGAGGGTGGGCGCATGACGCTGTGGCTCATCCTGGCGACGTTCCTCGCGGTGCCGCTGCTGGCCATCGTGACGTTCGTGCAACTGCTGTATCTCGAAAGCATGCGGCTTCGCACGCGCGACTTGCCCTCGCTCGAATTCTTCAAAGAAACGCTCTCGGCACGGCTGGCGCTCAAGACCGAAGACGGCGCCGGGGCCTTCTCGCTCATCAAGCACACGCTGCTGGTTTTTCTCGGCATCTTCTATTTCGCCTGGTTCGCCGACGGGCAGCCATGGACCGGCGAGGTCTTCTGGGAGGCCGGGCTGGCGGTCTGGTTGACCCTGATCGCCATCTGCTACGTGCTGCCGCAGCTTCTTTACCGGCGTACGTCGGCGCACTGGCTGGCGCCGTTCGTGCCGGTGTTGCGCGGTGTGGCGGCGGTGGCGCGGCCCTTCGTGGCGCTGCTGGGATTCTTCCAGAACCTGATCGACCTGGCCGATGAAAACGCCGCGGGAGAAGAACCGCCCACACCCGCCGAGAACGTCGAGGCGCTGATCACCGCGGGTGCGGAAGAAGGATTAATCGAGGAGCAGGACCGCGAGCTGATCCAATCGGTGGTGGAGTTCGGCGACAAAGTGGTTCGGGAGGTCATGACGGCGCGGCCGAATATCGTGGCCATCTCCGCCGATTCGACGCTGGAGCAACTGCGGCAGCTCGTGATTACCGAGCAGTTCTCGCGCATCCCGGCGTACGAGCAGAATATCGACCAGATCATCGGGTTCGTGCACGTGCGCGACATGTTCGAGCTCAAAGAGGAAGAGCGCGAGCGGCGCACGGTGCGCGAACTGGTGCGGCCCATCCTGTTCGTGCCGGAAACCAAGCCGGTGAACGACCTGATGCGGCAGATGCAGCAGGAAAACACCCACATGGTGATGGTAGTGGACGAGTACGGCAACACGGCGGGCCTCGCGACCATGGAGGACCTGCTCGAAGTGATCATCGGCGAGATCCGCGACGAGCACGAGCCGGGCACGGACGTGAAGGAGGACCGCGACGGATACATCGTGTCGGGCAACTTCGATCTCGACCGCGTGGCGGACCTGTTCGAGTCGTTCCACCCGGAAGAGGATATCGAATCGACCACCGTTGGCGGGCTGGTGACGGAATGGCTCGGGCGGGTGCCGAAGCCTGGCGAATTCGTGGAGCGCGATGGTGTGCGCATCGAGGTGCTGGCCAGCGATGAGCTGCGGGTCGAGCAGGTGCGGATCAGCAAGCCGCAGACGGTCGCGCATGGCTGAGCACAGATCCGGGTTTGTTTCGATTATCGGGCGGCCCAATGCCGGCAAGTCCACGCTGCTTAATGCGCTGGTGGGGCAGAAGGTGGCCATCGTGGCTGACAAGCCGCAGACCACCCGCACGTCCATTCAGGGCGTGGCAACCACGCCGGAAGCGCAGATCATTTTCATCGACACGCCCGGCATCCACAAAGCCGATTCGCCGATCAACAAGCGCATGATGGATGCCGTCCGGGCGGCGCTGGAGGAACGCGATCTGCTGCTGCTGGTGGTGGACGCCTCGCGCGCGTTCAGTGAGGAAGACGCTCAGGCGGTGGATCTGGCGAAGAAGACGGGGACGCCCGTGGTGCTGGTGCTGAATAAAGTCGACCTGCTGAAGGACAAGGCGCGGCTGCTGCAGATCG
>JAJYLS010000336.1 GCA_021787555.1 Acidobacteriota bacterium | reverse complement strand
CATCACCGGAAAGGTGACCGATGCCAGCGGCGCCGCCATTCCCGCCGTTGAAGTCCGCGCCACCAACGCCGCCACCAACGTGGTGACTACCGCCACCACAAACGCAGTCGGCAATTACGAGCTGCCCTACCTGCTTCCGGGCACCTACACCATCAGCGCAGGCCACACCGGCTTCAAGAGCTGGTCGAAATCCGGCATCGACCTGCGCATGTCCGATCGCCTGCTGGTCGACATCAAGCTACAGATCGGCGAGATGACCCAGAATGTCGAGGTCTCCGGGCGCGTTGAGGTGCTCGAGAATACCAGCGCCGCCCTCGGCCAGTCGCTCTCGGGCACGCAGATCGCCGAACTGCCCGTGCGCAGCGGCAGCATCTCCTGGCTCTATGCCTCGGCGCCCGGCGTCATCTGGCAGACTCTGCCCTACGACGGCCCCTGGAACATCGACCAGGATTCCGCCTTTAGCGTCGCCGGCTCCGGCAAGTACGGCATGAACTTCAACATGGACGGCATCAGCAACAATTCCTACGGCGGCCGCACCGCCATCGTGCCGCCCGCCGACATGGTCTCCGAGGTGCGCATCAATACGCAGACCTACGATGCTTCCGTCGGGCATACCACCGGCGGCGAGGTCAACGTCGTACTGAAATCCGGAACCAATGATGTGCATGGCGCTGTCAGCGCGGAATTTTCCGACGGCCCCATGATGACCCGCACCTTCTTCACGGACCAGTATATTTACAACCCCGCGACCGGCCCCATCACGCCGGAAAAAATCAAGGCCAACTCGCCTTCCGTGCGCTGGAACCGTTACAGCGCCGTGGTCGGCGGCCCGCTCTATATTCCCAAGGTCTATAACGGCAAGAATAAGACTTTCTGGGAATTCGGCTACCAGGAGCACAACCGCATCCGGCCCATTTCCAGCCTCGCCACCGTGCCCACGGTAGCCGAGCGCAGCGGCGATCTCTCCGCGCTGCTGGGTGTGGGCCCACAATACCAGATCTACGATCCCTTCAGCACCAAGCCGGCCAGCAACGGACGCTTCTCGCGGCTGCCGCTGCCGGGTAATATCGTTCCCGCCAGCCGCATCAATCCCATGGCGGCCAAGCTCATGCAATTCTACCCGCTACCCAATGTCGCCGGCACTATCGACGGGCTCAAAAACTGGTCCGACACCCGCGCCGACACCCAGAATCTCACCCAGCCCACCGTGCGCATCGACCACAACTTCAGCGACAAGTTCCGCATGTTCGGGCGCTACTCGCAATCGGATTTTGCCGGTCATTTCGACCAGTTCATCCCCGGCAGCAACGTGCGTGGGCGCCGTAACCGGCGGCCCGCCCGCAGCGCCGCTTTGGACGGCGTCTGGGTGGTCAACTCCAATACCGTGCTCGACGTCCGCTACGGCTTCACCTGGTTCAACCAATACAGGTTCTTCGATAACCAGGGCTACGATCTCGCAACCCTTGGCTTCGCTCCCAGTTTCATCAGCCAGTTGCAGTTCGCTCCAGGCGGCATCACTTTCCCTGAATTAGACGTCGACAACTATTTCCAATTAGGCAATAACGGCGGCGACAACCAGGTCGATTACTCCCACAACCTGCTCACCGAACTCACCTGGATGCACGGCAACCACAGCGTCAAAGTGGGTTTCGATGGTCGCCTGCTCTACCAGACCTACCAGAATTACGGCTACGTCTCGCCGCTGCTGAATTTCGGCAACACCTATACCAAGGGCCCGCTCGATAATTCCCCCGCCGCACCCACCGGCCAGGGTCTGGCGAGCTTTCTCTACGGCATTCCCACCGGTGGCCACGTGAACTATAACGCCTCCTACGCCGATTTCTCGGACTTCAACGGCCTCTACGTACAGGACGACTGGCGGCTGACCCGCAAGCTGACCTTGAACCTCGGCCTGCGCTGGGAATATGAGAGCCCGCCCGTAGAGCGCTACAACCGCTCCACCCGCGAGTTCGATTTCACCACGCCAAATCCCGTCTCGCAGCAGGTGCTGGCGGCCTACGCGCTGCATCCGGTGCCGCAAATCCCGGTCTCGGCTTTCCAGACGCTGGGCGGCGTGACCTTCGCCGGCGTGGACGGCAATCCGCGCGGCATCCGCAATCCCGACTGGCTGGCTTTCATGCCGCGCTTCGGCCTGGCCTACCAGATCACGCCATGGCTGGTCTTCCGTGGCGGCTACGGCATCTATTACGGCCTGCTGGGCGTGGAATTCACCAATGTGGACCAGGCCGGTTTCAGCAAGCAGACCAACCTGGTTGCCAGCACCGACAATGGCCAGACGTATCTCGCCTCCGTTGCCAGTCCCCTCCCCGGAGGTCTCGCGCTGCCGTTGGGCGCAGACGGCGGCATGCTCACCAACCTGGGCGGCAGCCCCGCTTTCTTCTCGCCCGACGGTACCCGCCCCTACACACAGCGCTGGAGTTCCAGCATGCAGTTTCAGCCCATGGCGGGCTCGGTAATCGAGGTCGGCTACATGGCTTCCAAATCGGTAGACCTGCGCGTGACGCGCGAGTTCAACGCCACGCCGGCGCAATACCTCAGCACGCTGCCCACGCGTGACAACAACACGATCAATTTCGTCACCCAGCAGGTGCCCAACCCCTTCCGCGGCATTGCCGGGTTTGAGGGCACCGCCCTCTACAACACGAAAAACACCTCGCTCTCACACCTCCTCCAGCCGTACCCGGAATTCGGCGGGCTCTCCGCGGGCCTTCCGGCCGGCTCGTCGTGGTATCACGCGCTCACCGCGCGCTTCGAGAAGCGCCTCGGCCACGGCATCACCGCACAGGCGTCGTATACATTTTCAAAGATGATGGCGGCCAATAGTTACCTGAACGACACCGATCCCGGCCTGGAGCATGTCATCGCCGCACTCGACCGCCCGAACCAGGTGAACATCAGCGCGATGATAGATCTGCCCTTCGGGCACGGCAAGCGGTTCGGCAGCTCATGGCCGGGATTACTGAACCAGATCGCCGGCGGCTGGTCAATGGACGTGATTTATTTGTTCCAGAGCGGCGCTCCCCTGGGCTTCGGCAACGTGCTGTTCACGTGCAGCAGCTACAACCAGCTCAAGATGCCGCACCAGTCGCTCCAGGAGTGGTTCAACACCGGCTGCTTCGATACCGTCCCGGCGCAGCAGCTCGCCGACAACATCCGCACCTTCCCCACGCGCATCGCCGCCGTGCGCTCCTACGGGATGAACGTCACGAATCTCTCTGTGCACAAGATCTTCCCAGTCTATGAGCGCATGAGGCTGGAACTGCGCGGCGACGCCGAGGGCATCACCAACACGCCCAATTTCGCCGCGCCCAACGAAAGCCCCACCAGCACCATCTTCGGCCAGGTAACCGCCACCCAGACCAACCAGGAGGAGCGGCGCATCTTCGTGGGGCTCAAACTGCTGTTTTGAACTCTCCAACGGAGTCAAAATGAGATTATTCGGCCTTTTGATCCTTTTCACGGCCGCGCTTGCCTGGGCTCAGGACCCGCGGGGCACCATCGCCGGAAAGGTTACCGACGCGAGCGGCGCCGCGATTCCCGGCGTCCTGGTGCGTGCCACCAACGCCGCCACCAACGTCGTCACCACCACCACCACCAACTCCGAGGGCAACTACGAGTTGCCCTACCTGCTGGCCGGCTCGTACACCATCGGCGTGGCGCACAGCGGATTCAAGGGCTGGTCGAAAACCGGCATCGAACTGCGCATGTCCGACCGCCTCCTGATCGACATTCAGCTCCAGGTGGGCCGGATGACCGAGCGCGTCGAGGTCTCGGCGCAGGCCGAGGTGCTCGAAAACACCAGCGCCGCGCTCGGCCAGTCGCTTTCGGGCGCCCACATCGCCGAACTGCCCGTGCGCAGCGGCAGCATCTCCTGGCTCTATTCCATGGCACCGGGAGTGATCTGGCAGTCGCTGCCGACCGGCGGCCCGTGGAATATCGACCAGGATTCCGCCCTCAGCGTCGCCGGCTCCGGCAAGTACGGCATGAACTTCAACATGGACGGCATCAGCAACAACTCCTACGGCGGCCGCACCGCGATTGCCCCTCCCGCCGAAATGGTCTCCGAAGTCCGCGTCGATACCCAAAGCTATGACGCCTCCGTCGGCCACACCACCGGCGGCAACGTCAATGTCGTCCTGAAAGCCGGAACCAACGAGTTGCACGGCTCCGCCATGGCGGAGTTTGCCGACGGCCCCATGATCTCCCGCACCTTTTTCGACGACCAATATATATTCGATCCCGCCACCGGCCCCATCACGCCGCAGAAAATCAGGGCCAACACACCCTCCGTGCGCTGGAACCGCTACAGCGGCGCCGTCGGCGGCCCACTCTACATTCCCCATCTCTACAACGGCAAGAACAAGACCTTCTGGGAATTCGGCTACCAGAAGCACACCCGCACGCAGCCCAGTTCCAGCCTGAACACCGTGCCGACCGTGGCCGAGCGCAGCGGCGATCTCTCCGCGCTGCTCGCCGTAGGATCGCGATACCAAGTCTATGATCCCTATAGCACAGTCCCCGCGGGCAAGGGCCGCTTCTCGCGCCAGCCGCTTCCGGGCAACATCGTCCCCGCTAGCCGCATCGACCCCATGGCCGCCAAGCTCATCCAACTCTATCCCCTGCCCAATCTCCCCGGTACCGTGGACGGAACACACAACTGGTCCACCACGCTTGCCAATCCCCAGAACCTCAGCCAGCCCATCGTGCGCATCGACCACAATTTCAGCGACAAGTTCCGCATGTTCGGCCGCTATGCGGAATCCGATTTCACGGGGCATTTCGACCGCTTCATCCCCGGGACCGACGTCCGCGGGCGCGACCGCGCCCGCCCCGCCCGCAGCGCCGCTCTGGATGGCGTCTGGGTGGTCAACTCCAACACCGTGCTCGACGTCCGCTACGGCTTCACCTGGTTCAACGAGCGCCAGTTTTTTGATAACCAGGGCTACGACCTCGCCAGTCTGGGCTTCGCGTCCAGTCTCATCGCCCAGCTCCAGTTCGCCGCGGGCGGCATCACCTTCCCGCAACTGGGCGTCGACAACTACCTTCAATTGGGCAATAACGGCGGCTACAACCAGATCAACGATTCGCACAACCTGCTGACCGAACTCACCTGGATGCGCGGCAACCACAGCGTCAAGGCGGGCTTCGACGGCCGCTTCTTCTACGAGACTTACCAGAATTACGGAGCCGTCTCGCCGCTGCTGAACTTCGCCGCGGCCTATACCAAGGGCCCGCTCGACAATTCCCCGGCTGCGCCTACAGGCCAGGGTCTGGCCAGCTTCCTCTATGGCATTCCCAGCGGCGGCCACGTAAACGACAACGCCTCCTACGCCGATTTCTCGGACTTCAACGGCCTCTACATACAGGACGACTGGAGGGTCACCCGCAAGCTGACCTTGAACCTGGGCCTGCGCTGGGAATATGAGAGCCCGCCCGTGGAGCGCTACGATCGCAGCACCCGCGAGTTCGATTTCACCACGCCGAATCCCGTCTCGCAGCAGGCGCTGGCCGCCTACGCGCTCCACCCGGTGCCGCAACTCCCCGTATCCGCCTTCCAGACGCTCGGCGGCGTGACCTTCGCCGGCGTGGGCGGCAATCCGCGCGGCATCCGCAATCCCGATTGGCGGGCCTTCATGCCACGCTTTGGCCTGGCTTACCAGATCACCCCGCG
>JAJYLS010000335.1:3263-5696 GCA_021787555.1 Acidobacteriota bacterium | reverse complement strand
CTTCTGGTAGCCCTCGGCGCGGCCGCTGCGCAGGACCACACCGCCTGGCGCGATTACGGCGGCAGCCCCGATTCCGCCCAGTATTCCGCGCTCATCCAGGTCAACCGCTCGAATGTGAACCGGCTCGCGCTGGCCTGGAGCTACTCCACCGCCGATGGCCAGAAGTACTCGTTCAATCCGCTCATGGCGCACGGCGTCCTGTACGTGATGGCGAAGCGCCACTCGATCGTCGCTCTGGACGCCCGCACGGGGAAGGAGCTTTGGACCTACACGCCCGATCCACCGCCCGCCATCGTTACCCGCCGCGGCATCGGTTACTGGGAGAGCCGCGATGGAACCGATCGGCGCCTCCTGTTCGCCGCGGACCACGCGCTTCAGGAACTCGACGCGCGAACCGGGAAGCCCATCCTTTCGTTCGGAACCCGCGGCCGTGTCGATCTCAAGCAAGGCCTGGGGCGCGACCCCAAAACGCTGACGCTGGTGCAGTCCACCACCCCTGGCCGCGTCTTCGAAAACCTGATCGTCCTCGGTTCGGCCACCAATCAAGGCTACGGTTCCGCGCCCGGCGATATCCGCGCCTTCGACGTGCGCACAGGCAAGCTCGTCTGGACCTTCCACACTATTCCGCACCCCGGCGAGTCCGGCTACGGCACCTGGCCGCCGGATGCCTGGAAAACGGTGGGCGGCGCCAACGTCTGGAGTGAACTCTCTCTGGACATGGCGCGCGGCGTGCTCTATGCCCCCACCGCCAGCGCCAAATACAACTTCTACGGCGCCGACCGGATCGGCGCGGACCTTTTCGCGGATTGCCTCTTGGCCCTGGACGCCCGCACGGGTAAGCGGCTCTGGCACTTCCAGATGGTCCACCACGATATTTGGGATTACGACAACGCCACCGCGCCGAAACTGCTGAAGCTGCGGCACAACGGCCACACCGTCGATGCCGTCGCGCAGGTGAGCAAGCAGGGATTCGTTTGGGTTTTCGACCGCGCGACCGGCAAGCCGCTGTGGCCCATCGTGGAACGGCCCGTGCCCCGCTCCGATATGCCGGGCGAGCAAACCTGGCCGACGCAGCCCTTCCCCACGAACCCTCCTCCGTTCGCCCGCCAGAAGTTCACCGTGAGCGATCTGAATCCCTATCTCGACCCGCGGGACCGCGCGCGCTTCCGCGACGAGATCCTAAGCGCCAGGAACGAAGGCCTGTTCACGCCGCCGGGGCTGCGGCCCACCATCGAGATGCCCGGCAACAATGGCGGCGCCAATTGGGGCGGAGCGGCCGTGGACCCGGATAAAGGACTGCTATTCGTGGTCTCGAAGGACCTGCCCGCAATCTTGAAGCTCACGCCCGATACGTCCGCGCCCCCCGGCCTGCGCTATCTCAGCGGCTTCGGCCTGGTTACCGGCTCCAACGGGCTTTCTCCCATCGCTCCGCCGTGGTCGTCCCTCACCGCCTATGATTTGAACGCCGGCGTCATCCAGTGGAAAATCCCTCTGGGCGATGTTCCCGAACTCGCCGCCAAAGGCATCGCCGGCACGGGTTCCCACTACCCGAAGGTCGGCCCGGTGGTGACCGCCGGCGGCCTGATCTTCACCGGCACCCGCGACCACATGATCCGCGCGTTCGACGAGGACACCGGGAAAGTGCTTTGGCAGTGGAAGGCGGATGCGGCGCTCGAAGGCATCCCCGCCGTGTACGCCATCGGCGGCCGTGAGTACCTCGTCTTTTGCGCAGCCGCGCAGGCGGGCTTGACCGCCGCCACCGAGGAGAAGATCGCCGGAGCGTATCTGGCGTTTGCACTCCCGCAATGAGCGCCAGGTGCCCCACCCTCAGCCCCGGCCGGATTCCGCAATGAGTGACCTGCCCCACCCAGCCTTCCGGCTCCTCCTGGCCTCCGCCCGCCCCGCCCTCGACGATTCCCACCAGGGCCCCTGTTTCCAAGGACTTAGCCCATCTCCTCCCGCCCGCCGCCCGAGCCCCGGCCCCCGTGGCCCTTGAACTGCCCTTTGGTCATATATGTGCTTAGCCGTGCCGGGCAAGATCCTGGAAACCAGCGATCTGGGCATCAGCCGGATCGCTAAAGTCGAGTTCGGCGGCGTCACCCGCCAGGTGCAGCTCGATTTTGTGCCCGAGGCGCAGGTCGGCGACTACGTCTTAGTGCACGTCGGTTTCGCCATCAGCAAAATAGAGGAAGAGGAGGCCCGCCGCGCCTACGAGGTGCTGTGCCAACTCGCCGAAGAAATGCCGCCGGAGACGCCCGAGTGAGATACCTCGACGAGTACCGCGACGCCGGGTTGGCACGCGCGCTGGCGGCGCGCATCCGGCGGCGGGTCACGCGGCCGTGGACGCTGATGGAAATCTGCGGCGGCCAGACCCACACCATCATGCGCTACGGGCTGCCGGATTTGCTGCCGGCGGAGATCGAGCTGGTGCAC
>JAJYLS010000335.1:0-3253 GCA_021787555.1 Acidobacteriota bacterium | reverse complement strand
CCGGGATGCCCGGTATGCGTCACGCCCCTCGAAATCGTGGACCGCGCCATCGAGATCGCCGGGCGGCCGGGCGTCATCTTCGTTTCCTACGGCGACATGCTGCGGGTGCCCGGCTCGCACGCCGACCTGTTCCGGGTGAAGGCCGCGGGCGCCGACGTGCGGATGGCCTATTCGCCCATGGAGGCGGTGAAAATCGCCCGCGAGAACCCCTCGCGCCCCGTGGTGTTTTTCGCGATCGGGTTCGAGACCACGGCGCCAGCCAATGCCATGGCCGTGTGGCAGGCGAAGCGCGAAGGACTGCGGAATTTTTCGATGCTCGTTTCGCACGTGCTCGTGCCGCCGGCCATGCGGCTGATCGTGCGCTCCCCCTCCAACCGCGTGCAGGGATTTATCGCGCCCGGCCACGTCTGCGCCGTCGTGGGCTATCGGGAATACGAAGCGCTGAGCGCCGAATTCCATGTGCCCATCGTGGTTGGAGGCTTCGAGCCGGTGGACCTGCTCGAATCCATTGCCATGCTCGTCGAGCAGTTGGAAGACGGCCGGACGGAGCTGGAGAACCAGTATTCGCGTTCCGTGACGCGCACCGGCAGCGCGGCGGCGCACCGCATCATGGAAGAAGTTTTCGAAATAACCGACCGGCAGTGGCGCGGCATCGGGCCCATCCCGGCCAGCGGTTACCGGCTGCGCGAGGAGTTTGCCGCGTTCGATGCGGAGCGCGTCTTCGGCGCGGCCGCGATCCAGGTGGCCGAGCCCGCCGAGTGCATCGCCGCCCTCGTCATGCAGGGCTTGAAAAAACCCGTGGACTGCCCGGCCTTCGGCACCCGCTGCACGCCCCAGCGGCCGCTCGGCGCTTCGATGGTCTCGAGTGAAGGCGCCTGCGCCGCCTATTACGCCTACCGCCGCCACGCCGGTCCGGAGGCCGCATGACCTTCACCTGTCCCGCGCCCATCCCCGCCAAGGACACCGTCCTGCTCGGCCACGGCAGCGGCGGCCAGCTCAGCGCGGAACTCCTGCGCGACATCTTTCTGCCGGCCTTCGCCAACCCCGTGCTCTCGCGCCTGGAAGATCAGGCAGTGCTGGAAGTGGCCGGCGCGCGGCTCGCCTTCACCACCGATTCCTTCGTGGTGAAGCCGCTCTTCTTCCGCGGCGGCGATATCGGCTCGCTGGCCGTCCACGGCACGGTCAACGACCTCGCCATGGGAGGCGCCCGTCCCCTCGCCTTGAGCGCGGCGTTCATTCTCGAAGAAGGCTTCCCGCTTGCCGATCTCCGCCGCATCGCCGAATCGATGGCGCAGGCCGCGGCGCGCGCCGGAGTCGCCGTCGTCACCGGCGATACCAAAGTCGTCGAGCGCGGCTCGGGCGATGGCGTCTACATCAATACCGCCGGTATCGGCATCGTCGCCGATGGCCTCGATCTCTCCGCCGCTCATGCCCGCCCCGGGGATGCCGTGGTCCTCAGCGGCGCCATCGGCGACCACGGCGCCGCCATTCTCACCGAGCGCGAGGGCCTGTCGCTCGAAGGCGACCTGCGCAGCGACTCCGCGCCCCTGAACGGCCTGGTGGAAGCCATCCTCGCCGTTACGCACGAGGTCCGCGCCATGCGCGATCCCACTCGCGGCGGCCTTGCCGGCACGCTCAACGAAATCGCCGCGCAATCCCGCGTTGGCATCGCGCTGCGCGAAACAGCCATTCCCCTACACGCCGGGGTCCGCGGCGCCTGCGAGATTCTGGGCCTCGACCCGCTCTACGTCGCCAATGAAGGCAAAATGGTCGCGATCGTCGCGCCGGAGTGCGCCGATGCCGTGGTGGCCGCCATGCGCCGCCATCCGCTCGGCGCCGAAGCCGCCGTAATCGGCGCCGTCACCGCCGGCCACCCCGGCCTTGTGACCCTGCGTACCGCTTTCGGCACCACCCGCATCGTGGACATGCTGGCGGGCGATCAACTCCCGAGGATCTGCTGATGCACGAAGTCGGAATCGCGGCTGGCATCCTTGACGCCGTGCGCAAGGAAACCGCCATGCGGCCGGCGGCGCGAGCCGTCAAGGTCGGCGTCCGCATCGGCGAGATGGCGGGCATCGACCCGGAGTCGCTGGCCTTCTGCTTCGAAGCGCTGGTCAAAGGCTCCGACCTGGAACCGCTCGCCCTCGAAATCCACCGCGCACCGGCCGATGAGCTGGAATTTGTATTTTTGGAACTGGAGGAACCGTGATACGCGTACCTATGGAAGGCAAGGTCCTCAACGAAAACGAAAAGGCGGCGGCCGCACTGCGCGCCGAATTCTCGCGCCACAACGTGTTCGTCGTGAACCTGATCGGCTCGCCCGGCTGCGGCAAGACCGCGCTCCTCGAGCGCACTCTCGAGTCGTTCGACCCCTCCCGACGCGTGGCCGTGCTCACCGGCGACATCCAGACCGACGCCGATGCCGCCCGCCTGGCCCGCTACGGTTTTCCCGTGCGCCAGATCACCACCGCCGGCGCCTGCCACCTCGACGCGCGCATGGTGCGCAATGCGCTCGATGGCTGGGACCTCGCCAACCTGGATCTCCTGTTCATCGAGAACGTCGGCAACCTGGTATGCCCCACCAGCTACGACCTGGGCGAAGCGCACAAAATCGTGCTCCTGAGCGTGACCGAAGGCGAAGAGAAACCGCTGAAGTATCCGGGCATCTTTTTCAAAGCGGACCTCATGGCCATGACCAAAATCGACCTGCTGCCGTACGTCCCTTTCCGCGCCGACGTGGCCGAGCGAAACGCGCGCCAGATCCATCCCGGAATCGAGATTGTGCGCGTCTCCAGCACCACCGGCGCCGGCATGGAAGATTGGCTGCGCTGGCTGCGAGCGGCCAGCGCGGGTCTGGCCGTCCACTTCATGTTGGCCGGGAACAATTGTCGCGCGCCGGTGTAGGCGTGAAGAACGATTGTGGCTGTATCCGGCATTTCTCACAGCCCCAGCAGAATATTGGTGCGGATGATAGGACTTGAACCTACACTCCCTTGCGGGAACTGGAACCTAAATCCAGCGCGTCTGCCAATTTCGCCACATCCGCAAGCGGCTTCTTTGAGCGTACCTCAAAAAGGGGAGAGACGCATTTTTCTGAGAGGACCGGAGCCTCCCTCCCACTAATATTTCATGCCCCGCCGTCCTCGCGTCGTGATTCCGGGCGCCCCGTATCACATTACGCAACGAGGCAACAATCGCCAGCCCGTCTTCTTCAGCCCCGGCGACCGCCGCCGCTACCTCGACCTCCTCGGCC
>JAJYLS010000033.1 GCA_021787555.1 Acidobacteriota bacterium | reverse complement strand
ATCAGCTCGCGCAGCTTGCGCCGGGCGTAACCCTTACCACCGATATCCGCGAGGCCATTCAAGACGCCGACGTCATTATGATGCTGCGCGTGCAGTTGGAGCGGCAGCACGAAGCGGCTTTTCCGGCGAGCGAATATTTCCGTTTCTACGGCCTCCGCCTGGAGCACCTCGACCTGGCCAAGCCGGACGCCATCGTGATGCATCCCGGCCCCATCAATCGCGGCCGCGAATTGTCCTCCGAGGTCGCGGATTTCCAGCGCTCGGTGATTTTGAACCAGGTGGAAAACGGCATCGCCGTGCGCATGGCGGTGCTGGAAAAGGTGATCGGATAAATGGCGCTGATCGTCAAGAACGGCCGCGTGATCGATCCCGCATCCAACCGCGATGCCGTGGCCGACGTGCGCATCGCCGATGGCATGGTCGCGGAAGTCGGTCCGAATCTCTCCGCCCCCGGCGCGGAGGTCTTCGACGCCTCGGGTCTGATCGTGGCGCCCGGTTTCATCGACATGCACGTGCACCTGCGGGAGCCGGGCTTCGAGCACGCCGAAACCATCGAGAGCGGGTCGCGCGCCGCGGCGGCGGGCGGCTTCACCTCCATCTGCTGCATGCCCAACACCAAGCCGGTGAACGACAGCGCCACGGTCACCAGCTACATCGTCGAGCGCGCGCGCGGACAGGCAGTGGTCAACGTCTTCCCCATCGGCGCCATCACCAAAGGCAGCGCGGGCGAGGAACTGGCCGCCATCGGCGCCATGAAAGCCGCGGGCGCCGTGGCCATTTCGGATGACGGCATGCCCGTGATGAGCGCGCGCGTCATGCGCCGCGCCATGGAATTCGCCCGCTCCTACGACCTGCCGGTTATCCAGCACTGCGAGGACCTCAACCTCAGCTCCGGCGGCGACATGCACGAAGGCGCGCCCTCGGTGCGTTTGGGCCTGCGCGGCATCCCGGCCGTGGCCGAGGACGTGATGGTCGCGCGCGACCTGCTGCTCGCCGGGTTCACCGGCGCGCGCTACCACGTGGCCCATCTCTCCACGCGCAACGCCGCTGGCATGGTCGAGCACGCCCGCCGCGCCGGCCTGCCGGTCACCTGCGAGGCCACCCCGCACCATTTCTCGCTGGCGGACATCGACATGCCGCCCTACGACAGCAATTACAAAATGAAGCCGCCGCTGCGCTCCACCTGCGACCGTGCGGCGGTGGTGGACGCCATCGCGGCGGGCACCGTGAGCGCCATCGCCAGCGATCACGCCCCGCATCCCGGCAGCGAGAAAATGCAGGAATTCGAGCGCTGCCCCTTCGGCATCATCGGGCTGGAGACGGCCGTCGCCCTGGCACTCGAAGTGCTCGTGCACCCCGGGCGCATCACCCTGCGCCGCTGCATAGAGTTGTTCACCACCGGTCCGTCTGGGGTGCTGCGCCTGAACCGCGGCACGCTGGTCCCCGGCGCTCCCGGTGACGTCACCATTTTGAGCACCGACCTCGCCTGGAGTTACGATGTGAATCAGTCCTTCTCCCGCAGCCGCAATTCGCCGTTCCACGGCCGCACCTTCCGCGGAGGGCCCGTGGCCACGGTGGTGAAGGGAGAAGTGGTCTGGAAGCGCTAAATTGTAACCCGGCGCCCGTTTGCCGCGTTTTCTAAGGTTATGTTGAAATTCAAGTTCATTCCCTGCTGCGCCATGCTGGTGGGCCTGCCGCTACTCGCCCCGGCGCAAGGCATCAGCAGTTTCGCGCTGCCCGCGCCCCACAGCGAGCCCAAGGGCATCGCCGCCGGCCCGGACGGCGCCCTGTGGTTCACCGAACTTTACAGCAACAAGATCGGGCGGATCGCTATCGACGGAACCATCACCGAATTCCCGATTCCCACCGCCTCCGCTTATCCCAACATGATCGCCGCCGGCGCGGATGGCTCGCTGTGGTTCACTGAACTGCTCGGCAACAACATCGGCCGCATCGCCCCGAACGGCTCCATAGCCGAATACCAGATCCCCACCTCTCCGGCCTACGCCTTCGGCATTACCAAAGGCCCTGACGGGGCGGTGTGGTTCACGGAAATGTTCGGCAACGGCGTGGGGCGCATCGATCCCGCCGGCAACATCAGCGAGTTCCCGGCCATCACGCAATCCGCCGGCTGTGCGGCCATCGTCACCGGTCCCGATGGCGCGCTCTGGTTTACGGAAAAGTTCGTCGGCAGGATCGGGCGCATCGACACCGACGGAAACGTCACCGAGTTCGCCCTGTCCGATTTCGGGTCCTCGCCCTCGAGCATCGCCCTCGGACCGGACCACGGCCTGTGGTTCACGGAATGGGCGGACAATAAAATCGGCCGGATGGACACCAGCGGCAACGTGATCGAGTATCCCCTGCCCTCCCCCGCCAGTTACCCCTCGGGTATCACCGTCGGTCCGGACGGCCGGCTTTGGTTCACCGAGGGCCCGCTCAGCGGAAAGATCGGCGCCATTTCCATCAGCGGGCAGATCAGCGAGTACGCCGTCCCCGGTTCCGGAGGCTTCCCCGCCGTGCCGGCATGGATGACCGCCGGTCCGGACGGCGCCATCTGGTTCACCCAGGATATCGGCAGTATCGCGCGGATTCTCCCTTCTCAGGCGTCGCTGGCCGCGGCGCAGTCGTCACAGAACGCTACGCAGCCGTCACTGAACACTGATGAAAACGTTTCCGGGCGAACTGTACCCGCCGATCTGCACCGCGATCGGGTTGTCTCCGCTGGCGGCCGTACTGGGGACCGTTAGGTTGATCTGATAAACCCCCGGACCCACCAGCCCGGCGAAAGTAACATTCGCCGCCACGCCGCCGATGAGCACCATGGCATTCGAAGCGGTAATCGCCGGCGTGCTGACAATTTGCCCGTTGGGAATTGCCGGATTTGTCGGGCCCAGCCCCGTCGCGTACAAAATGATGGTTTCCCCCGGCTTGGCGGGTGTGCTGTTGTTCGCCACCAGGGTGGCGGGGCCGACAATGGTGAAATTCGCGTGCTGCGCCACCGCGTACTTGCCCAGCATGAAAAATGCCGGCGCGTAGGCGCTGACCGGCAGGGAAATGGCGTCGCTCGTCAACCCGTTGTCCGACAACATGAATGTCACATTGCCGCTGGAGGGCATGTTGGCCGGCGTCAGCACGTTGATCTGCCGCGGGCTGACGAAGCTGACGTAAGCCGGCGAGTCGTTGACGGTCACGCTCACGCCATCCAACGATGTGGGCAGGTTGTTCCCCTTGAAGTCCGCCGTTGCCCACGGGCGCGTGGTTGGCGCCATGCTCCCACCGATGATGCTGACGAACGTGTTGGGACCGATCTCCGCGCCGGGCGTGGCCGCGTTGACGATGTTCGAGGTGATTTCCGGGTTGGCGACGATGATGCCCAGGAGCCCGTGCTTTTGCGCCGAGGGGCCGGCGGTGAAGTACAGCGAATTCGGGTCGCCGCCGCTGGCGCCGTTGCCGAATAGCAGCCCCCACAGAAACGGAATCGTGATGGTTTTGCCGGTCTGGTCCTGAAGCGGCCCGAGGGATGCCCCCGTGTTGAGATCGAACTCATTGATGGTGCCGTCGCCGAAATTGCCCACCAGCAACTCGCCACCGAATTTGCCGAAATCGGCCGGCGCGATCTGCACGCCCCAGGGCGAATTCAGCGGCCCCTGCGCCGCCAGGTGCTGCAACAGCTTGCCGGTCGGGTCATATACATCCACATAGCCGAGCCCCGCCCCCGGAACATTGAAGTACTTGTTGCTGTCCTGCTTGGCGTAGGTGACGTAAAGTTTTCCGTTCAGGTTCTGGATGTTGAACGGTGCGAAGCCCGCCGGAATGGCCGGATCGGTGAATGCGCCCGCCGCCAGCGTTACCGGCTTGTAATTGGTGTCGAACACGTCGATGGTTCCGGAATGGAAGTTCGCGGCGTAGAGTTCCGGCGTGCCGGTTGTGATCACCGCCAGCCCCTTGTAGACCGCTCCGGACATGGAGTTGTCCACCATCATCTGGGCCTCCGTGCGATTCACCGCGGCAGCCCAGGCGGAAATCGTGCCGCCTTCCGTCGCGAAAATGAAACCCGCGTCCTTGCCCTGGACCTGGAAATTCGAGCCCACGCCGCCCACGATGCCGGTGCAGACGGTATTCCCGCTGGCCGCCGACGGCGGAATCTTCACTACCAGGCTGCCGACGGCAAACGTGCTGGCGCTCGCGGTATAGACGGTCGAAGTCCCCGTACCGCCATTGCAAACCCACAATGGGCCTATCCCGTTGGTCGCAATGCCCCACGCATTGACCATGTTCGGGTCGGTGAAGTCGGCAGCTCCAGCCACATCGGCGACCAGGTTGTGCATCAGGTAGCCCGTCGCGGCGGGAAGCAGAAGCGCGGCGAGACACAATAAGAAACAGCAGAAAGCAGCTCTCTTCATGGAATCAGAATACAGCAGGAAGGTCCCGAAGGGGCCGCGCGCGCCCGGAAATTTACACCCGGCTGCGGCTGCGTGCGACCGCTTCGTGCCAGCAGTTGTAACGGTCCTCACGAATGCCGGAGGGCATGGTGGGCTCGAAGCAGCGCTCCGGGCGCCAGAACGCTTCCAACTCCTCAATGCTTTTGAAAAATCCCGTAGCCAGACCGGCCAGGTAAGCCGCGCCCAGCGCGGTGGTCTCGATATCCGCCGGGCGCACGATCGGTTTGCCCAGGATATCGGCCTGGAACTGCATCAGGAAATTGTTAGCCGAGGCGCCGCCATCCACGCGCAGTTCCTTCAGCGGCTCTCCGGCGTCGGCCTGCATGCACTCCACCAGTTCGCGCGTCTGGTAGGCGATGCTTTCGAGCGCCGCCCGCACGATTTGGGCGCGGCCGCTCGATCGGCTCAACCCGGTGAGGGTCCCGCGCGCGTCCGGGTCCCAGTGCGGCGCACCCAGCCCCACAAACGCCGGAACGAAATAGACGCCGCCCGTATCCGGGATGGATGCCGCCACCGCCTCGGATTCGGCCGCCGCAGAAATCGCCCCAAGCTGGTCGCGCAGCCATTGCACCGCGGCTCCCGCAATAAAAACGCTGCCCTCGATGGCAAATTGCGGCCCGCTCCCCGTTTCCGCCGCGCGCGTCGCCAGCAGCCGGTTGCGCGACACCGGCCGGTGTCCGCCCGTATGCAGCAGCGCAAAGCAACCCGTGCCGTAGGTGTTTTTTGAAAGGCCAGGCCGGAAACACGCCTGTCCCGCCAGCGCCGCCTGCTGGTCTCCCGCGATCCCCGCGATGGGAATGGCCGCGCCCAGATGCCGCGCCGCCGTCATCCCCACCACGCCGCTCGAAGGCACGATGCGCGGCAGCATCGCCCGCGGCACGCCGAAGATGCGCAGCAGACCGTCGTCCCAATCGCCGGTATTGAGGTCCATCAGCATCGTGCGCGAAGCGTTCGAGGAGTCGGTCGCGTCGAGCGCGCCGTCGCTCAGCTTCCACATCAGCCACGTGTCGATATTCCCGAACAGCAGGTCGCGCTCCCGCGCGCCCGGCACGTTCTCCAGGATCCAGCGGATTTTGCTGGCCGAAAAATAGGCGTCCACCACCAGCCCGGTCTTGCGCGTCACCTCCGCGCCCTCGGGCGACCGCGCCAGTTCCGTGCAGAACCCCGCCGTGCGCCGGCACTGCCACACGATGGCGGGCGCCACCGGCTCGCCGGTCTTGCGGTCCCACACCACCGTGGTCTCGCGCTGATTGGTGATTCCAATCGCGGCCACCTGCGAAGCCGGCACCCGCAGCCGCTCCAGCAGCCTCCGCGCGGTTTCGATCTGCGCGCGCCAGATCTCTTCCGCATCCTGTTCCACCCATCCCGGCTGCGGATACCGGCACACGACAGGCTCCGTCTCCATGCCGAGATTCCGCCCGGCCGAATCGTAAAGCGCGGCGCGCGCCGACGTGGTGCCCTCGTCGAGGGCCAGGAGAAAGGACATGTGTACAAGTTATCAGTTTATGAGTTTTGAGTCGTGAGTCTTGAGTCATGAGACAGAACGTTCAACCCAAACTCAAAACTCACAACTCAAAACTGAGATAATAACGTTGTATGTTCTTCCGCAGAGAGCAGCCCAGGATCCCCACCTTCGCCGAACGGCTCGAAAATCTTCGCCGGGCCGGTTTCACGGTGTCGGACGCGGCCAATGGCGCCGTGCGCGTCAGCCGCGGCGATTTCGCCGTGCATTTGAAGGAGGACGCCGGGTCCGTCAAGCGCCTCGAACGTGCCGGAATTCTCATGGGCGATGGGGTCGGCGCGCTGGTGGATGGCGGCTATCAGAAATTCTTCCGCAGCCCGAGCGGCAAGCGCAAACCGGCCCTTGCCAGCGCCCTCAAGGGCCTGCACGATTTCGAAGAAGATCTGAAGGAAGCCCTCGGCCAGGAAAGCTATTACAACGAATCGCTCGGCACCGTCTCGACCTTTTATCTCTACGACCGCGTCGAGAACCGCGACCGCGGCGTGCCCAAACGCGCGTGGGAATAGAGCCGATAGCTGACAGCCAATAGCTCTTTACTTCTTCGGTGCCTGCTTCCTCACCTGCTCGAAGTACTGCTCCACGTAGTTCTGGAGCGCGGCGGGAATTTCGTCCCAGCTGATTTCCTCGCCGGTCTGCGCGTGCTCGACACTGCGCCGCGCGTACGGCGTCTGCAACTGCTGGCTGGTGGACTGCACCTCGACCGTCGCCTGCCCCGTGATCGTCGCCGACCGCTTGCCGAAGATCTGGCTTAGCTTTCCCATGGCCGCCAGTTGCTCGGCTTGCTTGATGTTCTTATCGCCGTTCTGGCTGCCGATCCCGCTGCCCGGCTGCTTGCTGGTCTGCTGCGCGTCGCTTGTCCCGGTGCCCTTGCCCTGAGAATTCTGCGCCTGGGCCGATTCCTGCCCCGTCTGCGCCTCCTGGGAGTCATTTTGCTGGTCGCCAGGCCGCTGCTGGCCGTCTTTCGCCTGCTGGCCGCTCTTCTGTTGGCTTTTGGCCTGCTTGCCGTTCTGGTTCATGGCCATCTGCTGCTGCGACCCCGCGCCGCCCGGCTGCGGCTTCATCCGCGAGAGCAGGTTCTCCATCGCGTCCTTCATTTTCGACAGCAGGCCCGAATTCTCCGTCGAATTCCGGCTGTCCTGCCGGCTCGCGGATTGCCGCTCGCCTTTTCCGTCGCTCTGCTTGCCCTGGCTCGGATTCTGTCCGGCCGCTCGCTGCTCGGCCCCATCTTCCGGATCTTCGGTCTCCGCCTTCGGCCCTTCCTCGGCTTGCTTCACCGCGGCATTGTTCGACTGCTTGCCCTCCGCCTTGTCGACAGGATTTTGCTTGGCGTCCTGCGCCTCCCGGTCGGCCTCGGCCTGCGCCGCCGCGATCTCCCGCTCGATTTCCGCGTCCTCCTGATCCACCGACCGCGGGTCCGGCTGGCGGTTCCGCCGCATCTTGGCCATCTCCGTCCGCTCATTCGGTCCCAGCGTCTGTTGCAGAATGCGCGCCAGCGGCGGTTTCAGGTCCAGCCGCCGGGTCAGCCCGTAGCGCAGCGCGAACAGGCTGGAGGCCACCAGCGCCAGAGCCCCCACGGCGTAAACCGCCCGCGGCATGGTGAAGGGAATGGCCCTCCGGACATCCACTCCCGGCGCCAGCCGCTCGGCCTGCTGCCGCTGGAACTCGCGCACCTCGGCGGATCCGGGCCTCCGTGGCTCGTCCTGTGCGAAAAACAGAGCCGTCGAAAGCGTGTCCGCCAGGTGCATCCGGCGGTCCACGATCTGTGCCACTCGGTACGCTGAGGGCATCCGCCGCAGCACCAGCCACAGGCCCACTCCCGCGGCCGTCACCGGTATCGCTACCACCCACCGCCAATCCAGGATTTGTGTGCCCAGCAACAGCAGCAGGATAAACGTCACCAGCGCCGCGCTGAACGCATTCGCGCCCTGGGATAGCAACTCATTGCAAAAGAGGCGTCGCCTTGCCCGGCGAACCAGCGTTAACACGGTCCTCCCCAGTTTCTTCGCGCACGTCGTCTCGGAGAGTTCGCAATCTCCCCGCCCACGGTTCGTCTTAATGTTATCATTATTCGCCAATTGCGCGCCCCTCCGGGTTCACCGCCATCCCTATTCCTGCAAGTCGCACACCGAAATCGCCGCGGCGCGGCGTAAAATAGAGATGAGTACCCCCCTTTTGGGGAAGGGGATCCTTTGAATCAGTCCGGAACAAACCAACATATTAGAGTTTTGATCGTGGATGACGAAGCCAGCCAGCGCAGCGGCCTTGCCGCGATGGTCTCGGCTTGGGCCATGACGCCCGAAACCGCCGCCGAGGGCAACGACGCGCTGCTCAAGCTAAACGATTTTCCAGCCGACGTAATTGTGACCGATCTCAACATGCCCGGCCTGGATGGCTTCGGCTTTCTCCAGCGGCTGCGCGATTCCGGCGAGATGCCGCCAACCATTGTGCTGACCGCCTTCGGCAACATCGAAACGGCGGTTAAGACCGTCCATGAGCTGGGCGCCTATTGGTTTCTCGAAAAACCCATCCAGCCCGCGACCCTGAAGGTCCTGCTGGAGCGCGCCGCCAGCCATGCCGGACTGCATGCCGAAAAACGCAATCTCGAACGCCAACTCGGCTACAAGGGCACCCTCGGTGAGCTGGTCGGCACCTCGCCCCAAATGCAGGAAATTTTTGCGCTGCTCCAGCAAGCCGCACCGAGTAAGGCCTGCGTTTTGGTCACCGGCGAAAGCGGCACCGGCAAGGAACTGATCGCGCGCACCGTTCATGCGCTCAGTCCCCGCCGCCAGGGACCTTTCGTGGCCATCAACTGCGCCGCCATGCCCGAGACTTTGATCGAAAGCGAACTGTTCGGCCACGAGAAGGGCTCCTTCACCGGCGCCTCCGAGCGCCGCGCCGGCTGCTTCGAGGTGGCCCAGCACGGCACCTTACTCCTGGATGAAATCGGCGAGATGCCCATGCAGACGCAGGCCAAGTTGCTGCGCATCCTGGAAGATTCCAAGGTCCGCCGCCTCGGCGGCAAGACCGAGTTCGAAGTGGATGTCCGGGTAGTCGCGGCCACGAACAAGATTCCCGCGGAAGCCGTCCGCGACGGTCACCTGCGTGAGGACCTCTTTTATCGCCTCAACGTCTTCCACGTCCACCTGCCTCCGCTGCGCGACCGCAAGGACGATATCCAACCCATCGCCGGCGCCCTCATTGGCGACCTGAACCGCAAGCACGAGTGCCGCGTCACGGAGATTTCCGCCGACGTCATGGAAGCCCTGCACCGGCACAACTGGCCCGGCAATGTGCGTGAGTTGCGCAACGTCCTCGAGCGCGCCGTCATTCTGGCTGGCGAAGGCTCCGTCGAAATGAGTCACCTGCCGGCGTTCCTCCAGGCCAATCACGCCCCCGCTCCGGAACCCGCCGCCGCACCGGCGGCTGCCGATGCCGGCGCCGGCGCGCCCGCTGCTCAACCCGCCGAGCCGGACACCATCAAGTTCCCCGTCGGCACCACCGTCGAGGACGCCGAAAAAGGACTCATCCTCCGCACGCTCGAATACACCCGCAACAACAAGACGCGCGCCGCGGAGATCCTGGGGATCAGCCTCAAAACCCTGCACAACAAGCTTAAGGAATACGGCGCCAACAAAGAATACGGCATCGGAGCCTAAGGCCTCCCCTTTCCCCGCCTCGCGCGCGAGCAGACCGTGCTCGGCGAATCCGTGGCTGTCGCCTGTGTTGAGGATGTCTTTCAACCTACTCCGGCTGGCGGAAGCCTACCCCAAGCTGCGCCTGGCATTGCCCGAGAGTCTGCGCACCCTGTTTCCGTGTGGGGCCCGCTACAGCGTCTTCAGATAAGCGATCAGGTCGTCCTTCTCCTGATCGCTCAGCATGTCTTTGTAGCCCGGCATGCCGTTGCCGCCGTCATCGATCTTCGCCCGCACGGTGGCTTCGGTCACCTTCTTCCCGTTGACCAGCTTGTCCTTCTTGAAAAGGCCCTTGAGTCCGGGGCCCACCTTCTTCTCGGTGCTGTCTGCATTGTGGCAGACGGCACACTGCTGGAAAACTTCCTTTCCCTTTGCCGCCTCGCCGGCCCTGGCCGCCACAGCGGCCGCCGAACCCGCCGCCAACATTAGGCACACACCCCAAATGCGCATTCGATTCATAAGTTTCTATCTTATTACACGATTTCGCGCGCCCGGCGGCAGTAAAGCCCATAGCCGATAGCCAACAGCTCTTACGCCAGTTGCCGCCTCCGCGGCAGGTCCGCGATGCTCACCACCGCCTTATCGAACACCGTCATGTCCTGCACCACGCGGTCCACGTCGGCGCCCTCGTCCAGCACAATTTCATGCTCGATCCAGTCGGAGAGTGGAATATTCCGGAAGAACATGCGCTCCTGCAACACCAGGCTCTTGCGGTTGTGCATCAACTGGCGGTTTTCACGCGTGTAGTGCCTCTGTTCCACGGTCAGCTCGTTGAGGAAATTCTCGAATGCCTCGCGCTTCGCGGTTTCCTCGGCCGCCCGCAGGGCCGTCTCCAGCGAATCCTTCATCGCCGATTTCTCGGCTTGCAGCGCGCCGCGCGCCTCCGCCAGGGCCTCGCGCTGTTCCGCCAGCTTGACCTCCATGCGCGACTGCACCACAAACCACGCCAGCAGCGCCGACGTGACCGCGACAAAACCGGGCAGAACGATCCAGAGCAGGGGTTCCATGCGGTTAATGTTATCCCCGCTTTCCGGCTAAGCGCTAGATGCCAAACGGTAAACACCGGTCTATAACCAATGTCAACCCTGCCCCGCGGCCGCGGCCCTCACATCTGCGTCCCGTCGATCTTCTGCCCCACGATGGTATATTTCAATTCGCCCAGCCGTAATCCCGCCAGCGGCCCGAACACCGCCGCCAGCCGGGCCCCGATTCCCGCCAGAAATCCCCGGTATTTCCCCAGGAACACCGCGCGCCCCAGCAGAAAATCGGCCCGCTCCAGGGCGGTATACGCCTCGCGTCCGTGATGCCGCACGCGCGCCGCGGGCACCAGCAGAACCTTGCGGCCGCCGCCGCGGATCTTGGCCGCCAGATCGGCGTCGGCGCCGAACTGCCCGTAGTGTTCATCGAGTTGCCGGATGGACTTGATGGCGAACACGCGGGCCATCAGCGCCGCGCCGCGCGGATACTCCACCGCCATCGGCAAATCGCCCGAGACCTCCGCCGGCCGCCACGCGCCGTCCGGGGGCAGGATACCGAGTTGCGGCGCCGGCCGCCCCTCTTCGTCCACCAGCAGCGGGCAAACCGCCGCGGCGTCCGCGTTCGCATCCAGCACCGCCGCGAGCCGCGGGACCGCCTCCGGCTCCACTTCGGTATCGTCGTGCAGAAACAAAACGTATTCCGCGTCGGCCGCCCGCCAGCCCAGGTTCAGCGCCTTGGTCAAGCCGAAATTCTTCGGCAGCCGGATGAACTGCACGTTCGGAAAATCGCTGTCGAGTTGTGCGCTTCCGTCCCGCGAGCCGTTATCCACGGCGATCAGTTGGATGCGGTCGCGCTCCTCGCTCCGCTCCACCGATTCCAGGCAGTTTCGCACCATCTCCAGGCGATCGTGCGACACCACCACCACCGAGACGCGCGGCGGCTGCTTTTCCGGTTCCGAATGTTGCGGTGTCAAGTCAATAGAATAGCGCCATGAACGGCGCCCTATCCGTCAATTTCCGCCGATTCCTTCGAACAGGATGGTGCTGATGTACCGCTCCGCCGCGTCCGGCAGGACCGTCACAATGGTCTGACCCGCGAACTCTTCAAGCTGCGCCAGCCTCACCGCGGCCGCCACGGCCGCACCCGAGGAGATGCCCGCCAGGATGCCCTCTTCCTTGCCCAGCCGGCGCGCCATCTCCACCGCTTCCTGGTCCACCACCGTCTCCGCCCGGTCCACCATTGTCAAATCCAGCGTCTCCGGCAGGAACCCTGCGCCGATCCCCTGAATGCGGTGCGGCCCCGGCCGGACCGTCTGCCGCGCCAGCGTCTGGCTGATCACCGGACTCGCCGCCGGCTCCACCGCTACCGAGAGGATCTTCTTCCCGGCTTGCTTCTTCAGGTACCGCGAAACGCCCGTGATGGTGCCCCCCGTGCCCACTCCGGCCACGAAAATGTCCACCGCCCCCTCCGTATCCTCCCAGATCTCCGGGCCGGTGGTGCGGAAATGGATCTCCGGATTGGCGGGATTCTTGAACTGCTGGAGCAGGACATAACGTTGCGGGTCGGAAGCCACCACCTCCTCGGCCCGCACGATGGATCCGCCCATGCCCAGCACCGCGTCTGTAAGGATCAGGTTGGCCCCCAGCGCGTGCAGCATCTTGCGCCGCTCCACGGAAAAGCTCTCCGGCATCGTCAGGGTGATCGCGTATCCGCGCGCCGCCGCCACGAACGCCAGGGCGATCCCCGTGTTCCCGCTGGTCGGCTCGATCAGTTCCTTGCCCGGCTTGAGCACGCCGCGCTTCTCCGCGTCCCAAACCATGTTGGCGCCGATCCGGTCCTTCACCGAGTACCCTGGATTGCGCCCCTCGATCTTCGCCAGGACCACCGCTTTCGCCCCGCCGGTCACACGGTTCAGGCGAACCAGCGGTGTCCGTCCGATGCTGAAGGAATTGTCGTCGAAGATTCTCACCTCAGATCTCCCAATTCATCGCGAAGCGGTTCTGCTTCTCGTTCCAGGCGCGCGCCAGGTCGGCAAAACTGGTGTTGTCGAGAATCGCCGAAACCGCTCCATCCACCCGTTCCCACATGCCGCTGAAGGGCGTCTCGACCTTGCTCCGCCCGTGCGACTTCCCATGCTGCGCCCCCTCGACGAAGCGCAGCACCTCGCCCACCGTGATCGCCTCCGCCGGCCGCGCCAGCAAATATCCGCCTTCCGCGCCACGGCGGGATTCCACGAATCCGCCCTGTTTCAGCCCCGCCAGGATCAATTCCAGAAATTTCTGCGGAATCTTCTGCCGGCGCGCGATCCCGGCGATCTTCACCGGCTCGCCGGCCGCTTGCAAGGCGAGGTCGAAAATCGCCTGTAATGCATACTCACCTTTTACGGAGATGTTCAAATAGAAATTGTATCGAAAGAAGTCAGAAGACAGAAGTCAGGAAACAGAATATTGTGCCGCCATTCTGACTCCTGGCTTCTGACTCCTTCTAGAAATTCAGCCGGATCTGCATATCCAGCGTCCGGTTGTCGGCGCCCGTGCCGCTGCTGCCGAATCCGCCGAAGCCCGTGTACACCATCTGCGGCTGTCCGAACTTGGGGGAGTTGACCATCCCGATATAGCCGCCCGGATTGAAGTGGTTCAGGATGTTGTTCACCATCAGCGAAAGCGTGAGGTTGAAGCGGTGCTCGGTCATGCCGCCGCCGAACCCGCCGAAATGGCCGCCCGATCCCATGCTCATGGCGCCGCCATGGCCGTGGCCGTGATCGCCGTGATAGCCGTGGTCGTGCGACATGGCGTTGTTCTGGTTGCGGATCGGCCCGAAGCCCCACGTCCGGCTGATGCGCGCGTTCACCGAAACCATGCCCGCCATGGTGAGATAGTTGTGCGGCACGAAATTCGGGTTGGTCACCGAGGGCGCCATGTTGAAGCAGCCGAAATTCCCCGGCGGGCAGATCACGTTCTCGCCCGGTCCCGAAGCAAACGCCGGCCGCGCGTTGGTCAGCGTGTTGCCAAAAAGATCCTGTCCCAGCGTGATGTTATACGGAGCGCCGGATTGGATCACCACGAATGGGAAGACTTGGATCTTCAGCGGGGCCGAATAGGAGCCCGCCATGAAAAATCGGTGCCGGTGCTCGAAACTCTCGCGCCCCCAGTCCACCGCGAAATCGTACGGATCCGTCGGCGTACCTGCCAGGCCGTCCGCCCGGGTGTAGGAATAATTCCCTTGCAGCGACAGGTTCCGGGTGAATTGCGTATTGAAGTTGAACATCAGGATGTCCATCTTCATCAACCCCCCCGATTCGTACTGGTACAGATTGCCCGCATTGCCGTAAGGCCGCACGCCGCTGTTGCGCTGCCCTGGAATATACGTGCCGGGCAGCGGGGTGTTGATGGGCACGGTCTGCAACAGGTGCACCCCGCGCGTGTTCGTGAAGGTTGCCGAAACAGTGGTCTTGCTGGTGACCTGCCGCTCCACCCCGATGGCGCTCTGGTACATGCGGTCCGCTACCAGGTTGGGATCCAGCGAATAGATGGAGTTCTGGCCGGACGTCAACGGCGTCCCCGCCCCCAGCGCCAGCGGCGACCAGCCTCCCGCCGGAACCGCCGTCTGGAAAAAGCTCGGATTGGTCACCACGTAGTTCAACTGCCGGCTGCCGTTGAGCATCAGCGGGTTCATGAACAGGCTCGGGCTGAGGCGGTCGTAGAAAATGCCGAAGCCGCCGCGAATCACGGTCTTCTGCCGCCCGTTCTTCGCCGATCCCGGCGCCCAGGCGAACCCGATGCGCGGCGCGATATCGGCTTTGTCGCTGATCAGCGTCTGCCATTCGTACCGCAGCCCCAGGCTCAGCGTGAAGTTCGGCTTTATGCGCCAGTCATCCAGCACCCACGGCGCGATGTCCCAGCGTACGATGCTGCCGTACGGATCCCCCGCCTGGAGCAGAAACTGCGACGGCATGCCGCCCAGCGCCCGAATCTGCGACGCCGAGTAGCCCATGCCCTGGAATAGCAGCGTCCGCCGGTATTGCTCGATGCCCAGGATCTGCGTCATCACCGGGCTTCCGCTCGAACCCAGAATCGGCGCATTGTCCGGTCCCAGCTCCGGCGCCAGCCCGCCGTTGAACATGAAGTTTCCGGCGAAGCCCTGCGGGCTCTCGTTGATGTAGCCCTCGCGCCGGCTGCGGATGCCGAACCGGATGGTGTGGCTGCCATGCGATATCGTGGTGTTGTTCTGCATTTCGAAATGCGCATTCCGGGTGTACTGGTCGCCCATGTTGTTGCCGCCAGTCGCGAATGCGCCCGCCACGTTGATCTGCGGTATCATGTTGCCGAACAGTTGCGTATAGCTCCGCGCGTACTGGAAGCGCGTTTCGTAAACCACGTGCGTGCTCAGTACCGCCGTCTCCGTCAGCATCAGGTTCGCCTCGTCGCCATTGGCGTTATACCCCATCTGCGCGTAGGGCGGCGGCAGGCGCAGCAGGCTGATGCCCGAGTTCTCCCGCGAGTTCCATCCATACTCGAAGCGCGCCGTCAGCGTATTGTTGGTGCTCAACTGGTAATCGATCCGGGGCGAGATCTCGTTCCGGTATTGCGGCGTAATGATCGAAGTCTGAATCGGCACGATCCCCAGTGACACTGGATCCAGGTAATCGGCGTTCACCAGGGCGTTGTCGATGATCTGCCGGCGGTTGAAATCCAGGAAAAAGGAGGCCTTGTGGCTATGGCCTATCGGTCCGCCAAAGTTGGCCCAGTACGTCCGCCGCGAGTAATCCGGCTTGTTATTGGAAAACGGGTTGCGCGAATTGAACGTGGCGTCCATGTTGCTCAGCATGAACATGCCGCGATACTGGTCATAGCCAGGCTTGGTCAGGATTTCGATACGCCCGAAGCCCAGCCGGTCGTATTCCGCCGAAAACGGATTCTGATTGATGCGCACCTCGCGGATGGATTCCTTGGGCGGCAACTGCCCGCCGCTGAAACCGTCGATATAGATCGATCCGCCGCCCGGCCCCGCCGCCGGGCCCGCCAGCGCCTGCAACGCATCCGCCAGGTCGTCGGGATCGTCGGGCAGCGCCTCCAGGTCTTCGCCCTTCAGCACCAGCGCCGTCGCATTGTTGTCGGGCTCCGTGCTCACGCTCGGCCCCGGTTCGCCCTTGACCGTCACTTCCTGCTTTTCCGCGCTCACCGAGAGCTGAATCGGAACCTGCGCCACGCCGCCGGCGGTTACCGAGACCGTCTGGTCGAAGGCCTTGAATCCGGGGAAGGCGACGTGCACCGTGTACTGGCCGGGCTGAAGCCCCATGAACGTGTAGCTGCCGTTGGCCTGGCTCTGCGCCGTCTTCGTGGCGCCGTTGCCGTTCAGGTTGACGGTTGCGGCGGGAATCACCGCGCCGGAATTGTCCGTCAGGACGCCCTGCACCGTGCCTGTCGTCTGTTGGGCCATGGCGCTGGCTGCGACCGTCAAGGCCGCCAGCATTAGAAATAGGGTTCGTCGCAAGTTCAGCATATTTCCTCGAATCAGTGAATGCTTATGCCTTGGTGGTGCTGGTTACTTACTGGTCTCCTCCGCCGCCGCCGTTCCCGCCCAAACCCCAGCCGGCGAAGATGTCCCGCGTGGATTCCGGCGCCGCGGTGATGATCGGTTCGACGCCGGCCAGCAGCATGATCGCCGTCACCCGCGAAGGATCGCTGCCCGCGGTCGTCGAAACCATAATGGCGTCACCGGGCTTCAGTTCTGAAAGGGGCATCGCCGGAAGATGCCCGAGGATCGATGCCAAGTCCATGTTCCCGCCCCGCCCCGGACCTCCCGGACCGCCCGAACCACCGGCAGCCGGTCCATCCGCAGCCGGTCCGCCCGCAGCCGGTCCGCCCGCTCCGCCGCCGCTGCGCCGCCCGCGGATCCCGCTCCCGCCCGCGCCGCCATGCCCGTAGCGCCGGGCCAGGCCCTGTGCCAGCATCTCCGGCACCTTCCGCATCGTGGAATCGGCATTGATCAGGATGACCATCGGCTTCTTCGTGGCGAGATCCTTCACTGTCAGTTCACCCTTAGCCGCATCGATCGAGATGATCTGCGCGTTGAACTGCCGGAACATCCCGGTGTAAATGCTCTCCGCCTTGATCGTCGTCCCGTCCTCGCTCTTGTCGCCGAGGACATGCATCTGGTCCCCGACCTGAATCTCCGCGAAATTGCTCGCCCGCGCATCGGCGGGATTGGCAGAATCGGGAGAATAGCGGTGGTATTGGGTCTGCTCGGACGTCTGCACCGTGTACGTCTTGCCGGCGGCCGCGACGGTCGCGGTCTTCGCCGCCGCATCCACCGCGGTCACCCGTCCCAGCGTTCCGCGCTTGGCCCAATCCTCCAGTTCCTTCTTTTGAATTTCCTCGATATCTGCTTTGGTCCGCACCACCAGCGAACTGGCCGTCTCCCCCCGCAGGAAGGCCACCACGCGGTCGCCCGCCCCCAGGCTGGAAAACGGCATCTTGGTGCCCTTCCGGATGTCGGTCTCCCCGGGCGGCACGTGGATAATGACGGTCCGGTCGGTAGTGGCAACGTCAACCGTTT
The DNA here is from genome assembly GCA_021787555.1 of Acidobacteriota bacterium. Taxonomy (GTDB): domain Bacteria; phylum Acidobacteriota; class Terriglobia; order Bryobacterales; family Bryobacteraceae; genus JAJYLS01. Next base: position 10,583 of record JAJYLS010000033.1, on the reverse strand, counting down.
CCCCTTTGTCCGTCTTCAGGATAAAGTGATTCGCAGCCGGGCGGACCGCGAGAATGGTCCCGGCTACCTGGGTGTGAGTCGCGCTCTGCGCGCCCGCCGCCACCACGGCAAAAAAGATTCCTGGAATGATTGCGTTACGAACGTTCATGCGAAAACTTCCGGCCTTCTGGCTATATGAACAGGGCGTCCGGCCGGAGGCTTAGGTTACACGCGCAAGCCGCTCAATTGGGGAGGTTTCCAGCTTGGGGAGGGGGTGGAGGGGAAAAATCCGCCCAAAAACCAAAAGGCCGCTCACACCCGACGGTGCGCGCGGCCTTCAGCAATTTTTTCTCGCCTGAACGAGATTAGCCCTTGCTCTCTTCCTTCTTGGGGGCCTTTTTCTTCTTCCCGTGCTTCTTCTTGCCCTGCTGTTGTGCCGGCTGGTCCTGGCCAAAGCTAATCGCGGTCGTGCCGAGAACCAAGCCGAGGCCGATCATCAGCATCATCAGTTTCTTCATTGCGCTTCTCCTTTTGGATTACGACGAATTTTTATTCGCCTGCGGCTATCATAACGGACTGCACATGAACTGGCTCTTAACCTGCAATTAAAATCAATTCATCTGGCGATCCGCCCCGCGCGCTGTTACATTAAGAAGCGGATGAAAAAGGCCGAAATAGCCGAACGGATAGCGCGCCGCGACGGCGTCAGTCAAGCCGAAGCCGCCGATCGCCTGGACCGTCTCGTCCAGCAAATCCTCACCCGCGTCCGCGAAGGCAAGGAAGCGCCCCTGCCCGGCCTCGGCAAGTTCCGCCAGGGCCCCGGCGGCAAAATGGTGTTCCGCAAGGAGCGCCGCAATGGGTGATTCCGCTTCGCTCGATCAGCTCGCCCAAGTGGTGCTCGAAGGCCTGGCGGCCTCCCAGCCCGTCGAAATCGAGGGACTCGGCATCTTCTATCCCGCGCCCCATGGTTTCCGCTTCGAGCCGCGCCGCGGACCGCAGGTCTTCATCGCCTACGTGAAAGAGGACCAACCCCTCGCCGAACGCCTCTTCGACGAGCTCGCCGCCGCCGGGTTCTATCCCTGGATGGATGTCCGCCGTCTCCTGCCCGGCCAGAACTGGCCGCGCGCCATCGAAAGCGCCATTGAAACTTCCGAATTCTTCGTGGCCTGCTTCTCCGGCAATTCGGTCCGCAAGAAGGGCGGCTTCCAGGCCGAAATCCGCTACGCCCTGGACTGCGCCCGCCAGGTTCCGCTCGACGACATCTTCGTCGTGCCCGTGCGCCTGGGTGACTGCGCCGTGCCGCGCTCCGTCCGCAAGGAATATCAATATGTCGATCTGTTTCCCGACTGGGTGCGCGGCACCCGCCGCCTGATCGGCATGATGCGCCGCCAGGTGGTCGCCCGCAAGCGCGCCGGCTGAAGAGCGCGTCGTTAATAATCGATTTCCTGCTTCCGGTGCCGCTCCAGGTACCAGCACGGCGTCAGCCCCAGATGGGGAAACAGCGAATGTACGCACTGCTCCTCCTGCGGCGGCTGAAACATATACTCCGTCTTCTTGTTCTTCAACTTGACGGTGTAGACCTGCTGCACCCGGACCGTCCCGAACTCCGCGCGGCCGTTCGGAATCCGGTAGACCAGCGAGAGATAGTCGCCGAGATACACGAGCGCCACCACGCCCGCGGCCACCAGCAGCGTACGCGGTAGCCAGCCCATCTACTGTTGTACTTTTTTGGCTACGAACGACTGCGCCGTATCGCTGCCGTCCCGCTGCACCTTGAAATCGATCTGGGTGTTATCGGGCGCCACCTTCCCGGTATATTTCAAATCGATCCCCTGGCCGAAATCCAGATGCACCGTAAATGCGATATCGTCGCCGTGGACCTCGCCGTTGGCAACGGCCTGCTCGAACTGCTCGCCGCCCATCGTCCCGGTAAGTTTGTCTCCGGCGGCTTTCAGTTTGAAGGTGATGTTGTAAGTGTTGCCGTCACGGCCCGGCTGGTCGCCGTTCCACGTGCCGGTCGGATCGGCCGCCAGCACAACCGCCGCGGCCGCAAGCGCGATCACGCAAATGCGTCGAAACATGCAGGCCATTATACGCTGTGGCGCAGGCCTCTGGACTGCTCCACGCCCGCTAAAAGATCAGCCGCAGGGCGAGTTGCACCCGGCGCGGCGGCCGCGCGGCATCCGGCAGCAGGAACGCGGTTTGGATCTGCTGCCCCGCCGTATCGAACAGCGCCTGCGTGTTGAGGCTCGAAAATTGCGTGTGGTTGAACGTGTTGTACGACTCGAACCGCAGCATGCCCCTCACCCGCTCCGTGAATTGGATGTTCCGGTAGAGCGACAGGTCCCAGTTGTTGGTACCCGGCCCGATGAGCACGTTCGGCCCCAGGTTGCCCAACTGCGGCTCGTTGCTGTCGATGGTCCACGCCGCATTGGCCGGCGGACTGCCCGCGGCCGTGGGCTCCGGCGGCGGCCCGAAGCGCTGCGCCGGCGGCGCCGTGGGGTTGACGACCTCCAGCACCGCCTTGTCCGAATTCGAACCGCTCGGCTGGTTCACGGCTGTGCTGAGGATATAGGTCGGATTATACGGTGCGCCGGTCATCGTGCGCACCACCCCGGAGAGCGCCCAGTTGTCCGCCACCCAGCCCAGCGGCCGGATGCCCGTCAACTTCCCCGGCTTCGGCAGGTTGTAATAGAAGTTGCAGGTGAACACGTTCGGCCGGTTGAAGGCCGCCGGGCCGTAGTCTCTCATGTGCGGGCTGAGAAACGGATCCACTGCGTTGCCATACGCATCCGCAAAATCCAGCGCTTTGCTATAGGTATACGAAGCCGAAAAATTCAGCCCGTGCGACATACGGTGCTGGAACGCCAGCATCAGCGCGTTATAGTTCGAGTTGTTGGCAAACTCCAACAGGTTGATGTTCCCGTAGGCGGAGTACGGCCGCATGAAGTTATCCGGCAGCGCCGTCTTGGGCGTCTGCGGGTTCCTGTTCTGCGGGTTCAGACCCACGAATGCCGCGCCCAGCGGCACGGGGTTGATGTTGCGCGTCCACAGCAGGTGCCGCCCCAGCGATCCCGTGTATCCCACCGAGACCAGGTTCGTCCCGAACCGCCGGTCGATCTCCAGGTTGTAGTTATAAATCTGCTGCTGATGCGGCGGGCTTGCCAGCGACGTGACCGCGCTCGGCGAAAGATAACCGGTCCCCGCCGACGCGGCGATATCCGCAAACGTGCCGTACATTTGCGCGGGTTCGTAGGCCAGCGGCGGATTGGTGATCAGGTTCATGGTGGGATTGCCTTCGATGCGGTCGTAGTAGATTCCGCCGCCGCCGCGGATCGAGGTGTTGCCGGTTCCGAAAGGGTCCCAGGCGAATCCCAGCCGCGGCGCCACCGCCAGCGGCCCCACCTTATAGATGGAGAACGGCACGCCGTTCTTCCCCGCCAGGAGTTCTCCGTTGGCAAAGTTGCCCACGCCCGGCACGAAGTCGCCGATCAGCCCGGTGCTGTAAGTCGCGCCAGTCAGCGGATCGATGCCCACGTTCGCGCCGTTCACCACCGCCGGCGCGATCAGCGCCGGCGCCTGCGCCGGATCCCATGCTGTCGGCGAGAAGGACGCCCCCTGGCCGCGCGCGTCATACTGCGCCGGGTCGTGATAGAACCGCACACCGTAATTCAGCGTCAGGTTGGGCCGCACCTTCCAATCGTCCTGGAAATACCATTCCGTATTGGTGAAAAGATAATCGCCCCGCGGCCAGGCGGTGGCTTCCGAGTAGCTGAGGTAGTTCCCCAACAGCGCGTTGGCATAGGCGTTGTTGGCGTTCAGCGGATTGTTCGCGTTGGTATTGAAACTCAGCGCCCCGTGGATGGCCGAATTGGCGCTCTGGATCTTCTGCGTGCGCTCGAAATAAATCCCCATCTTGAAGCTGTGCGTGCCGCGCACCTTGGACACGTTGTCGATAAAGCTCCAGAGCGTGTTCTGGTTGTAATATGGCAAGCCGTCGTACAGCGAGGGGTTCGCGAAGTTCGCGATGCCGCTGAACGACATAGTCGGAATCAGGTTCATGGGGTTCAGCGATGGATTGCGCATCGGGATATCGATTCCCAGCTTGGTACGGTCCACCGCCTGCGGGTCGAGGACCTTGACGTCAATGGTGTTTCCGCTCACGGCTACCGCCGCTTCGTTGAACAGCGTCGCCGAGAGGCTGTTGGCGGAGTGCAGCGTGAACACGCGCCCCGGATGCCAGTCGCCCATGGTCACCAGCGGGAAATTCAGCGAACCCGCCGGCCAGGAAGGCGTGCCGCCTTTATAGGGCAAATCGTGGCTGTCCGCGTTATTGCTGCCGCTGAAATAGATCTGCCAGTTGTCGCGCGGCGACCAGTCCACGCGCGCCGTCTCCGTCCGGCGGTTATAGGGCGCCGATTCCGCCGAGTAGTAGTTCCAGTTGTAGCGCGTGGCGATGTTGGGGTCCACGAAATTGGGCAGCGGGAAAATGTTCAGAATGTTCTGCCCGACCTGATTCAGCCGGGATGCCGGAATCACGTTTCCCGGAAACGCTTTCTTCCCGTTCTGCGGGTCCTGCACATTGACCTTGTTGCCCTTGTTGTTGTACGACTGCGAAAAATCGCCCTGCCGCTCCAGCGCCGTCGGCACCGTCACCTCTTCCACCGGGTACGCCACCACCTGGTTCTGAAATTCCTGGCTGAAGAAGAAGAACAGCCGCTTGCGCGACGGATGGTACTTCGGCAAAATCACCGGCCCGCCGATCGAATAGCTGGCGATGTTATAGCGGTATTCCTGCCGCGGTTCCCCGGCTTCGTTGGAAAAGTAATTGTTGGCGTTCAGCGCCTCGTTGCGGAAATAGAAGGACGCCTGTCCGTGAAATTGGTTGCCGCCGCCCCTGGTGATGATGCTGATCGACGCCGGGTTGCGCCCGTTCTCCGCCGAATACGCCGACATCATCACTTTCATTTCGGCCACCGAGTCCATCGAGGGCATGGCCGAGACCGCCGCGTTCGAGCCCGTATCCAGAATGCTCATGCCGTCGATAGTGACGTTCTTCTGGTCGTTGCGCCCGCCCAAGATGAAAATATTAGCTGGGCTGTTGGGGCTGGGCGCTTCGCGTCCGTCGGTCGTGTCCACCACGCCGGGCATCAGGCTCACCGCGTCGAAAATATCCCGCCCGCGCAGGGCGATCTCGTCGAGTTGTTCGCCCGTCAGGGTGCCCGAGTGTTCGCCGGTCACCAGGTTCACCGCCGCGGGTTCCGCGGTGACCGTCACCTCCTCGGACACGTGGCCCAGTTCCAGCCGGATTTGGCCCACCGAGCGGGACTCGCCCGCATCGATGGCGATACTCGTCTGCCGGTAGGTCTTGAAGCCGGATGCCTCGATGGATAACGTGAACGTCGCCGCCGTCAGGTCCGGAAAAGCGAAGAAGCCTTCGCTGGTCGTGGTTACGGTTCGAACGAAACCGTTGTCTTCGCCGGTCAGCGTGACCTGGATGCCGGGCATCGCCGCACCGCCCGGATCCAATACCGTTCCCGAAAGCGAGCAAGAAGTGTTCTGGGCCGGCAACAGCGCGGGCCCGATCAGTATTAGCAGCAACAAATGGCGCACTAACTTAACTAAACCTCCAGTGAATCTCGTTACGAGCCCGTCCGGCAGCCTGTCAGGCCACCGAAGCATTAGATATCACGTACCACTATTCACCCCCCGGGTCAAGCCGCCGGGGCCGGCAATGCCGCGGGCCCGATCAGTACCAGCAGCAGCAAGTGCCGCATCGACACACCTCCCAATCAGTGAATCAAAACCCCGCCAGGCGGCTCGCCAAGCCACCTGAGCACTGGTTATCGGATACCACCATTCGCCCGCCGGATCAATGCCCTGGAGGGGCCGTCTGCGCTGTATCCGATTTTTGGCCGAAAGATTCTCCGATGGGTGCCGAATATGACAACAGAAACAGGAACCGGTTACCATATGTGCGGATCACAAGGAATCCCCGATGAAGACACTGACTTTTTGCATCCTCCTGGCAGCCCTCCCGCTGTGCGCTCAAAAGCGGCAAGGCGGCGGGGAGAACCCGCCCTTCCAGCTTCCCGGCACTGTGGCCATGAAGACCAATCTTGTCTACGCCAAGTACGGCGCCCGCGAGATGCGCCTGGATCTGTACTATCCCAAGGCTGGCGCCGGCCCCTTCCCCGCGGTGGTGTGGGTGCACGGCGGCGGGTGGGTGAACGGAGACAAGACGCGCTTCCGCCGCCAGGCGACGCTGATGGCCGCCCACGGCTTTGTTGGCGCGTGCATCGAGTACCGGCTTTCTGGCGAGGCCAAATTTCCCGCGGCAATCGAGGATGTAAAGGCCTCGGTGCGCTGGGTCCGCGCTCACGCCGCCGAATACCATATCAATCCGGATAGGATCGGCGCCGCCGGCGGATCCGCGGGCGGGCACCTGGTGTGCCTGCTGGGCGTCACCGCGGGTGTTCGCGAATTCGAGGGCGATGGCGGCAACCCGGACCAGTCCAGCAAGGTGGAGGCAGTCGCCGCGCTGTACCCCGTAACCGACTTTGTGGCCGCCGGTCTGCGCAATTCCACCGGTGCGACCGGCCCGGTTTTCGCTTTCCTGGGCGCCACCTACGCGCAAAATTCCGAAATCTACGTCAAGGCCAGCCCCATTACCTACGTGTCCAAGGGCGATCCGCCGTTCCTGTTCATGCATGGCGACGACGATCGCCTGGTGCCTTACCAGCAGTCCGTCAGCATGTACGAGAAGCTCAAAGCCGACGGCGTTCCCGCCGAACTGGACATCGTCAAAGGCGCCGGCCACGGCTTCGCCAACGGCCCGAAATACTTCCAGGAATCGCTCGACCGGATGGAAGCGTTTTTCGCCAGAACGCTGAAGTAAAAAACGAAGGCTACCGGCGGAATTGAAAAGCGGTGCTGATGACCTTGCGGTTGGCATCCAGGACGGCGCTCGCCACGAAGGCCGGAGCTGCCGGGCTTCCGAACCGCAGATCCATGGCCTCGACCAGCGTGCCGTTCTGCGGCTCCGCCGCCGGCACCACGCGCCATAACGGGAATTGCGCGAACCGTAGAAACTCCTGAAACGTGGGCGTCCGCCGGGCGGCTTCGATAGCCGGGCCGCGCGGCGCTTTGGCGTACAGGGCCGCGCGTTCGGCATCGAATTCGCCGGTGAGGTCCACCTCCGCCACGGCGTAGGCATCCGAAGTCTCCACCACACCCCGCCAGCGCAGCGGATCGGCGAAGCCCGGAATGGCCGCGGCGCGCAGAGGCGGCGAGCCGCCGTAAAGGCGCGCTTCCAGGACCGCCGCCGCCCGCGCGTTGAGCACCGCCCGCCCGCAGTTGTACAGCAGCAGGAAGACTAGCGCGAACACGGCGAAGCCTCGGCCATAATGGCTCGGCTTGCTGGGCTTCGAGGCGATCTCGGCGCCCACCAGGCGGCCGAGGAACGGCCCGGCAATGGCCAGCAGCACCACCGCCCAGATCCACAGGTCGACGATGGCCGTCAGATCCAGCCGCACCCATTGCGCGGAAAACGGCAGAAACAGGCGCACGCCATAAGGGTTGGTGAGGTCCAGCGCCAGGTGCGAGGCCACCGCGATCATGGCCGCGCCGAATGCGCCCCACCAGGCGATGGGCTTGCGCCCGCGCCGGCCGGGCACCCACCGCACCGCCAGCACCACCAGCAGGGCTATCACCGGCATCGCCACCAGAGAATGCGTGAGATGCCGGTGATAGTGGAGGTAATTCAACGGCCCGCCCGCCAACGCGAGGATGTCGATATCCGGTGCGTTGGCGGCCAGGAAAAGAATGGCGGCGGCCCGCGGCGTCCACCGGTTCAACCCCGCCCGGCTGAGGAACAAACCGACAGCCGTGTGGGTGAGGGAGTCCATGAACCATCGATTTTACGCCGTCAGGGGGAGCCGCAGGCGGTTCACGGGGCGAACCGCAATGCGAGGCACGCGCACGGGCACGTCTACCATGTGGCAGCGGACCGGACCCTTGAAGTACTCGTCTACGGGATAGAGGGAATAGGGTTCGAGTTCGCCGAAGGTGCGCCCGAGTTTCTCCTGGACGCGGTACAACGTGCGAAAGTAAATCGCACGATCGATTTGCATCTGCCGGCAGCAGAGCTTCCACCCGGCGCCCAGGAGGTAATGGTACTTGAAGACTTTATACTCGAGATCATCGAGCGTCCGCCGACTGACGAGGCAAAAATCGGCGATATATTCTTCCCGTTTCCGCGAAAACATGCGCCGGGTATCGCAGCCGGGGCAGGAATCGAGGGTGACCGCATTGCACTGGGCCGCCTCGATGCATTCGCGGAATTTATGGTAACAGGCCAGAAAAGCGGCCCGAAAGACACATCGGCAGGGCTTCTCCCGGCCAGCAGCGGTCGGGCGCATGCCGTAGCCGCCACAGTGACGGCATGCCGCCTTGGAGAGCCCGAGTACGTTCGAATCGTCCCACAACATTTTCAGAATGCCTCCTGGCGTGGCGCCTTAAAAAGCGGCGTGACGCCGTTGCTTCAAAACTTTCTCAAATCTACCGCTAATAAGAAAAACGTCAAGAATTCAAATAAAACAATTCCGAAAATTATAATCCTTCCGGTAGTAATGGGAGATTCATATCTTTAAGTGTGATAAGATGTTAGGCGGGTGAGGATCACAAGGAATCCCCCTAGATTTTAGGGATTCTCCCTAGTACGTAATAGGCGTTTTCACTACCACCCTATAGCTCGGAGAAATAGCTTGCGCGGCTTATGCCGCGTCCGGGGGTCGCCATGAATTTTCGGGAGCTTGAGCGGCAGCTTATCTCGCTGATGCAGGCAAAAGTGCGCAGCGGCGAGGTAACGGAGCGCGCGCTGGCCCGCAGCATCGGGCTGTCGCAGCCGCATATCCACAACGTTCTCAAAGGGAAACGGTCCCTATCTCTGGACACCGCGGACGCCATACTACAGCGCCTGCGGGTGGATCTGACCGATCTGATCGGGCTGGAAGACCTGGGGGGACTGCGGAAACAGGAGCGGCATATGCTGTAAAATGCGGAAGCGCGGTGCATGGGGCAAGGCGAAAATCAACTCAAGGCGCGCGAGGCGCGGCTGAAGAAGCTGGCGGCGCGCATCGATACGCTCGCGGAGAAGGACGCCCGCGTGGTCAAGAACGCCATCGAGACGGCGGCTCTCCGCCGTACCGCGGCGGGGGAACTGCATGCGATTTGTGCCGATTTCGTCAGCCGTGTGAACCGTCTGCTCACGCGGGACGAAGTTGCGCTGGACCCCTCGGAATTTTCCGAGGCCGCGTTCAGGGAAGATGGGGCCAACCTCATCCAGATCGGCGTGCGCGGGAGGGTCTTGCAGCTTCAGTTCGAAGCCACCGGCGAATTGCTCTCGACGGAGAATTTCCGCGTGCCCTACACGCTTGAGGGCTCGGTGCGGGCATTCAACCAGGAACTGCTGGCCAAGGACCTGATCGAGGAGCAGCTCATCTTTTACACCGTGGAAAAGGGGCGCAGCCTGTGGCGGTTCTTCGACGCGCGCACGTACCGGTCGGGGCCGCTCGACCAGGAGTATTTGATCGGGCTTATGGAGCAGGTGATTTAGGAAGACGGGAGGAGTTAGGAGTTGAGGAGTTAAGGAGTCGCACCAAGGATCTCGAAATCCATCCAGCCCGATGCGGTCCGGGAATTCTCCTTCGCCAGCTTGTCGGTGACCACCACTTGAAGGAAGTAATCGCCCGGCGGCAGCTTGGGATCGAGTTGAAAGCGGGCGGCGGCGGAGAGCCGTTTGGGGGCGCCCCCGCACAGGTCGAAGGTAGTGCCGCTGTGCGCATCTTCCAACCCGGCGCCCAACTCGAATACGCATACCAGATCCTCAACGCCCAGCTTGGCCCCCAAAAAGTGCCCCAGCTCGAAACCCAGATCCGCATCTTCCACGACAACCATGCGGTTTTAACCGGCTCTGAGATGCCCGTCGATGTCACCGGCCAGGCCGCGCGGATCGATGGTATAGATCACGACGGAGGAACGGTTGGCGGCATCGACGAGCCGCTGAAGCTGTTCCCGCATTCCAGGGAAAATTTCGCCGCCCAGATCGGGCGGCGGTCCGGAGCGGTCCTCGGGATCCGCCCAATTCGGCTCCTGATACAGCCGGAGATTCTCGGAAAACAGGATCAGCGATTTCCTGCCCGGCATTTCATGCATAGCCTCCACAACGGCGCGGATGCTACCGAGAGTTCCAACCGAGAACAATTCAGCCCTGGCTTGCATCTGCCGGGCGAGCGGGTCGTTGGAGAGAGCTTCTACATCACCGGGAGGCAGGAAGGTCGGAGCGTAGATAATGTTGCCGGCGGCCGCCTGGAGCACGCGCGGGTCTGAAGTGAACTGCTCGAGCGCGCCCATGCCGTCGCTGGTGCGGAGGATGGCAACCAGGTCGCCGGGCTCTACCTGTCCGGCAAGGAACTTCTGGATGGCGATGCGGGTCTGGACCACGTCGGCGAAGGGCATTCCGAGATTGTCCACGACGATCGCGATCGTGCGGCGCACCTGAGACGGCTGCAACTCGGGGGTTGGGGGCTGGGGGTTAGGGGTTG
>JAJYLS010000334.1 GCA_021787555.1 Acidobacteriota bacterium | reverse complement strand
CTCTTCCCGGGCGCGCTGCTCGAAGCTGCCATCCGGTTCGAGGCCGGTCGAGATGAAGGTCAGGTGGCGATAGCTTTGCTGATAGGCGTTCAACTGATCGAACAGGTAGCGGCCGTTATCCTCGCCGTACCGCGCGATCAGATCTTTCAGTTGTTGCCCGGCGCCGAGGTGCGCGCGGGCCTCGCTCATGCCGTCCTGCGTGAGGTCCTCGCCGCGTTCCAGCCATCCGGTGGAGCGGAAATACACCCCGGAATGCCCGTCGAAATATTCCTGGTAGCGGGCGCGGCTGCCCATCAGCAGCGCGATGCAATCGTGCGCGCGCGGGATCACCAGCGGCACGGCCAGGGCCGCCAGGCCGGCGCCGCCGTTTCCGCACAGCCCGTAGCCGAGCAGTACCGCGTCGTATCCGGGAGAAACGCCGTGCGCCGTCTGCGCGGCGTCGATCGTTTCCTGCAACCGCTGGCGCATCGCATTCCCGCCAAGGTCGTGGAGCCCTTTCGGCAGAAATTCGATATCCACCTGGTGCGGCGAGCGCGCCACGGCGGCGCAGATTTCCCGGTACAGCACCTCGCACGCGATCAGCTTCAGGCGCATGGCGGACCTAGCCTCCGCGCGCAGGCGCGAATGAATTCGGGGTTCGTGCCGCAGCAGCCGCCCACGAATGCCGCGCCGGCTTCCAGCAGCGCGGGCACGCGTTCGGCGAATTCTTCCGGCGAGCAGCGGTACACCGGGCGGCCGTTTTCGATCTCCGGCAAGCCGGCGTTGGGCTTGATCCACAGCGGCAGCCTCGTGGCCGCGCGGAGCCGGCGGCAGATCTCGACGTACTCCGCGATACCCGCCCCGCAGTTCGCGCCGATGGCGTCCGCGCCTGCGTCCGTCATCCGGGCGGCGGCCTGTTCCGGAGTGAGGCCGGTCAGCGTGCGGTCGCGCCGCCGGCCGCTGTCGTAGGTGAACGAGACAACCGCCGGCAGGCCCGTCCGGCGGCACGCGGCAAGCGCGATGGCGGCTTCTTCGGCATCGCTCATGGTTTCGAGCACGAGCGCATCGGCCCCGGCTTCCGCCAGCACCGCCGCCTGCTCCTCGAACGCGGCGCGCAATTCCGCTTCGCCGATTTCCTCCGCCGCGATCAGCTTGCCCGAAGGCCCGAGCGATGCGAACACGCGCGCGTGCCCGCCAGCGCCCTCGCGCGCGAGACCCACGCCCGCGCGATTGATGGCCCGCGCCTGGTCCGCCAGGCCGTATGGCTGCAAGGCAATCCGGTTGGCGCGGAAGGTATTCGTCAGGACAATCTGGCTCCCCGCCTGCGCGTACGAGCGCGCCACTTCGGCCACCAGGTCCGGATGCTGCAAATTCCAGGAGTCCGGACAGGCGCCGTCCTCCAATCCGCGCCGCAGCAGTTCGGTGCCGAGCGCGCCATCCAGCAGCACGGGCGCGGAAGCCATCAGCTCATCGAGATTCACGAGATTCATTTTAGCTTGCGCCGCGCGCGAAAACGGATCGCGCTATCTGATACACTGCGGTTCGGCGGCACTCATGACCAGCAAGGAACGCGTTTTGGCGGCGATCGGACACCGGCAGCCCGACCGGGTTCCCATGGATTTCGGCAGCACCACGGTCAGCGGCATGCACGTGAGCGCGGTCTCGGCCCTGCGCGACTATTACGGGCTCCCGCGCCACCCCGTCAAGGTATTCGAGCCGTTCCAGATGCTCGGGCTCATCGAGGAGGACCTCAAGCAGGCCCTCGGCGTGGACGTGAACGGCGTGTACCGGCGCAACACCATGTTCGGCGTGCCCATCACCGATTGGAAGCCTTGGCGCACGCATCAGGGATTGGAAGTGCTTGTGCCCGGTGGCTTCAATACCACCACCGATACCAACGGCGACACCCTGGTCTATCCCGAAGGCGATCTGACCGCGCCGCCCAGCGCCCGCATGCCCAGGGACGGCTACTTCTTCGACACGATCATCCGCCAGGAGCCGATCGTGGAAAAGAAGCTCAACGTGGAAGACAACCTCGAGGAGTTCCGCGAACTCACCGGCGACGAAGTAGCCTCGATGAAGGCCGATGCCGAGGTGGCCGTGCGAGACGGTCGCGCCGTGCTGGCGGCCCTGGGTGGCACGGCGTTCGGCGACATCGCCCTGGTGCCCGCGCCCTTCATGAAGCATCCCAAGGGCATTCGCGATATTACCGAGTGGTACATGTCCACCACCTCGCGCCGCGATTATATTCACGAGATCTTCTCCCGGCAGTGCGACATCGCGCTGGCGAACCTGGCGAAACTGCACGCGGCCTGCGGAGGCATGATTGATATTCTCTATGTTTGCGGGACGGATTTCGGCACCCAGACCGGCACGTTCTGCTCGGTGAAAACGCTCCGCGACCTCTGGTTGCCGTATTACCGGCGCGTGAACGACTGGGTGCACAGCCACACCGCGTGGAAGACCTTTAAGCACTCCTGCGGGTCGGTGGACCGTTTCATTCCGTCGTTTATTGAAGCCGGTTTCGATATTCTCAACCCGGTGCAGTGCTCGGCGGCGAACATGGATCCCACGCACCTGAAGGAGGCGTACGGCGAGCGCATCGCGTTCTGGGGCGGGGGAGTGGACACGCAGAAAACGCTGCCCTTCGGCACGCCGGAAGAGGTGCGGCGGGAGGTCGTCGAGCGTTGCCGCGTTTTTTCGCGTGGCGGCGGATTTGTTTTCAACGCCATCCACAACGTGCAGGCGCGGACCCCGGTGGAGAATATCGTGGCCATGATTGAGGGAGTGCGGGAGTTCAATGGAGCGGCGCATGCCTGACCTGACGAAACTTTATCAAGCGATCCTGAATGGAGATCACAAGACCGCTGCGGCGGTAGCGCGCGAGGCCCTGGATGCTGGGATGGGCGCGTCGGAGATCCTGAATGGCTACATGGTGCCCGCCATGAGCGAAGTGGGACGGCGCTTCGAGTGCGAAGATTATTTCGTGCCCGAGCTGCTGCTTTCGGCGCGCGCCATGAAGGCCGCGATCGAGCTGCTGCGCCCTCTGCTGGCGGCGCAAGGCGCGACGCCCGCGGGCCGCGTGGTGATCGGCACGGTCAAGGGCGATCTGCACGATATCGGCAAGAACATCGTGGCCGCCATGCTGGAAGGCGGCGGCTTCGAGGTGATCGACCTCGGCGCCGACGTGGCGCCCGCCATGTTCGTCGATGCGGTCAAGGAGAGGAACGCGCAGCTCGTCTGCCTCTCGGCGCTGCTGACCGTGACGATGCCCTCGATGAAGACGACCATCGAAGCGCTGCGCGAAGCGGGCGTGCGCAACCGCGTGAAGGTAATGGTGGGTGGCGCGCCGGTGACCAAAGATTTCGCGGGCCAGATCGGCGCCGACGGCTACGGTGAGAATGCCGCCGTTGCGGTGGAACTCGCGCGCAAGCTGGTAAGCGTGCCGGTATAGGGCTTGCAGGCAGTTATATCAGTCCCGAGCGCTCCGCGCGTGCCGCCGCGGTAAGCTCCGCATCCAGCGTTGCGAGAGGGATCGCCTCCCGTAGCGCCAGTTCCAGGTACGCAGCATCGGAGACGGACAGGCCGTGAGCGCGTGCAAGCCTCAGAACGTCGTTTTCGCAAGCTTGCGGATACTCGCCAGAGCAAATCCGCAGGGTCCGCAAGTTCGGCGAAAAATTTTCGCCCTTTCCCGTCAATACATTACCCGCCCTGAACCACCATTTTCAGGCCCGAAATTTGGAATCCGCCCGGTACAATAGAGACGTAAGTCGTAGCGCAGGTTTCCAACCTGCAATGCCGGCATTTTGCCGGCATGCCCGCAAGAAAGCGGCAATCTGCCGGTGTGCAGGCGGTAAACCATACCTGAACGGAGCCGCGACCGGAAACTGGCGCCCGGCCGCCGCTTTTTGCGAGTAACGCCTTTCTTTCCACCACAGGACCGGCGCCCGGCCGCCGGTTTGGGTTCGTTTTGCCCGCGGGCTTCCGTCCTGGGGCGCCCACTGGGTCTGCCGGTACGCGCGCCTAGTATTGCCGTGGCTCGTCTTGCAGGTTGGAGGAATTCTGGAGGCGCGGGCCGGAATCGAACCGGCGAATAAAGGTTTTGCAGACCTTGGCCTTACCACTTGGCTACCGCGCCTGTCCGGTGAGGCTCTATTGGCAAAATAGCGCGACTCGATAGCCCAAGTCAAATCCAATCCAACCCCGGATTCGCCTTCAGAATATTTTGATCCACAGATATTTCCGCGGGTTCTCGTGGAAATCCCGAAGACTCTCCGCCAGGTCGCGGGTGAAGCCGGTCAGGTTGTCGTAAACCAGCGAAGTGCGGAATAGCGGGCTGCTGTTGAATTGATCCACCGCCGCCGCGAGCGATGTCAGCCGGCGGTTCCAGTCCGTATACTGGGTGTCCGACTGCATGAACGGCGCGGAGCGCAGGTTCGCAATCGAGCTGCGCAGGTCCCCGGCGGCGGAGCGCAGGTGCTCGTATTCGCCGCTGTCCCGGAGAAGTTGCCCGGCCGTGCCCTGGCCGGATTGAATCTTTGCGAGGCTCTGGTCCAGCGAGACCAGTGGGTCGCTGATGGTCCGGTAAAACTGGTCGGTGTAGAACATGCGCCCCAGCGGTGTGGCCGTGTTGGTGGCCCGGTGGAGCGCATTCTGGATGTCGATCACCCGGCTGAGCACGTCGCGGTACATCTGGTCGCCGATGACGAACTGGCCCAGCGGCGTGCGGCCCTCCTCGATGTCGCGCAGGGTCGCATCCAGGATGCGCAACTGCTGCTCGAACTGCTCGAGATCGAGCGTCTTTACGAACGTCGTGGGAGGCTGGTACTGGATTTCGCCTCTGGACTTAATGTGGGTCGGACTGCGGCCGCTGGTGACATCCACGAACTTATCGCCCAGCATCGTTTCGTTGCTGATTTGCGCCGTGGAATCCGTGGGGATGAGGTGAAGCATCGGGCGCGACACGCTCAGGCTCACTCTCACGATGCGATTGGGTTGGTTCGAGCCCGAGAGCCCTACGGCGCTCACCTTTCCGACGTCGATGCCGTTCACCGAGACCGGCGCGCCGCGCTCCAGGCCGGTGGCGTCCGGGATGTAGAGGTACAGCGTGGCCTTCTTCTGGAAGAGCGTGCCGCCGGTCAGCAGCCAGAACAGCGTAATCAGGATCAGGCTGGCGACCACGCAAACCATAGTCACCCGGAATTTCGCCCAGGCGATTTGCCTCGGGTACGGCATTCAGCTTGAATTGTAACGCGGGGGCGCCGGCCGCGCGCAGCGGCACTCGCTTACTTACGCGATGCCGATCTGACGCTCAGCGCTTCCTGCACCACGCGCAGCAGGGCGCTGATGGTGAATGGCTTGGGGATCAGGGTGAAGCCTTTGCGCGTGACGAAGCGCTGTACCAAATCGGCATCGTGAAAACCGGAAATGAACAGGACATGCAGGTCAGGCCGCTGGGCGCGCAGCCGCTGTGCCACCACCGGGCCGGTGAGGTCCGGCATGATGACGTCGGTCAGCAAAAGATCGATCGCGTGCGGGTTCTTCTCGAATGCTTCGATCGCGCTCCGGCCGTTGCCGGCACGCAACACGCGGTAGCCCGCCTGCTCGAGTACGTCGCCCAGAAGCTGAAGGATCGTGGGGTCGTCATCGACTGCCAGTATGGTCGCCTGTGCCATGAACATCCCAATCGAGCGGGAGGTCCCTGACAGAACGGGCGGGCCCAGAGGGCACC
>JAJYLS010000333.1:4318-5747 GCA_021787555.1 Acidobacteriota bacterium | reverse complement strand
GGCCATCCGCGCGGGCTACGGAGTCTACTACGATTCCACGCTGTTCGGCATGTACGAGAACAATATCTTCGCCAATCCGCCGTACGTGCAGACGGTGAATTATGCCAACGCCTCGTTCAGCGACATCACGGCCGGCACGCTGGGGACGATTACGACGCCCCTGACCCTGCGCGCCTCGCCGATTCCGGCCCATGTTCCCTATTCGCAGCAATGGAATTTCACCATCGAGCACAGTTTTACACGCGACTCGCTGCTCTCGGTGGCCTACGTCGGTTCGAAGGGCACGCATCTGCTGGGCATCGTGGATGTCAACGAGGTTTATCCCGGACTCGGCGCGGCGGCGGGCTTGCACACCACCACCGGGACCGGCACCTCGGCCCCGGGCACCACCGCGTTCACCACCGGGGACGACCCGCGTCTCAACGCGCTCCGGCCGTATCCGGGCTACGGCGCGATCAATACGACCGAGAACGCCTTCGACTCCAACTACCACGCTTTCCAGGTTATGTTCAAGAAGCGCCTGGGCGCGGCGGGCATGTTCAACGTGGCGTACACCTGTCGAGGAACCTCACGGACAACAGCTCCGACCGTTCCAACGCGCCGCAGAACAGCTACAACTGGCACGAAGGCGAATACGGGCCGTACCTCGGCAACCGCACCCACGTGCTGAGCGTGAACTACGTGTACATGATCCCGATTTTCAAGCAGAGCCACGGCGCGCTGGGCTATGCCTTGAAAGGCTGGGAGCTCTCCGGAATCCTTACGACCTATAGCGGAGCGCCGGTCAACATCGTCACCTCGGCGACCGATCCGGCGGGGCTGGGCTTTCTCTTCCCCGGCAGCCAGGCGACCGGGCAGAACCGGCCCGATATGATCTGCAATCCCAACGCGGGCGCACCGCACGGCTACTCCGGCGCGGCGCAATCGACGGCGCAGCACCTTGCGTGGTTCAACACGGGCTGCTTCGCGGCGGTTCCGCAGGGCGAGGTGCGGCCGGGCAATGAGGGCGTCAACTCGGTTATCGGGCCGGGATTCTTCAATCTGGATGCCTCGCTGATGAAAAACTTCCGCATCCGCGAGCGCTTCACCACGCAGTTCCGCCTGGAGACGCTGAACACGCTGAACTGGGTGAACCCCGCCGGCTTCGCCAGCCTCAACATGACGGCGACGAATTTCGGACAGATCAATAATGTCCGCGCGCCGCGGCGGATGCAGCTCGCGCTGAAGCTCATGTTTTAGTTTTTGGCTATTGGCTGTTGGCTGGCTCGGCGGTACGCTGAGATTCAGTGAAACGTCGAACTTTTCTTTTTGCCGCGGGGGCTCTGCCGCTCGCGGCGCAGCAGGCCGGGGTGCGGAAGCACGAGCTCGATTTGTTGGAGAACGACCTGCTGCCGAGCCGCCCGCCGCGGACGGGGAGGATCAACGCGAC
>JAJYLS010000333.1:0-4308 GCA_021787555.1 Acidobacteriota bacterium | reverse complement strand
GACCGCACGTGAGAGGACTGGGTGCGGCGCACCGGCGAATTGCCGCCGGATTTCGACGCCATGCCCTCCATTCCCGGGCTTCCGGACCCGCTGCTGCTGCGGGAGGAAGGCGGCGCCCGGCCCGTCCGGACGGCAGCCGAATGGGAGCGGCAGCGGCAATGGATGCGCCGGCAGATCGAGCATTGGGTGTTCGGCACGATGCCGCCCGCGCCGGGCAATCTCCGCGGCGCGATTACCAGTGAGCATAAGGAAGGACGGGTGACGGTGCGCGACGTGCGGCTGGAATTCGGGCCGGAGCACCGCGGCAGCCTGCACGTCGAGCTCATGATTCCGCCGGGCAAGGGCCCGTTTCCGGTTTTCCTGACCAATCATCCGCGCAACCGTCCGTGGGTCGCGACCGCGGTGCGGCGCGGATATATCGGCTGCATCTACTACGCCACCGACCCGGTCTACGGGCATGCCGACGATTCGGACGCCTACATCGAGCTCTATCCGCAGTACGATTTTTCGTGCCTGGCGCGCTGGGCGTGGGCCGGGATGCGCGCGGTGGACTACCTGTACACGCTGCCTGAAGTGGACCGCAAGAAGATCGGCCTCACGGGCCATTCGCGCAACGGCAAACAGGCCCTGCTGGCGGCGGCGTTCGACGAACGCATCGGGGCGGTGGTCCCATCCAGCGGCAACACCGGCGAGTGCGACCCGTGGCGCTACACCACGGACATGTTCGCCAACGAGAGCATCGAATTGCTCACCGGCGCGCAGCCGCACTGGTTCCATCCGCGCCTGCGGTTCTTCGCCGGACGCGAGGACAAGCTGCCGGTGGACCAGCACATGCTGCTGGCGCTGGTGGCGCCGCGCGGGGCGATGCTGTACGCGGGATACGCCGAATCGGCGGGCAACCCGCTGGGCTTCGAGCAGGCGTATATCGCGGCGCGGCGCGTGTACCGCTTCCTCGGACGCGAGGAGAACATCTGGCTGCACCTGCGGGCGGGCGAACATCCCACCACCGCCGGCGATATCGAGAATTTCGTCGATTTCTTCGATGCCGTTTTCGGCCGCAAAGCGCATGCCAAATCGGAGACCTGGATTCACGGCTATTCGTTCGAGGAGTGGCGCAAGGTCTCGGGCGAAACGGTCGATCCGCTGGCGTATCCGAGACGCGAGCCTGGCGGCTTTCTGGACGGCGTGAATAGCGCCGCGGCGTGGGAGCGGGAGAAAGCGGCGGTGCGGCGGCGGATCGACGGGGCGATGGGCGAGGAGCCGGCGGGCCTCACGTATCCGGCGCGGCACGAGCTGAACGGGAGCGACATGACGAGCTCCGGATGGCTGGCCGGACTATTCGGCCGGCCGATGGCGGCACCCGCGGTCCGCAGCCGATTGCGTGAAGAGGGTATCGGCGTTACCGGCCTGGCATACGGCGACGATTTGCAGGCGAGCCTGTTTTATCCGCTGGGACCGGGCGGACAGCCCAAACCGGGCAAGTGGCCGCTGGTGGTTTGGCTGCATCCTTATACCTACCAGAACGGCTGGTCCGCGGGATCGCCGTGGAGCACAACCGTGCCGAATTATATTGTGGACAGCCGGCCCAGTTTTCCAGCGCTGGTGAAGCGCGGGTTCGCGGTGGTGGCGTTCGACCAGATCGGCTTCGGCTCCCGCGTGCTGGACGCGCGCGAGTTCTACTTGCGCTATCCGAAGTGGTCGCTGATGGGGAAGATGGTGACCGATACGCGCGCGGCGGTGGATGCCGCGGCAGTGCTGGATGCGATCGATGGGCAGCGGATCTGCCTGCTCGGTTACGCGCTGGGAGCCAAGGTGGGGCTGATGGTGGCCGGCCGCGACCCGCGCATCCACGCGGTGGCCGCGGTGTGCGGCGTGGATCCGCTGCGGCTGGACACGGCGGACAGGGGCGTGGAAGGGATCCGCCACTATTCGCACCTGCATGGGTTGCTGCCGCGCCTGGGGTTTTTCACCGGCCACGAAGACCGGGCGCCGTTCGACTACGACGAAGTGCTGGCGCTGGTGGCGCCGCGCCCCGTTCTGGTGGTGGCGCCAACGCTCGACCGCTATGCGCGGGTGGCCGATGTGACGCGTGAAGTCGAGGCGGCGCGGCGGGTGTACCGGCTGCTCGGCCGGGAAGAGGCGCTCGAGTTCGACGCGCCCGAGGACTTCAACCGCTTTCCGGCGCGGCTTCAGGAAAAGGTCTTCGACTGGCTGGCGCGCTGCTGACAGACGGCAACGATTGCTATGAAAATCCGTTGTCGTATCAGGGCACGACTTTAGTCGGGCCGCCCGCGGCGCCCCCTCTCGGGGCTTCAGCCGCTGGCGCTGACCCGAGCAGGGGCTAAAGCCTTTGCAATGCGCGAACCGCACGGCACGGCTCAAGCCGTGCCCTGATACAAGTCATGAGCACGAAGCGGCACCCTGAGTGGATAGAGCTACCTCGCTGGCGACGGTGGCTGTAGGGCAATTTCCTCGCCCGCTTTGAGACCGGAAGTGACCGCCACCTGGACGTCATTGGCCATCCCCAGCTCCACTTTGCGCGGAACGAAGCCATTGGGCTGCTTCACATAAACCACCGATTTCCTGTCCTCCTCCTGGACGGCTTCGCGGGGGATGAGCAAGGTATTGTCCTGTTCGCCGATGACCACGTCGGCGCTGGCGGTGAGGTCGGGAATGGCGCGCGGGTCCTTCGTCTCAGCGGCGATACGCACGGGGATATCGCGGATATAGTAATTGGTGCGCCGGCCGCCGAGGGCCATGGTGCCCACGGCTTCCACCTTGCCCTCGAGCACCAGGCCGGGATAGGCGTCCAGCCGGATGGTGGCGCGCTGCCCCAGCCGCACGAACTCGGCATCGACCTGGTTGATGCTGGTGTCCAACTGCATCACCGATGGATTCACGATGCGCATAAAGGGCTGGCCGGGAGCGAGCTCATCGCCGAGCTGCACCTGTCCCTGCTCGCCGTTGCGCCAGATGGGCTTCATGACGACCTGCCCGTCAATGGGCGCGGTGATGGTGAAGCGCGTCACGTCGACGCGGTGCCGGTCGCGGTGGCGCACCTGCTGTTCCTGGTTGATTTCGGCGTTGCGCCACTCGGCGGCCTGATGTTCGACGGTGAGCGGGACCTCCCGCTGCGCATCGCCGTAGATGGCCTGGGCCTCCTCGAGCGCCAGCTTGTATTTCTCGCGGTCGATCATGCTGCGCACCGGCAGCGAGCGCATGTCCTGCTGCGCCTTCTGCACGTTGGCCTTGGCGACGCGGACGTTCTGAAGGATGGACTCCATTTGCGCGGCCTCCTGCGCCTTCAGCTTGCGGAGGTCCATGTAGGTTTGGTCCACCATGGCTTCGACGTCGTCCAGGTGGTCCTTAATGGCCTGGGCATCGAGGCGCGCCACCACGTCGCCCTTCTTGACGAACACGCCGGGGGGAGGGAGGTAGATGAGCACCTGGCCGCGGCCGGCGTCCGGCGCACGCATGAGGGGCGCCGTGATATTGGCGAAATTGGTGGCGGAAAGCGTTCCGGAGAGGCGCAGGGTGCGGTCCAGGTCACCACGCACCACGCGCGCGGTGCGCACCAGCAGTAGCGCGGCCGGCTTGGCGGCCTGGCGCGTGCGCACCAGCCAGGCGGCGCCGGCGGCAGCGGCGATCAGCACAGGAACGATCAGCCACTTCTTCCTTCCGGGGCCCGGACGGGGAAGGTCGACGCGCTCAGGCCCGACTTCCGGCGCCGGTTGCGGGGTACTCGCGAATGCGGACATGGAGAGGGTGAAGGCTCATTCTAACAGGGTTGATCCCTACGCGCGAAAACGCGGCCTATATCGAGGTTTTGCAGGAAAAGCTGCAAGATTTCGCACATAAATCCTTTATTTTCAACCCGGGTTTGCAGGGAAAGTTGCAAGCTCCGGACTATGGGGCGGTGTCATGAATTACACTGCTCGCGGGCGGCGCGGGAGGCCAACTCGTCGCAGCGGTTGTTGTCGGCGTGTGCGGCGTGGCCCTTGGTCCAGACCCAGGTGGTTTTGTGGCGGGCGACTTCGGCATCGAGCGCCTTCCAGAGGTCCTGGTTCACGACCGGCTTTTTGGCTGCGGTCATCCAGCCCTTGCGTTTCCAGCCGTGGATCCAGGCGGTGATGCCGTTCTTCAGGTATTCGGAATCCGTCACGATTTCCACTTCGCAGTCTTCCTTGAGCGCGCGCAGGCCTTCGATGGCGGCGCGCAGTTCCATGCGGTTGTTGGTGGTGTGCGGCTCGCAGCCCCACAGTTCTTTCTTGTGCTCGTTGTAGCGCAGCAGCGCCGCCCATCCGAGAT
>JAJYLS010000032.1:18007-28029 GCA_021787555.1 Acidobacteriota bacterium | reverse complement strand
GCCGCCGGATTCGATGTCCTCGGCGTCACCGCCGCCGGCATGCGCGACGCCCTCCGCCGCCGCCTCCGCGCTGCTCCGCAGCACCTCCTTTAGCCGCCGGTCGCCCGCTTCCACCGGCAGTTCGCACACCGGGTAGTCCGACCCGGGCCGAACTCCGAACAGCAGCCCGTTGCTCTCGATCCGCTCCAGTTCACCCGCGCGGAAGCGCACCAGCGGCGGATGCCCGGCGGCCGAGTACCGCGCGCGCCGCGTCCCGGTATCCATGGCGGTCTTGATCATGGCCGCGATCAGCGCCGCCGGAAACCCGTGCCCGGCACCGCATCCACCCCGGGCAAGGCGCTCTGAAGGCGGCGCGGCAAAGCCGCGGCGACGGCGCATGCGGCCATGCCGAAATACACGAACAGCGCGCCGAAAAGGATGCCGCCGAGTTCGTCCCGCAGCGCGGCGAGAGCCTGGGGGTCCATGCGCACGGATCTGCTCACCAGTCCCGTAGCAGACGGCGCCGGGGAAGTCGATGCGCGCGCGATCCGGCCCGCTCAGGCGGCCCGCTTGTGCGTGGTGCGCGACCGCGAGCCCCGCGCCTTGCTCTGCGTTCCGGCGGCCACGGTGCCTCTCCGCCTGCGCGCCTGCGCCGCGCTCTTCGCCTGCCGGCTGACGTTTTTGCGCGTGCCCGCGCCGCGGCCCTTGGCCACGTCGCGCTGCGCCTGCTTGCGCGTCCGCTTCGACGCGGTTCCTTTCTTCGGCGGTTTGAGCTTCACCCCGGCGCGGCGCGCTTTCGAGAGGCCGATGGCAATGGCCTGCTTGGTGGAACGGGCGCCGTGCTTGCCCTTGCGGATATGCTCCATTTCTTCGCGAACGAATTCGCCGGCTTGCGTCGAGGCGGACTTCCCCTCGCGCGCGTCGCGGCGGGCCCGTTCGATGGTCTTCTTTTCAGGCATGCCAAGCTGATTGCAATCGGCGTTCCACGGTGAGCAATCGACCTCGCCCGCCGTTGTGCCACACTGAGAGGAATGGCGCCGGCACCGGCCAAAAAAGCGAAGACCTCCGAGCACCTGCGCGGCGCCTGGCCGCTGCTCAAGCAACTCGTGCGCCCGCGCCGCAAGCTGCTCGCCCTCGGCTTCGCCATAATGATGATCAACCGGCTGTGCGCTATGGTGCTGCCGGTCTCCACCAAGTTCCTGGTGGACAACATCATTAACAAGCACCAGAAACAACTGCTCGGTCCACTGGTGGGCGCGGTGTTCGTCGCCACCATCATTCAGGGCGCCACCTCGTTCAGCCTCACGCAGTTGCTCTCGAAGGAGGCGCAGCGCCTCATCGCCGAACTGCGGCGCATGGTGCAGGAGCACGTGGGCCGGTTGCCGGTGGCGTATTACGACACCAACAAGACCGGCGCGCTGGTCTCGCGCATCATGACCGACGTGGAAGGCGTGCGCAACCTCATCGGCACCGGCCTGGTGGATTTCGCCGGCGGCATCGTCACCGCGCTGCTCTCGCTCGCCTACCTGCTGTGGCTCAGCCCGCTGCTCACCGCGCTGGCACTGCTGTTCATCGCCGTCTTCGCGCTCGGCCTGCGGCAGGCCTTCGGGCGCATCCGGCCGATCTTCCGCGAGCGCGGCAAAATCAACGCGGAAGTCCAGGGCAGGCTCACCGAATCGCTGGCCGGCGTGCGCGTGGTGAAGGGCTATCACGCCGAAGCCGAGGAGGCGCGGGTCTTCTCCGGCGGCGTCCAGCGCCTGCTGGACAACATCCTGAAATCGCTCACCGCCATTTCGCTGATGAGCCTTTCGGCCGCGGTCCTGATGGGCCTCGTCGGCGCCACCGTGATGTATGTCGGCGCCCGCCAGATCTTCAGCGGCACGCTCACCCTGGGCGGCTTCATGAGCTTCACCGCGTCGCTGGCGTTCCTGGTGGCGCCCATGTTCCAGGTGGTGGGAATCGGCACGCAGGTCACCGAAGCGCTGGCCGGCCTCGACCGCACCCAGGAAGTGCTGGCCGAGCATCCCGAGGACGAAGACCCGCGCCGCAACCGCGTGCTCGGGTCGATTCACGGCTACGTCGCGTTCGAGGGCGTGGACTTCGCCTACGACCCCGGCAAGCCCGTGCTGTTCGACATCCACTTCGAATCCGAGCCGGGAAAGGTGACCGCGCTGGTGGGGCCGTCCGGGGCAGGGAAGTCCACCATCATCAGCCTGGTGGCCGCGTTTCACGAGCCCACTTCCGGCGCCGTGCGGGTGGACGGCGTGGATCTCTCGACCGTGCGGCTGGACGCCTACCGCACGCAGCTTGGCGTGGTCTTGCAGGACACCTTCCTCTTCGACGGCACGATCCGCGACAACGTGGCCTTCGCGCGGCCGCGTGCGACCGAGGCCGAGATCCTCGAGGCGTGTCGCATCACGCGCGTGGACGAGTTTGCCGAGCGCTTCGAGAAGAAGTACGACACCGTGGTGGGCGAGCGCGGCGTGAAGCTCTCCGGCGGGCAGCGCCAGCGCGTCTCGATCGCCCGCGCGATCCTCGCCGACCCCCGCATCCTAATTTTGGACGAAGCCACATCGAGCCTCGATTCGGAATCCGAAGCCGCGATTCAGGAGGGGCTGGCTTACCTGATGAGGGGCCGCACCACCTTCGTCATCGCACACCGGCTCTCCACCATCCGGCGCGCGGACCAGATCCTGGTGGTGGAAGAAGGCCGCATCGTCGAGCGCGGCACCCACCAGTCCTTGTATGCGCTGCAAGGGCGATACTACGACTTGTATACCCGGCAGCACGGTATCGACGCCAACCTGTTCCTCGCACCGGGCGAAGGCGACGCCCCGCCGGAAGCCATCGAACAGCCCGGCCTGCCGCGAGCCGCGCCGCCCACCGCGGCCTCCATTCTGCGCGGCGGGGTCGCCTGACCGGCGTCATCCGGTCGTACTATCCTTTAGTACGGGGCTTAAAGTAATAGTACCGTACCTGCATGCGAGCAGCATAGCCCTTACCTTCGGGACTTGTCTTTGTAACCTATATCCGCTACGTTCATCTTAAGATGTATACGAAAGACACGTGCATGTCTGACACTTTAGGAACGAAAACACAGACTCTCGCGGAACGGCTGCGCGAAGGCAGGATGTCCGCCGCCGAAGCGGTGCGCAATGCCATGATGCTGGCGGAATGTTTGCGGCAGCTTCACGACGAAAACTGCGCCCATGGAGCAGTGTCCAGCGCCAGCGTGATCGTGAACGGGCCGGCCATCGAGCTGGCTCCGTCGGAAGCTTTCTGGGGGCCGATCACGCCGTATACCGCGCCGGAACTGCTGGACGGCAAGCAGCCGGATGCCAGCAGCGACATCTTCTCTTTCGGTGCGGTGTTCTACGAGATGCTCACCGGCCGGCGAGCGTTCCAGGGCGCCAATCCCAAGGAGCTGGCAGCGGCACTGAAGCAGGGCTGGCCGGACAAATCCGGCAATACCATCGCGGACCGCTTCTCGGCGCACTGTATGACCGTCGATCCGGAGAAGCGCTGGAGGCTGCGGAAAATTCAGATCGAGCTGAAGAGGATCTACGCCGCCGTGCGCACCGGCGAAGAGGCGACCCAGCACACGGGAATCGAAGACCTCGAAGCGCGCATGCTGGCGCGCCTGGAAAAGCGCGAGCACAGCCCGGCGCCGGTGCCCGTGCGCAGCCTCGCGGCGCATTCCGGCGTGGCCTTCGACGGCATCGGCGAGCTGCTGGCCGCCCGTCTGGAGCGTCTCGAGGAGATCGTCAAGGCTTCGCAGGAGCGCTCCGAAGAAACGCGGCGGAAGGTGGAAGCCCAACTGGTGGACCTGAAGGAGCTCCGCAAAGCGGTGGCCGAGGACGTCGACAACTTCGAGCGGACGCTGGCCGCCCAGACCACCGAACTGGCATCCACCCGCACCGCCATGGCCCAAACCGATGGCCTGGTGGAGCGCGTGGTGGAAGCCATCGAGCAGTTGCAGACCGCGGTGCTCGAAAACCGGCCGCAGGAAAATTCTGCGCCCTCGCTGGTCTACAGCGCGGCGGGGTAGGGCGGAGGCTTCAGCTCTTTTCCAGAATCTCCAGGAATCTCTTCTGGAGCGTGCGGGCCGTGGTGTTGTCGGCGGCAATCACCAGGATGGTGTCGTCGCCGGCGATGGTGCCGACTACCTCCGGCCAGGCGGCGTGATCGAGCGCCACGGCCACCGAGTTGGCATTGCCCGGCGAGGTCCTCAGCACCACCAGGTTCTGCGCCGAGCGCACGTCGAGCAGGAATTCCGAGGCCAGCATTTCGAGCTGTAGCTGCCGCCCGGTTTCCTCCTCCGCCATTTCGCGATAGCCTTCGCGCGACTTCACCAGCCGCAGATCGCGGATATCGCGCGAGAGCGTCACCTGCGTGGTTTCGATGCCCAGCTTCTTGAGCTCCGCCGCAAGCGCTTCCTGGGTGGGGATGGGCGTGCTGCGGATCAGATTGAGGATCTGCCCCTGGCGATAGCTCTTGCTCATACGCGCATGTGTGCCAGGCGCTCGCGGGCTTCGGCGAGCGCACGAGCCACGCTCTCGGGGCCGGTGCCGCCGGGGACCTCGCGCGACCGCATGCCCGCCGCGGGGTGCAGCAGCGCGGCCATTTCGGGCTTGAACTCGGGCGCGAAGCGCGCCAGCTCTTCGGCGGTCCAGTCCGAGGGCTTCCGGCCGGCGCGGACGCTCTCCAGCACCAGCCGCCCGACAATCTGGTGGGCCTGGTGGAACGGCGTGCCGGCGCGCGCCAGCGCCTCGGCGAGGTCCGTCGCCACCACCCAGCTCTCTTCCGCCGCCGCCGCGGGTTTGGCCGGGTTGAGCTTCGCGGATTCCACCACCGCGCGCGCCATTTCGAGCGAGCCGGCCAACTGGTCCGCGGCCTCGAAGACCGGAACCTTGTCCTCCTGCATGTCGCGATCGTAGGTCATGGGCAGGCCCTTCATGGTGACCAGCAGCGAGGTGAGGCAACCTATCACGCGGCCGCTTTTGCCGCGGATCAACTCCAGCGAATCGGGGTTCTTCTTCTGCGGCATGAGGCTCGATCCGCTGGTCACGCCATCGCCCAGTTCCAGCCAGCCGAACTCCTCGCTGGAATATAGGATCCAATCCTCGGCCAGGCGGCTGAGGTGCAGCATGGCGGCGCTAGCGGCGTATAGGAAGTCGAGGGCAAAATCGCGGTCGCCGGAAACATCCATGCTGTTGCGCGTGACGGCCTCGAAGCCGAGGTCGCGGGCCATGGCCTCGCGGTCGAAGGGGAAGCCGCTGCCGGCCAGCGCGCCAGAGCCGAGCGGCAGCACGTTGGCGCGGCGGCGCGCTTCGCCCAAGCGCTCCCAATCGCGCGCCAGCATCTCGAAATAAGCGAGCAGGTAGTGCGGCCAGAGCACCGCCTGCGCCCGGCGCATGTGGGTGTAGCCGGGAATGACGGCAGCGGGATTGCACGCGGCCAGATCGAGCAGCGCGGACATCAGGCCGGCGAGCAGCCCGCGCGCGCGGTCGCATTCTTCGCGCAGCCACAGCCGGAAATCGAGCGAGACCTGCTCGTTGCGGCTGCGGCCGGTGTGGATCTTGTCCGCCACCGCGCCGGCGCGCTCCTTCAGCTTGCGGATCGCCAGCGTGTGAACGTCTTCATCGGTAGCGCCGTCATAGAACGACGGGGAAGCGGAATCCTGGAGAATACTGTCGAAGGCTTCGACGATGCGCGCGCGCTCTTCGGCGCTGAGGATGCCGACGCGTTCGAGCGCGCGCGCGAAGGCTTGCGAGCCGCGGATATCCGCCGCAAGAAGCCGCCGGTCGAAATCGAGCGAGCCGGAGAAGCGCTCGAAGATTTCCGACGGCCCGGTCTCGAAGCGGCCACCCCAGAGCTTCACGAGCGAGCCTCCCTATTCACCACTGAGCCACGGAGAGCACAGAGGAAGCACCGGGGAGAAACACAGGAGGTCTTCTCTGTGCAATCTCTGCGTTCTCTGTGACTCTGTGGTGAACGGCGGGATCTCATTTCGCCTTCGCGGCCATGGCGGCAGCACGGACTTTGATGGGCAGCCCGATCAGGTTGATGAAGCCGAGCGCGTCCTTCTGGTCGTAGCTGGCGCCCATGGTGAAGCTGGCGATGTCCAGCGAATACAGCGAGTACGGCGAGGTGCGGCTGAGCGGCTGCACGTTGCCTTTGTAAAGCTGGAGCTTCACTTCGCCGGTGACGGGCTCGCTCACCTTCTCGAAGAACGCGTCGAGCGCCTCGCGCAGCGGCGTGAACCACAGGCCGTTGTAAACCATCTCGGCGTATTCCAGGGCGCGCTGCTGCTTGTAATGCAGCGTGCTCTTGTCGAGCGTGAGGGCTTCGAGCTCGCGCACGGCGAACATGATGAGCGTGCCGCCGGGCGTCTCGTAGCAGCCGCGCGACTTCATGCCGACGAAGCGGTTCTCGACCAAATCGATGCGCCCGATGCCGTGCTCGGCGCCGATGCGGTTCAGGGCTTCCAGCAACTCGAACGCCTTCATGCGCTTGCCGTCTACCGAGACCGGCGCGCCCTTTTCAAACCCGATGGTCACCTCGCCGGGCTTGTCGGGCGCCTGCGCGGGGCTCCTGGTGAGCATCCAGATTTCGTCCGGCGCCGCGTTGGCCGGATTTTCGAGCGCGCCGCCTTCGTGCGAGATGTGCCAGATGTTGCGGTCGCGGCTGTAGATCTTGGTGGTGGTCTGCGAAATGGGGACGTTGTGGGCGCGCGCGTACTCGATGGCATCCTCGCGCGAGACGATCTTCCACTCGCGCCACGGCGCGATCACCTGAAGCTGCGGGGCGAGCGCCTTGTAGGTCAGCTCGAAGCGCACCTGGTCGTTGCCCTTGCCGGTGCAGCCGTGGGCCAGGCCGTCGCAGCCGGTCTGGAGTGCGACCTCGACCTGCTTCTTAGCGAGCAGCGGACGGGCGATGGAGGTGCCCAGCAGGTACTTGTGCTCGTAGGTGCCGCCGGAGCGCACCAGCTTCCACAGGTACTGGGAGACGAACTCCTCGCGCATGTCCTCGATGTGGACTTCCGAAGCGCCGGTTTTGCGGGCCTTCTCTTCCAGGCCGGCGAGTTCGTCGGCGCCCTGGCCGATATCGCCGCACACGGCAACGACCTCGCAGCCGTAATTCTCCTTGAGCCACGGAATGATGACGGAGGTATCCAGCCCGCCCGAGTAGGCGAGCGCAACTTTTTTAGGTTTATTCATAATTTAAGGAGTCAGGAGTCAGGAGACAGGAGTCAGAATGCGCGGCTGACTCCTGTCTCCTGACTTCTGACTCCGGACTCCTTTTCAAATCATCATGAGCAGCAGCGCCTTCTGGGCGTGCAGCCGGTATTCGGCCTGATCGAAGACCGCGGAACGCTCGGATTCGATGACCGCGCCGGTGACTTCTTCGCCGCGGCGCGCCGGCAGGCAGTGCATGAAAATGGCGTTGGGCAGCGCCCGCGCGAACAGTTCCTCGGTGACCTGGTAGGGTTGGAACGCCTTCTTCCGTTTGGCTGCTTCCTTTTCCTGGCCCATGCTGGCCCACACGTCGGTGTAGACGGCGTGGGCGCCTTCGAGCGCGCGGTCGGTATCGTGGGTGATGGTGAGGGTGGCGCGCGAAACCGCGGCCAGCCCTTCGGCCTGCGCAATGATTTCGGGGTTGGGCGTGTATCCCTGGGGACAGCCGAGCGCGAAATCCATGCCGAGCCGCAGCGCGCTGAGCATCAGCGATTGCGCCACGTTATTGCCGTCGCCGATAAATGCGAGCTTCAGGCCCTTGAGCTTGCCGAAGCGCTCGCGGACGGTGGCCACGTCGGCCAGCGCCTGGCAGGGGTGATACAGGTCGCTCAGCGCGTTGATGACCGGCACGGACGACCAGTGGGCGAGGCCATCGACGGTTTCCTGCGAAAAGACGCGCGCCACGATGCCGTTGACCCAGCGGTCGAGGTTGCGCGCGACATCCTTGAGCGGCTCGCGCGCGCCGATGGGGCCTTCGCAGAAGACGGCGTGTCCGCCGAGTTGTTGGATGGCAAGCTCGAAAGTGAGGCGGGTGCGCAGCGAGGGCTTCTCGAAAAGCAGCGCGATGGACTTATTGTCGAGGGCGCGCGCGTAGTTGCGCGGCGTCCGCTTGACATCGGCCGTGAGGTCGAGCAGGGCGGCGAGTTCCTCGCCGGTGAGATCCAGGTCGCGCAGAAAATCCGGCGCGGCGATCTTCAGAAATCTTTTAGGTGCAACGGCAGTGGCCATGGGAACCGCCTCGCGATTGAATTTTTATTCACCTAAATGAATAATCACACATTCGGGAGGGGGAGTCAAGGGTCAACAGGATCTTCCGGATTGAGCGAGCGCCCGCCTGCTGGTAGGATGATTCAGGGATGCGCAAAGAGGGAAAATCCGGGGCCACAATTCTGGTGGTGGATGACGAGTTTCCAGTCCGCCTGATGATCCGCACCACGCTGGCCGGCGCCGGCTACCGCGTGCTGGACGCGGGGAATGCGAGGGATGCCGGGTTTCTCATGAAGGCGCACCGCGGCGCCATCGACGCGCTGATCGTGGACATCGTGATGCCGGGCGTCAGCGGATTGGATTTTGCCAGCCAAGTCTTCACCACGCATCCCGAAAGCAGGATTCTGTACATCTCGGGATTTCACGGCAGCGTGGCCGTGGAGAGCATCCGCCGCAGGTCGCCGGCAAATCTCCTCACCAAGCCGTTCACCGGAGCGCAATTGCTCGCCAGAGTGCGCGAACTGGTGAGATAGGATTGCGCGGGTGCCGGATCACGGGTCTGCGGCTCCGCGTCAATAATCAATCGTATTTACCCGGATTTCGTCTGCAAATATAATTTTCCGAGCACCGTGTGGGCCGTCTGGGGTGGGGGTGCCCTAATTCGCGGCCGTCACGGTGGCCACTTTCAAATCTGACAAGGAGAAGAAATGAAGAAACTCGGAACATTTGTCGCCGGGGGATTACTGATTTCGGGACTGTCACTGCCGCAAGCGGCTTTCGCGATCTCCGGTTGCAGCAACGCTTCCCTGCGGGGAACTTTCGACGTGCAGATCACCAACCTGGGACTCCAGAACTTCGTGCAAAGCCTCGACCAGAGTACAGCCACGGCTCCATCGGGCCTGACGGCGAACGATAACAGCCTGATCGGAAACCAAGCCGCCAGCGGCCGGTTTCTTTTCAACGGCAACGGCAGTATCGTAGGAGCTGCTACCGTGCCCAAAGGAGCACATTCCTTCAATACGCCGATCGGGTCGTACAAGATCAACACCGATTGCAGCGGCATGGTGACGATCGGCTCGGCGAAATACGACATCGTCGTGACGAAGCCGGGTAAGAGCGCCCTGTTCCTGGAGACGGACTCGGCGGGCGCCGGCACCCTGGGCACGCTCATGCGCTCGGGTGCGTGCACCAAAGTGGTTCCGGGATCGAGTTATGTGGTGAGTTTCTCGAGCGTCACGACCTCGGGGACCATTTACACGCCCTATTCGGAACTCGACACGGTTACGCTGCTCGGGAACAATGTCGCCAACATAGCGTCGACCGTGTACGAAAACGGAAAGGTGACACAGAGCGCGAACACCGCCTCGTACAGCATCGGCGCGGACTGCACCCTGAGCGTCAAAGTCAATGGCGGCGGAACGTATAGCGGAGTGATCTCCAACAACGGCGCGGGATCTCTGACGTATACGCCGGACCAGAAAACTTCAGCGGCTTCGGGCACCCTGGAAGCCCAATAGGTCTCCACAGCCAAGCGGTAGCCGGGACGGGCGGATCGGGCAAGCGATTCGGCCCGCCCCGGCCGTGTCCAAGTGCGCACTCCAGTACGTAACCGGTACTTGTACTGAGAATTTCGTATTCCGCTGAACGCCGGTGGTCTGGTACAGTTCCGACAGTCGTATACGGGGCGCCTTGGGTGACGGGAGTTCTGCACATTTCGGGCGTACTGCTCCTGGTGTCGGGAGTCCTGCAAGCTCAAGTCGTATTTTCCGGCCGCGTAGTCGATGAAAATGACGGGGCGGTCGCGCTCGCGGCGGTTAG
>JAJYLS010000032.1:0-17997 GCA_021787555.1 Acidobacteriota bacterium | reverse complement strand
CGGTTAGGCTGAAGCCCGCCGCAGCACCTGCCGCGCGGGAGGTTTCCACTGCCACGGGGCCTACGGGGAGGTTCCAGGTGCGGCTGCCGGGGCCGGGCATATACCTGCTGAATGTCACGCACCCGGGATTCTTTCCGCTGAAGGACCAGCGCGTGCTTGTGGCTGCGAAGCCCGAGGCGGTCCAACTGGTGCTCAATCACGCGACCGAGATTTTCTCGTCGGTCGAGGTGCATGCCGATCCCGCCACTACCGAGCCGGACATCACGCAGGACCAGAAAACCCTCACCGCCGTCAACCTGATCAATATTCCGTACACGGGGCGGGACACCGTCATGGCGCTCCAGCTCATGCCCAACGTGGTGAAGGATTCGCTCGGCACCCTGCACCTTTCGGGCGGCTCGGTGAACCAGGTGCTGTACACGCTGGACGGCTTCAACATCACCAACCCGGTGACCGGCACCATGGACACGCGGCTGAACGTGGATGCGGTGCGGTCGATCGATTATTCGACCGGCCGGTATTCGCCGGAATACGGCAAGGGGTCAGCGGGCACGGTGGCGATCCACACCACGATGGGGACGGACCAGTGGCAATACAACGCCACCAACTTCGTGCCGGGCGTGGACACGTCGCTGGGGGTGCATATCGGGACGTGGTCGCCGCGGTTCGAGCTGTCCGGGCCGCTCGTGAAGAAGCGCGCGTGGTTCACGGAAAGCGCCGAGGCGGTGTACAGCCAGCTCGTGGTGCCGGACGTCCAGGGGCGCAACTCGGTGCCCACGCTGCGCGCGGACAACCTGCTGCGGGCGCAGATCAACCTGACGCCCAAGGACCTGCTGTTTGCCTCCTTCCTGACGAACTTTTCGGACTCGCCGGGCTCGGGGCTGGGCGCGCTGGATCCGTATTCGACCACCATCAACCGGCGCTCGCGAACGTGGTTCACCAGCTTAAAATACGACAAGTACCTGGCCAATGGCTCGGTGCTGGAGCTCGGCTACGGCGAGAGCCGCACGTTCGACCGGCAGATTCCGCAGGGCAGCGCCTATTACCAAATGACGCCCTACGGCCGGCTGGGCAACTACTTCCTGAATTCGACGGAGGAATCGGCGCGGCAGCAGATTCTGACCAACTATTCGGCACGGCCGCTGCACTTCTGGGGCACGCACCAGTTGAAAGCTGGCACCGACGTGGACCGCATCGAGTACCACGCCATCAACCGGCGTACGGGTTACGAGCAGTTCGACCTCTCGAACCGCGAGCTGAACCTGGTGACGTTCGGCGGAAACGGAATCTTCAGCCGGCCGAACACGGAGGCGTCGTCGTTCCTGATGGATTCGTGGAAGATCCGGCCGAGCCTGAGCATGGAATCCGGGATCCGGCAGGACTGGGACGAGCTGCTGCGCAACGTGGTCTTTTCGCCGCGCATTTCGATGACGTGGTCGCCGTTTGGCTGGAAGAATACGCGGCTGGCGGCGGGCTACGCAGTGACGCGCGACGTGACCGCGCTCTCCCAGTTTGCGCGGCCGCTGGACCAGTATTCGATCACGGTGAATTACGGCCCCAACGGCCAGCCGACCGGCGCCCCGTTCCCCACCTATTTCCGCTACAGCGGCGAGCACCTGACAACGCCGCTCTATCGCAACTGGACGGCGGCTTTAGAGCAGAAGCTGCCGCACGACCTTTCGCTGCGCGTGAATTATTTGAGCAAGCGCGGGTACGACGGGCTGACGTACGTGGCCGTCCCGGATCTTACCAATGCCTCGATGGCGGTTTTCGACATGGTGAATTTCCGGCGGGACATCGTGGACTCGGTGGAGATCACGGCGCACCAGCAGTTCGGGAAGCAGTACGAGTGGATGGCGAGCTACACGCGGTCGCGGGCGCTTTCAAACGCGGTGCTCGATCTTTCGGTGGACGAGCCGCTGTGGGTGCAGAACAATGTGGGGCGCATGCCGTGGGACGCGCCCAACCATTTTCTGGCGTGGGGGCATTTCCCGACCAAGTGGCGGAACTGGTCGGTGGCCTTCCTGGTGGATGCGCGCAACGGCTTCCCGTATTCGGAGACGACGGTGTACGGGGCGATCGTGGGCGACGTGAATGCGTTCCGCTACCCGGCGTACTTCGACCTGGACGTCTACGTGGAGCGGCGGCTGGAACTGGGGAAGCGGCGGGTGGCGCTCCGCGGCGGCTTCGTGAACGTGACCAACCATCAAAATCCGACGGTGGTGAACTCGATCGTGGGGGCACCGGATTTCCTGCACTATTACGGGAGCCTGGGAAGGCACGTGGTGTTCCGGCTGCGGTGGCTGGGAACGGGGGAGTACTGAGGGCGGCGGCTCCCAAGGCCTTACTCCCCGGAACTTAGATATACAATTGATGGTGCCGGGGAGCCAATATGGAAGTCCTGGTCCCTTCTGCAAATTCGCGTTTCCTCAAACCACGAACAATTCAACTCTCCATGGCAATTTGCACGTGGCCCTGCCATGTGAATCGGAGGAAGTGAAATGAATTTCGAAGCAATTACGCAGAATGCGCTCAACATGATCACACAAGTCGGCCTGAAGCCGCCGATTACTGGCAGGTCTACTTCGATACCAACCGGCTGATCCGGGAGGGGTTCCACGAAGCCGGGTTCCCGCTGCCGGAGCAGCATTACGCCGTTCGGAATGAAGCGATCGAAGTGAGACCGCACGCAACTGCCGCCTGATGCGTGCTCGGGGGAGGTGCGCGCAAAGAAGCGCCGGAGATCGCAGAATGCCGCAAAACGCGGTGGAACGCCGCTAGCGCCACCCCCGTATGTCGCGGATCATCTTGCCCCAGAGGGCTTGCGAAAGCTCGTCGCCGTCATTCGGGTTCACGGGCGTCACCTCGATGTGCAGCCCGGTGGCATGTCGATGGCGCGCACCCAGCGGCTGCGCGCGACTCGGGGCGGCGGCCCAGCGGGCCAGCGCCGCGATTTGCGCGGCGGTGAGGCGGCGCTCGTGCTGGAACCGCGGCGAGGTGGCATCGGGCAGCCACGGCGGCATGTAACGCTTGCGCGTGAGGGCGGCGATCAGGCCGGCGCGTTTTTTCGCGTCCTGGTACGTCATCAGGCTGAAGGGCGCGACGGCGCCGGGATGGTGGCAGACGGCGCAGTGGCGGTAGAGGATCGGCGCCACGTCATGCGAAAACGTGGGCGGCGCCGAAACCGCCGGAAAGGCCGCAACTATTCCCGCGAGTCCCAATGAACAGACAGCGCCACGAGCTGTTGGCTGTAGCTGTTGGCTATTAGCTTGAACCCATCATCGCACACGGGCTCACGCCATCCCGTTGGCCGCCTGGATGAGCGCGCGGATGTAGCCGTAGCAGAAGGCGAAGGATTGCAAGCCGCGCGGATCGTCGGGCGCCTGCGGCACGTGGTCGGGCATGATCATGTATTGGTAGCCGACCTCGCGGTATACCTGAATGGCCTTGACGAAATCGATGTCGCCCTCGTCGGGATACACCTCGACGAAATCGTCGCGGTGGCCGCGGATGTTGCGGAAGTGCACGTTGAAGATTTTGCCGCGCGAGCCGAAGTAGCGGATCACGTCGTAGATTTCACGGCCGGGGTCTTGCAACATTTCGGAAACGGTGCCCTGGCAGAAATTGAGGCCGTGGTAGGGGCTTTCGCGGATGCTCACGAATTTCTTGAGGCCGTCCACCGTGCCGAGCACGCGGGTCACGCCCTGGTAGCCTTCGGGCGGCACGCCGGGGTCGTGCGGATGGCAGGCCATACGGATCTTGTACTCGTTGGCCACGGGAATCACGCGGTCGAGGAAATAAGTGATGCGCTCCCAGAAGCGGTCGGCATCGACGCGCCCGGCGCGGGTGAGCGGCGTGGCGGGGCGCGCGTCCTTGAGGCGCCAGGTGCTGTAGGTGGCGTCGCCGCGGCCGGGAGTACGGGTCTTCAGGCGCAGCACCCCCAGAATGCTCATGTTGTACTTGATGGCGGGAATGCCGGCGGCGGCGCAATTGCGGATGGCGGTCTCGACGGCTTCGATGTCGCGGTCGCGCTGGGGGCTTTCGGCGAGCATGATGGCGGGATGCCGCTCGCGGTCGATGTAACTGGAGGCGAGGAAGGGCAGGGCAATGCAATCCACCGAGATGCCGATGCCTTGAGCGAGGTCGCGCATGCGCTTGAGTTCGTCCACCGTGGCGTAGAGCCGGCCTTCCCCCACCTCCGGGTAGCCGCAGATGTTCCGCACGCCGTAACGCGCCAGGTATTTGAGGTGCGTGTCGCTGGTGGGCGCGCTCTGGCAGCCCAATTTCATGAGCGCGGGCTTCGACGGAGCCGCGGACACGGGCGTAGCGCCGCCCGCGAGGGCCGCCGCGCCGGCGGAGGAGGAGAGGAACTGTCTGCGGTTCATCCCCCTATGGTGGCACAGCGCCTAATCGCGCGCCGCCGTCCGGAACATGGCGATGGCTTCGATCTCGATCAGCAGTTCGGGCCGGCAGAGGATCGCCTGAATGCCCGTCGAGGCGGGCAGCGGATCGAGCCCCTGCTCCTTATAGAAGGCCGTGCGCTCCTCGTTGAAGGCCTCGTAATCGCGCTCGATGTCGCGCAGGTAGCAGGTGGTGCGGACGATGTCCTTCCAGGTGGCGCCCTCGGATTCGAGCAGGCCGGTGATGTTCTGCAACGTCCGGCGCATCTGCGCGCGGAAGTCGCCCTGGTGGACGCTCTGGCCGCTCTCGTCGATGCTCGCTGTCCCGGAGATCAGCAGGATGACAATACCGTTCAGGTCAATACGCATCCCTCGCGAAAATGAGCTGGGCTTGCCGTAACAGTATGCCTCGTTGAGCACACGGTGATTGGTGATGGCGCGCTTCTCGATGGGCGTGGTGGCCAGGGTCTGAAGGATTTCCTCGTCCAGGATCATGATTATAATACCCGATTGTATCGGAAAAGTTGCGAGGGGCGGGTTTCAGTTGTCGGTTGTCAATTGGCCTCTGCCCCCCCTTGCGCTGCCGGCCATGGTGTGGTGACACGATTGTCCGGAGGCTATCCGATGTCCCTCTCCGATTATCGTTTCCTTCCGGTGTCCGGGCTGATGTTCGCGTTGATCACCCTCTCCGGGTGTTCCTCCCGATCCAACCTGCCGCAGCCGGGCACGCCTGCATTTTACTGGCAGGCGGCCAGGGAGACCTTCGCCGCCGGCGATTATACGAAGACCATTACCGCGCTGGACAGCATCCTGGACAGCGATAATGAGTACACGGCGCGGGCACTGCCTTGGTCGCTGGTGCTGGCGTCGGGTATGGCGTCCGGGTATATGGCAATAGCGGACAACTACACCTTCGGCGCGCGGGCCAACCGGAGCGATCCGTCTTCGTTCCGAACGCAGGCGTCGAACAATCGCGCGTTTGCCAACCGGCTGGCACTGCATTTCGCGGAGAATTTCGCCAAGATGGATCAGTTGAAGGACGCCAACGTCGCGCTGGCGTTCGCCTTGCCGCCGGGCAGCGCGGCGGAGGTGGTGGAGTTCGCCAAGCTCGGCACCGGGAGAGTGCTGCTGCCGGCGGAAGTGGACAGCATGCAGAAGCGCGCCATCCAACGCGCGGTGCTGCTGGCGACGTGCTCCGCGGCGGGCGCGCCGGACGATCCCGCCAAGACGGCCCAGATCCTGAGCGCGCCCAACAACGCCCAGGTGCCGCGCGCCACGTTCATGTTGGCAATGGCCAAGGCGCTCTACGACGAATCGCAACTCTACACGCACGATAAGCTGGACGACCCGGACAAGATGACGATCTTCTGCCAGCGCGCGCAAGACGCGCTGAAAACCGTGCCGGAATCGAAGGACACCAAGGACCTGACCGCAAAAATCCAGAAGGTGCTGAAGAAATCGAAGAAGGTGTAAGAGCGGGCGCTATTCTTCCCGCAGCGCGCTGGCGGGGTCGATGCGCGTGGCGCGCAGGGCGGGCAGCCAGCACGCGGCCACCGCCACCAACCCCAGCACCGCGGGCACCAGAATAAATGTCGCGGCATCGCGCGGGCTGGTGACCAGCAGGAGGCTGCGGATGGCCTGTGAAGCCGCCAGCGCGATGGCATCGCCGGCCAGGATGCCCACGGCCACCACGCGGAGCGCCTCCGCCAGGACCAGCTTTTGCACCTCGCGCGAGGTGGCGCCCAGGGCCATCCTCACACCGAACTCGCGGGCGCGCTGCACCACCGAATAAGAAACCACGCCGTAGATCCCCACGCCGGCAAGCAGCAGGGCGAGGAGGCCGAAGGCGCCCAGCAGGTTGGCGGAGAGGCGCTGCGCCCACAGGCCGTCGCGAATCAGTTCGGGGACGGAATTCGCTTCCAGCAGAAGGTTGCGGTCGAGCGGCGCGATGGCGCGGCGGACCGCGGCGGCGGCGCGAGCGGGATCGGAGCCGCTGCGGACATATACCACGGCGGTGGGGTAGTAATACTGCCCGAGAGAAACGTAGATGAGCGGCTGCGGCTCCTCGCCGAGCGCGAGATAGTTCGCGTCGGCGGCAACGCCGATCACTTCGATGGGAAGGGGATCGCCGGCGAAACGGATGCGCCGGCCGATTGGGCCGGCGGCGGGCCAGAGGCGTGCGGCGGCGGCTTGGTTGGCAATGGCCACGCGCGGCGCGGTGGGCGAATCGAAGGGGCTGAAATCGCGGCCGCGCAGGAGCGGGATTCCGAGCGCGTGGAAATATCCCGGCGAGACGATGCCGACCAGCGCGGCGCGGCCCTGCGCGGGATTGGTGTCCAGGCCTTCGCGGAGCACGAAGCGGCGGAAGGAGACTTGAAACGGAGGATCTTTCGCGAGGGCCGCGGAAAGCACGCCGGGAGTCGCGGCGGCGCGTTCCAGGGCGCGTTCCAGAAACTGGCGGCCGCGCGGTTGGTCGTAGCCCTGGGTGCCGAGATTGAAGCCGACCACGCCGAGGTGCGCGGCGTCGAAGCCGGGATTGATGCGGGCGGCATCGCTGAGGCTGCGAAGAAACAGGCCGGCGCCGATCAGAGCGATGAGCGAAAAAGCGATCTGGGCAGCCACGAGAACCGAGCGCACCTGCCACGGGCCGACGCGCATGGCGGCGGTGCCGGTGCGTTCCTTGAGGTCCCGCACGAGGTTCGTGCGGGTGGCACGAAGCGCGGGCGCGAGTCCGAACAGGATACCCGTGCCCAGGCAGATGGCGATCGCGTAGAGCAGGACCGCAGAGTCGAGCGGCGGCGCGGCGCCGGCGAATTGAAACGGCGGCGGACGGTTGGCCCAGAGGATCCGGCGCGACCAGGCGACCAGCGCCAGGGCGAGCGCGCCTCCAATGGCGGCGAGGAGCAGGCTCTCGGCCAGAAGCCGGCGGATGAGATGCCAGCGGGCCGCGCCCAGCGCCAGCCGGACGGCAATTTCCCGGCTGCGGGCGGCGCCGCGCGCCAGCAGCAGGTTGGCCACGTTGGCGCAGGCGATCAACAGCACCAGGCCGGAAACGATCAGCAGCACGGTGCCGGCCCGCTCGATCACGCCGCGGCTGCGGGCGTCCATGGCGGCTTCGGCCAGCGGAACCAGCTTGACGCGCCGGCCGCGGTTGTCTTCCGGATACAGGCGCTCGAGCTCGCTGGCGTACCCGTTCAGGCTGGCTTCCGCGTGGGCGGCGGTGATTCCGGGCTTGAGCCGCCCGGCCACCAGGAAGATGAGGGCGCGGCGCATCTCGACCATGGCGGGGTAGGGATGCAGCGCCGGGTACATCGAAAGCGGCACCCACGCGTCGGCGGCATAGAGCTCGTAGAGGCCGTGGAAGTCCGGCGGGGCCACGCCGACGATGCGGAAGGCCTGCCCGTTCAGGACGATGCTGCGCGAGGCGATGGCGGGGTCGCGGGCGAACTCGCGCGACCAGAAGGCGTAGCTGACGACGGCCACCGGCGCTGTGCCGGGAGCGGCATCCTCTTCGGGCAGGAAGCCGCGGCCGACCACCGGATTGACATCGAGCACGGAGAAATAATTCCCCGAGACAAGGTGGGCGGTGATGAGACGCGGCTCGCCATGGCCGGTTAGGCTCGCCAGCAAGGGCGCGTAGAGGGTCATGCCCGAGAACACGTCGTTGTGGTCGCGGTAATCCCTGTAATTCGGGTAGGAGAAATTCGCGGGGGCGGAGAGGCGCGGCTCAACGGTCTGAAGCGCCACCAGGCGGGCGGGGTCGCGGACCCCCAGGCTGCGGCCGAGCAAGGCTCGGTCCAGGCTGAAGATAGCGGTATTGGCGCCGATGCCAAGGGCGAGCGAGAGCGCCGCCGCCGCCGCGATGCCGCGATTCCTGGCCAAGCTGCGCAGGCCAAAGCGGAGGTCGTCGATGAGCCCGGTCACGAAGCGCAAGTATAGCAGCGTGCGTTGCGGAAAGGGCTCCGGTGTATACTAAACCGCGATATGAAAAATGAACTGATGTTGGCCGCTCTGTGGGCGGTTGTAGGGCTGTCGGGGTTTTCGCAGCAGCAATATGCCACGTGCCGGAAAGACGAACTCGGTGCCTGCACCGGCGATACCGACGGGCGCAAGTGCGATCCGCAGGATGATCGCAAGGTGTGCAACTCGGTGCGGACGGCGAGCGGGTTCACCTGCCAGTGCGCTGTGCCTGCGACCCCCACGCCGCCGCCGCCGGCACCCAAGAAGGGGAAGACCGGCGGGTCGATCACGGCGCAGCGGTTCGATCCGGCGGCGGCGGCCCAACTGCGAAAATTGGCTGACGAAAAGCCGGTGCAGGCGATAACCATTCCGATCCGCTTCACCCAGCTTCCTGGGGTGAATCAGACCACCGCGTTTCTGGCCAACGGGGAAGTACTGCGCGAGCCCACGGCGCTCACCGGCGGCACGGCACTGATGCGGGTGACTCCGGGCGCGGAGCCGGGAGTGGTGGAAATCAAGATCGAAAGCCTGTCGCTCGAAGCCAGTGGATTTTCCTTCAGCGCGGTGCAGCCGGCGGTCACCGGGACGCTGAACCTGGAAACCGGCCTATTTCAGGTGACGGTGACGTTCGGCGAGTTCGAGACGCCCGAGACCCGTACACCGTTTGCCTGGCAGGGCAGCGCCTACGGCCGGTACGATTTCGCCACCGGCATCGCGCGGGTCATCGAGAGCGGCGTGGGGCAATACCTGACGGTTCCGCCGGGGCGGTAACCGCCGTACGTTATACTCGCCTTCGTGCCGCCGGTGATTCCCATCTTGTTCGGTGCGGCGTTCACGGTGGCGAGCGCCACGGCTGCCGGCACGCTGCTACTGCGGCGGCTGCGCGTTACCCTGGCGCGCGGAGAAGCAACGCTGCTGGCATTCGTTTGCGGCTCCGCGTGCATCAGCATGGCGGTGTTCCTGCTTTGCCTGGTGCACGCCGCGCGCCCGGCGGTGCTGCTGGGCGGCGGAGCGGCGGCCATTTGTTGGGCGTTGAGAGGCAAGACCCGACGGAAGCCGCTACCGGCCATCCCACGGATGTGGTTTGCGCTTTTTCTTCTTATTTTTATCCCATTTTTCGTGATGTATTTCTTTAATGCCCTAGCGCCGGAGATCAGCCCCGACGGCAGCGGCTATCACCTGGGCAACGTTCTGCGCATGTGGCACCGCGGCGGCTTCGATTGGGGGAACCGCACTCTCTACGCCGAACTTTCGCAGGGCATGGAGATGCTGTTCCTGGTGGCGTTCACCTTCGGCAGGCACTCGGCGGCGGCGCTGGTTCACTTCGCGTTTCTGACGGCACTGCCGTTGCTGATCCTCTGCTACGGCAGGCGGTTCGGGTACCCGCAAGCGGGCGTCTTCGCCGCGGTGCTGACCTTCGCCAGCCCCGTGGCGGGGATCGACGGCATTTCGGCATATAACGACGTGGCGGTTGCAACGGTAATTTTTGCAGCTTTTTATCTGCTTCAAGTATGGGATGAAAAACGCGATAGTAATCTACTAATTCTAATAGGCTTGCTGGTTGGCTTCGGATACGGCCTGAAATACACGGCCATCGTCTTCCTGGCGGCGCTGCCGTTATGCGGGTTGCGCAAACCAATCCAGCTAAAGCTCGCCATCCCGCTCGCAGTCATGATCCTGCCGTGGATGGCGCGCAACTGGATTTGGATCGGGAATCCGGTGGCGCCCTTCTTCAACCGCTGGTTCCCAAATCCCTACTTCGATGCCGCCATGGAGCACGAGTACATCAGTGGCCTGGCGCACTTTCCGGGGTTTGCACAACTCACTATTTATGGCAGAGCGGCCCCGGGGATTCTGGGGCCGGTTTTTTTGCTGGCGCCCTTCGCGCTGCTGGCGCTGCGCTCGCGGCAGGGCAGGCGTCTGCTGGCGGCGGCGGCGGTCATGGCGCTGCCGACCGTGGTGAACTGCGAGCCGCGGTTTTGGATTGCGAGCGTACCGTTTCTGGCGCTGGCCATGGGTATCGCGATGGAGAATTCACCGGGCGTGCTGCCGGCGCTGGCGGTCTTTCACGCGGTGGTCTCGTGGCCGGCGGTGCTGGGGTTCTATTGTGATCCGGCGGCGTGGCGCCTCGCGCGGATGCCAGTGCGTGCGGCGCTGCGGATCACGCCCGAGGCGGAGTTCCTCACCCGCCGGCTTCCAGGTTACGCGTTGAAGCCGGCCATCGAGCGGGAGGTGCCGCCGGGGCAGAAGATCTTTTCGATTGCGGGGAGGCCCGAGGCATATATCGATCGAGACATTGTAGTGGGGTACGAATCGAAGTTGGGAAACGCGGCGTGGGATGCGCTGGCGGCGCACGACGCGGCGAAACTGAAGGCACTGGGCATTCGATATCTGTGGATCGACGATGCGGATCCCTGCGCCGATAGCTTAAAGAATCACATGAAGAGCACCGAGATAGCGCATGGCCATGGAAACAACTTATACCGCTTGGAGTAGGTTGGCCCAGGGAATTCTTTTGGCAGTGCTCGTGGCCAACGTGTATCGCGCGGCGGTGCGGCCGATCAGCCTGTCCGAGGCCGCGGAGTACGAGCGCGCGGTGCGGCCGCACTTGATCCAGGTGCTGGCTGATTTTGACGCGCGTGCGGATCTGGTTTATGCGCTGGCCGCCAAGCGCACCGTGGGTTTGTTTCGCGTGTCGCCGTTTTCGGTGCGGCTGCCGGATTTAATCGCCGGCGCGTTCTTCCTGTGGGCGGTGTTCCGCATAACGCGGCAGGCGGCGGGGAAATGGGCTTGCCTTTTAGCGGCGGCGCTGGCGCTCAACCCGCTGGTCTTGTGGCACTTCTCCGAGGCCGGCGGATACGGCGTGGCGCTGGCGTTGCTGGCATGGGCCGTGGTCTGGCGGGAACGCGCGATTGCGGCGCTGCTGGTGGGGCTCGCGGTGGCGGCGGACGTGGCCTTCGCGCCAGCGGCGGTGGTAGTCCTCCTGGCAGGCAAGTGGAAGAATTCATGGAACCGGTGGATGGAGCGCCTGGTGGTGCCGGCGGTGGTGACGGCGTTCCTCTTGCTGGCGATTCCGCTGAGCCGTGTGCAAGCTTTCGATCTGCGCCGCGCGCCCCGCGACGATGCGCGCGATGCCCAGGTCTGGCGGGAATTTCAGGACCTGCGGGCAAGGGCGGGGAATCGGACGGCGCGCATCGGCACCGGCCCGGCGCTGGTTCCTTACCTGAATTTCTACAGGGACGAATACCGCCTGCGGAACTGGGCACGCATCGGAAGCGGGCCGCCGGAACGCTTCGACTATTACGTGCCGGCCGGGCGGCGGCGATGATCTAATGCAACCAGGGTGGTGGTTTTCGGCCACCGGCGGCCCCCTGTCGGAAAACGGAACCCGCTGAAAGCAGAATAGATACGCTTTGGACCACGGCGTGCCTATGAGGTGGCGGACTTTTCAGGAGGTTGCGCCATAGGACGGCTCGTTCAAGTCCGGTTCGCAGCTCTCGCAGTGTTCGCCGCTGCCGTCGCGGCCATGCCGGTTCGCGCCCAGGATTCGGGCGATTCCCAGCGCGGCGTGGCGCGCATCAGCCTCATGGAAGGACAGGTTTCGGTGCAGCGGGGAGATTCCGGGGATTGGGTGGCGGGCGTCATCAACGCGCCGCTGATCACGGATGACCGCATTGCCACCGGGCCGAATTCGCGCGCCGAGGTGCAGTTCGATTCCGCCAATGTTCTGCGCATCGGCGGCGATGCTCTGGTCCGGTTGACGGACCTCGAGTACGGCCGTTTCCAGATGGAACTGCACCATGGGACAGTGACATACCGGGTGCTCCGGCCAACCACGGCCGAGGTTGAAGTGGATACTCCATCTGTTTCTGTACGACCTTCTAAAGAGGGAGTTTACCGCATTAACGTGAACGATACGCAGGAGACCCAGCTTACCGTGCGGACGGGTGCCGTGGAGGTGTTTACGCCGCGCGGTTCGCAGTGGGTGGATGCCGGGCAAACCATGGAGGCGCACGGGTCGCCATCCGATCCGGAATTTCGGATCGTGGCCGCAATTCCCGGCGACGATTGGGACCGCTGGTCGGAAGGCCGGGACCGGAAACTGCTGGCGGCGCGCAGCGATCGTTACGTTCCCGAAGGCGTGTACGGCGCGGAGGACCTGGACAGCTACGGCAGTTGGAACGAGGTTCCGCCTTACGGCCAAGTCTGGACCCCCACCGTGGCGGCGGGATGGGCCCCGTATCAGTATGGCCGCTGGGCTTGGGAAGACTGGTATGGATGGACGTGGATGAGCTACGACCCCTGGGGCTGGGCGCCGTTCCACTATGGGCGGTGGTTCTGGCAGGCGCCGTATGGGTGGTGCTGGTACCCGGGAATGATGGGGGTGCGGCACTACTGGTCGCCCGCGCTGGTGGCGTTTTTCGGCTTCGGCGGGGGCGGCGGTGGATTGGGCTTCGGT
Source organism: Acidobacteriota bacterium (assembly GCA_021787555.1). Classification (GTDB taxonomy): domain Bacteria; phylum Acidobacteriota; class Terriglobia; order Bryobacterales; family Bryobacteraceae; genus JAJYLS01. The sequence continues at coordinate 5,178 of JAJYLS010000032.1, read as the reverse complement.
TTCGGGAATATCGGCTGGGTGCCGCTGGCGCCTTATGAAGTGTTTCGTCCGTGGTGGGGCCGGGGGTTCTATGGCGGTGGGGCATACTTCGGGCGGAACTATAACATTACCAACGTAAATGTTGCAAACATTTACAGTAACGCGCGTGTGGGGCACGGTATTACGGCGGTCAGCGCGGCCGATTTCCACAGCGGGCGGTTCAACAACCCGATGCATCCGGCGGCCACGCAGGTGCGCGAGGCCGGGCTGGTGAGCGGCAGGATGCCGATTGCGCCGACGGCCGCCCACCTGAGCTTCGCCAATCGGCGTGCCAGCTTTATTCCGCGCACGGCGGGGACCTCGGGGCGGCAATTCTTCACCCACCAGGCACCCTCTTCAGTCGAGCGCATCCCCTTCGCGCAACAGCAGCGGGCGCTGGCGGCGGGCGGCCGTGGCAATTCAGGGCAGCCGTCGCACGGGCCGGCGGCATCGGCAAACGGCCGGCAGAACGCGAGCGGGTTGGGCGGCCGGAGCGCGGCTCCGCGGAGTCCCGCGGTATCGACCAACGGCTGGCGGAATTACGGCGACGCGGCCGGCCGGAGCGTGGCTCCGCAGACTGTGGCGCCGCGGAATGAGGCAGGGAACGGATGGCGCCTCGCGCAGCCTCCGGCGGCACAGAATACGCGGCCTCAGGCGTCCCCCGGCGGCACGAGCGGGAATCGCGGCGGCTGGCAGAGATTCGGCGACCCGGCCGGCGGTCCGCGGGGCAGCGGCGCACCGCGGGAGAATTTCGAGAGCGGCGGGTTCGGCGGCTACCAGGCTCCGCGGAACGCGGTGCCCAACCAGACCCAACAGCCTCTGCGGATTGCGCCGCCGGTTGTGCGCGAGCGGCCGAGCACGCCGAGCTATCGCGCACCGGGCAACAGCGCGCCGCGGAGCTATAGCGCACCGCGCGGCGGGGGCGGCGGACGTTCCAGCGGAAGTAGCAACGGGCGCTCCAGCACAGGGGGTAGTGGGCGTGGCCGCTAACAGGTTTTCGTAAGGCAGCTTGTCAGTTTCTTCCCATAGGCCCGGTCCCATTTCAGCGGGGACCGGGCCATTTTTTTCGCGCGAGGCGGAGCGCGCCCGCTGCTCGCTGTTACGATAATACCGATGAGTCCCAATCAACCCGGGCAGATGCCCAAGATGCCGATTCCCGGCGTGAAAAACCTGATTGCGGTGGGTTCCGGAAAAGGAGGCGTGGGCAAGACGACGGTGTCCGTGAACCTGGCAGTCGCACTGGCATCGCTGGGGCACGCGACGGGCCTGATGGATGCCGACGTCTATGGCCCGAACGTGCCGCTGATGATGGGGATCAACCGCACCCCGATGGCTTACGGCGAGCGCATTCAGCCGCTCGAGCAGCACGGCGTGAAGCTGATGTCGATGGGGTTCCTGAACCCCGGCGACAAGCCTCTCATTTGGCGCGGGCCGATGCTGCACAGCGTCATCCAGCAGTTCCTGCGCGGGGTGGACTGGGGCAACCTGGATTACCTCATTATCGATTTGCCGCCGGGGACGGGCGACGTGGCGCTCTCGCTGATCCAGTCGGCGCCGCTCACCGGAGCGATCGTGGTGACCACGCCGTCGGACGTGTCGCTGGAAGACGCGCGCAAGGCGGTGTTCATGTTCAATCAGGTGAAGGTGCCGATACTGGGGATCGTGGAGAACATGAGCTACCTGATCTGCCCGCATTGCCAGGAGCGCATCGACGTATTCAGCACGGGCGGCGGGCGCCGCACCGCCAAGGAGATGCAGGTGCATTTCCTGTCGGAGCTGCCGTTGGATCCGGCGGTGCGGATCGGCGGCGACAGCGGCGACCCCATCGCGCTGCGCAAGGGCGCGGGCGAGCCGTTCCTGGAGATGGCCCGCAACACCGTGGCGCGGGTCGAGGAAGTGAGCCGGGAGGAAGGGCCGAAGATCGAGATCAGCGAGTAGCCGCCCGCGGATCAATAGTTCAAGTGCGATAAGTAGCGGAAGCTCTGGCGGAGGCTCGCGATGGGGTCGCCGGGCGTCTGGTCCTGCTCGACGAAATAGTGCTCGACTTTTGCCGACTCGGCCGCCGCCAGGATGGCTTTCCAATCGAGCGAGCCGTTGCCCACCTCTTTGAAGGTGGCGCGGTCCACCGATTCCTTATACCTGACGGGTGTTTTGGCCGGCTTGTCCTTGAGATGGACCAGCGGCACGCGGCCGGAGAGCTTTTGGAGGAGGGCAGCGGGGTCGTTGCCGGCCACGCTGACCCAGAAGCAATCCAGCTCGAAGCCGCAGAGCTTGGGATCGAGGCGGTCGATCATGACCTGGAACCCGGTGGTGCCTTCCATGGGCTCGAATTCGAACGCGTGGTTGTGGTAGCAGAAGCGCAGGCCGGCGGCGCGGCATTTTTCGCCGGCGCGGTTCAGCTTGTCGCAAAGCCCCCGGATCTTATCCAGGCCGCCGCGCTCGGCCGGCGGGAGATAAGGAAAGACGGCGAAGGCGAAGCCCCACTGGCGCGACTGGCCGATGGCGCGCGCGAGTTCGTCCTCCTTGCCGGGATTCATCAAGGTGTTGTCGAGATGAATCGAGGTGGTCTTTAGACCGGAGCCTTGGACGGCGGGGGCGATGCGGTCGTACCCGGCGTAAGCGGCTTCGATCTCGCGATAGCCGATCTCGCGGATGGCCTTGAGAGTTTCGGCCGGCTGCTTGGGGAGAATGGTGCGCACGGTGTAGAGTTCGGCGCCGATGGTGCGGAGCTGGCGGGCCAGCAGCGGCGAGCCGCCCAGCAGCGCGCCGGCGGCCGTGGATTGCAGGAACTGCCGTCTGGAGAACATAGCGCTATTGTATCCGCGCGCGGCAGGGCGGCGGACATGGGCTGGCGTGGCGGGCATCAGGAAGGTGTTCCACTAAACTTCCGATAAGGGATAACTCGTCGCATCGCCGGGGTGCTGTCAGAGATTTTCACGACCGGGCTTTTCCGCCGCTGTCTTCGTTGGTTTTCCCCACCGAGCCTCCGCACCCATGCGGCCGATTTGCGTCAGCTCCTCAGCGGTGAGGTTCCTTCCCCGTGCCTTGCCTCCCAGGGCGCCGAGCGCCCGGAAGTCCTGTTTCTTTTTGGCTGCACTTTTCAATACAAAGAATAATAGTGCCTAGCGTAAATATTTGCAACTAATTTTTTCAGGCCTAACTGCCGATTAACTCTGGAGGCATGGGACCTTCTGCTTCTGTTTGTCTTTCTGTTCAGCTTCCAAAGTCCTCCAGCCGAGCCGATAAGCAGTATGCGCACTGCAAGGTGCTGACGGGGATCGGGCCGCGGCCGCTCGGCGCAGCCTTCGAGGGCGAGATCTATCCGCCGGGGGCGATCATTCCAGCGGAGGCGCTGGGGCGCGGCGTGGCGCTCGAATGCGTGGGCAGCATCGGGAACTCGCGCGGGCACAATCGCGCGCCTTTGCTGTGGATTCTGTGGCAGTACGATTTCCCGCGGGGGGAGTGGACCGAGTTGGGGCGCGCGGCGTCCGTCGATGCCGGGTGGAGCGCGGCGCTGAGCGGGCCGGCCATGGCCGCGCTATCTTCGTCTCGGGATCCGCTGGAGGCGGTCCGCACCGGCAGAGACCTGGCGGAGGAGATCATGGCTTGGATCGACGCCCGGGTCGCCGCCGAGGCGCGCGCGCTCCGATTGCGGGCGCTGGCCTGCGTGTACGACCAGGTGGGAGGACGGATGGCCGCGGCGGAGTATCCATACTTATAAGTATGGCTCAGCCATACTTGTACGGTATGGATCAGCCATACCTATAAGTCCGTCTTAAATACTAAATGAACAGAGAAATGAACAGAGAAAGACTTCGTCGTCGTCCCGGCCTTTCTCCAGGGCTTGAGGAGGGCTCCAAAGACGACGACGAAGGGCGGGTAACCCGACGGGCTTGACCGAGAGAGGGGCGGGGCACACGCCGGCGCGCCGCTTAGGTGTCCGCGAGGCCGCTCCCATCAGTGCGGCGAGGCAGCCTTAAAGTGCCAGTAGCGGCCCGCTGGCCAGGGTAAGGCGCGCCGGCCGGATGCTTACGGCTTCGCGGCGCAGAATCTCGGGCCGCGAGAGAGCAAATACCGCCAGGGCGGTGCGGTTGGGCAAGCCCAGGTTCTGGAGCATGCCGCCGATGCGTTTCTTCACGGCGGACTCCCTGAGGTGAAGACGAAAGGCGATCTCCTTGTTGAGGTGGCCCTGGATCAGCAGGAGGAGCACGTCGGTTTCTTGAGGCGAGAGCAGGGCCAGATCCTCGCCTGACGACCTCAGCATTGTCATCAGTTCACCTCGGGTTAGCGCCTTGCGGGCGCCGAAGGTATAAAGCCAGGATCGACTATTTACCCTCTTTCGGACAAGGGGGTCTTTAGTCGATGCTGGGTGAGTCATGGCCGGCGCGCTCACTCCAGTCCAGGAACTGACCGAGGCGCAGCTCGCCGACGAATACGCCGAGACCAGGCTGCGGATGATGGCCTGGCGCCCGGAAGTGAATCCCGACGCGCAGCGCTTCGGCGATTTAGGCGACGAGTTGCTGAGGCGCCAGGAAGACAAGCCGGCGGATCAGCAGATCATTGTCGACGGCGCCGTTTACAGGGTGCCCATCAGCCCGCGCGAGAACCGTACTAGCATAGTCGATCCCCTCGCGGTCTATCGGATCGTGCGCAGAGAAGGAGTGGGCGCGGTGCTCAGAGCCTACACCATCACGCTCGCCAAAATCCGCAAAGTGCTCAGCGAGGCGCAGCAGGAGAAGTGTCTGAAGACCGAGCGCACGGGCCCACGGGAGATTCGCGAGCCGGTGCTCAAGGGGATCCGGCCATGACGATGCGCCCGGTAGTCTCGTCGAACGTGGACAGCGTGGGTTACGATCCCGCGACGGGCAGCATGGAGATCCGTTTCCGGAACGGCGGCCACTATCGCTCGGCCGGCAAAATTCCTGCGCATCTTCACGCCGGTCTGATGGCAGCAGAGTCCAAGGGTAAGTTCTGGCACGCGCATCTGAAGGGCAAATTCGAGTTTGAGAAGGTGGAGGAGTAAATGGAAGTCGAAGTCCTGCGTGACCTGGCCGAGGTTTATTTCTGACACCCCCGAAAAGCGGGGCTATCTGAAATTGGGCCTTGTGGCGCGGGAGATTCCCGGCGAGAATCGTCCCGTGTAGGGCGCTTTTCCACCCC
>JAJYLS010000332.1 GCA_021787555.1 Acidobacteriota bacterium | reverse complement strand
CCAGATATCGTGGCCCAGATGCAGGCGGAAGGCTTCGGAAGCTGCACCAATATCGGCGAATGCGAAGCCGTCTGCCCCAAGGGCATCAAGCTGAGCGTCATCGCCTACATGAACGGGCAGTTCCTGAAGGCCAAGTGGGCTGGCGGCGGGGGAGCGTGATGACCGCACGAGACAGAGCTGACCCGGAGGTCGCCCGGCGCGTCATCGATTCCGTGTTTGCCGGTGCGCCCGGCGCGGCGAAAGACAGCTTCCGTGACTTCTTTTCGGCGGGCGTTCAGCATTTGTCGGCTCATCACCCTGCCCACTGGGGCGTCACGCTTTTCGACTGGGGGTTTCGGCTCAATGCAGGGTCCGTGGAGTGCCTTGTGCTGCACGCGGGAGGGTTGCGGGTCAACGTCATGAAGGAGTCCGCTCCAGGCGACACGCGGTGGGACGGGGTCAGCTACACGCTTGCGCCCGGGTGCGAGTTTACCACGATTCCCCTGCGCGAGCTTCCGCGGTTGCTGCCGTCCTTTCTGAAATCGCACCTCGCCGCTCTCTCCAGAGCGGCCGAGCGAAGGCCTCCCGGCAATATCTGCCATGCGCACTCGACGGGCGTGACGGCATTCTTCTCGCTTCCCGATCCTACGTACGTTGTGCTCATGCATCCTGATGAACAACCAGATCCGCGGTGTTACTCCGAGGGAGGACGGTGCGCTGTTCTCGTGAACCGCTTCGAGCGCGACCCCCGAGCGCGCGAAGCCTGCATCTCACATTACGGCGCGAGGTGCTCGGTCTGCAACATGAGCTTCCGCGAGCGGTATGGAGACGGGATGGAGGATTTCATTCACGTCCATCATGTCGCCCCTGTTTCGCAAATGGGCGCCGGCTACCAAGTGGATCCCATCGTGGACCTGCGCCCGGTCTGCCCTAACTGCCATGCCGCGATTCACCGTTGCGATCCGCCGCTATCGGTGGAAGAGGCGCGTGTGCTGCTGGTGCGATGATGGCTGCCGCACGTTGCTCAAAGCCGCCGCGGCAGGGGTCGTCCATGGCCGCCCAGAAGGTACAGCGCAGACCGAAGGTCATTGCCGCTGAGAGGAAGAAGCCTCTCGGCTGGTTTTACCTGAGCTTCGCTGAGGACACGAGGTTCCTTGGCGCTGCCATCGTGCAGGCCCGCGGCATTCTCACCGCGGTCGAGCACTGCAATGATCTCGGCATCAACCCCGGCGGCGAAGTGGCCTGCTGGCCGATCCGAGAGAAAGATCTCTACCGGATCTCGGCCGATCTCCGTAACCGGCGCTTGTCCGAGGAGGAGGTCCTCAAGAGGCTGGATGGGAGATGGATGGGTGCATGAATACACGAGAGACAGGCGCGCAGTTGATAGATCCGAGTGGATGCGCGCGGTGCGGCGGAACCCTGGAGCGCAACATGATCACGTACCAGTAGCGCTGGGGGGACGAACTCTACGAGTTCGAAGGCGTACCCGCACTGGTGTGCCGGCAATGCGGTGAAGTATGGCTGGATGCGGAGACCGGGCAGCTCATCGACCGGATCATCCGTGAGCATCCGCAGCCCCGGCGCTACCATCAGGTGCCGGTGTTCTCGCTCGCGGAATTCGGATCGTGAGTGTGGCAGCGGCCGGCGCTGCCAACCGACGCCATTGATCGCCTGATAACATCGAGGTCAGCGAGACTGTGAGCCAGCGCTATATTCTGACCGACTACGTTCACCAGGCCTTGGGGCAAGCGGTCTACGACAAGCTGGAGGACGAGACGTTCGCCGGCCGGATCCCGCCGTGCCCCGGGGTTGTGGCGTTCGCGCCGGCGCTGCGGCGGTGCGAAGCAGAATTGCGGTCCGCTCTGGAGGATTGGATTCTGCTTGGGCTCAAGCTTGGGCAGCCGCTGCCGGTCATCGACGATCTCGACCTGAACAAGGAGCTCAGCGCCGCTATCCCTTCTTCTCCGCCATCTTGGTCTTGAACTTCGCCACGTTGATGATGGCCCGCTCGTGGGTGCCCTCGCCGATCTTCTCCTTCTCGTCGCGCGCTTCCACGCGGAACTCGATGCGGCGGTCGCGCACGGCAATCACTTCCGCCGTGAACGTCACCGCCATGCCGATCGGGGCGGCGGCCAGATGGGCCACATTCACTTGCGTGCCCACCGTGTCGTGCCCCGCATCGAGGTACGGCAGCACCGCGTTGCGGCAGGTCATCTCCATGTAGCCGATCATGCGCGGCGTCGAGAGCACCCGCGGGCCATGCTCGCCCAGAAAACTGATAGCGTTTTCCGTGGTGACGAGGGCTATCTCCTCGCCTTTGGTTCCAATCGGGATTCCGGCCATGGTCGTGGTGCTTATGCCGCCGCCAGGCCGTCGAGCACGCCGCGCATGTAGCTCAGCGAGCGCAGCACGCCGGGAAGCGGATCGTCCGCGTGGATCTCGTATTCCAGGTTGATGCAGCCCTGGAAATTCATCTTCTTCAACTGCTTGAAAATCGCCGGAAAGGGCATGAGCCCTTCGCCGCAATCGCACTGGCTGGCCTTGTCCTTGAAGCTGCGCAGGTCTTTCACGTGCAGTTCGAACAGGCGGTTGCCGGCCAGCGCGATGCTCTCCACCACGTCCACGCCAGTGCGCGCGGTGTGGCCCACGTCCACGCACAGCCCGACGCGCGGGTCCATGTCGTGCACCACTTCGAGCACCGATTGCGGGTTGGGGAAGTCCTTCTGCTCGGGGCCGTGGTTATGGATGGCGATGCGCTGGTCGAACTCCTTCACCAGACCCTCGACGGTCTTGATGTTCGCGTGCGTGGGGATGCAAACCATCAGCGGCGCCCCGATGTTCTTCACATATTCGAAGCGCGAGCGCAGATAAGCCGGATCGTCCTTGCCGAGGTTGACGTTGCCCACGCTGGAGACCTTGAAGCCGGCCGCATCGAATTCCATACGATCCTGCTTGAGTTGCGCGGGGGAATCGGTATAGGGGATGTGGACGCCGTCCTTGATGCCGACCCAGGGCGTCTGGCACTGCTTGAGCAGCTCGATGCACTTGGCGCGGTCGAACTTGCGGAAGGTGTAGGTGGCGATGCCGAGCTTCAGGCCCCACGGCTCGGGAACGACGCGCGCGGAGGCGGGAGGCAGTCCGGCGGCGCTCAGACCGGCGATGCCGGCGGCGGCGCCCAGAAAATTGCGGCGAGTGGGTTGCGTTTTCATAGGGGCGATACCAGACGATTCTAACAGCTATTGGCTATTGGCTGTTGGCGATTAGCTCAGCCCGCGGCCGCACCCTTTGAGCCAATAGCTAAGAGCCAATGGCTTCTTTTGGCCCTCGCCGTGCAGCTCCCCCAAATTGCGTGAGGGCGCACAAAATGGCAGCCAAGAATATCGCAGTGTTTGGAATTTATCCGACGCGGGATGCGGCGGAAGAGGCGGTGGCGCAGCTTCGCAGTTCCGGATTTCGCAGTACGGATGTTTCCATCCTTTTTTCCGAGAACCTCGGCACCAAGGATTTCGGCCATGAAAAGAACACCAAGGCGCCGGAAGGCGCCACCACGGGAGGGGTCGCGGGCGGAATCGCGGGTGGCGTGTTGGGCTGGTTGACCGGAATTGGCGCGCTGGCCATTCCCGGCGTTGGACCGCTGGTGGCCGCCGGGCCGATTGTCGCGGCGCTGGCCGGCGCCGGCGCGGTCGGAACCGTGGGCGGCATCATCGGCGCGCTGGCCGGCATGGGCATCCCGGAGTACGAGGCCAAGCGCTTCGAGGGACGCATCCGCGAAGGCGGCGTGCTGCTCTCGGTGCACTGCGACAACAGCGAGTGGGTGAAGCGGGCAAAAGACGTCCTGAAGCAGAGCGGCGGCCAGGAGATTGCGGCGGCCGGCGAGAAGGCGGGCGATTTTGCCAACGCCGATAAGCCGATGCCGCGCGTGCGCGGGGCCGGCGGCGCGGTCACGGACCAGGAGCTCTACGGCCGCGACGACAAAGATGAGGTGGAGTGATCCGGTGTGAACTTCCACAGCTTCGACCGGAAGCCCAGGCCCAGCGCCATCACTTTGCCGTCCGGCGTCCAGCCAAGCACGTGGATGTCACTGACGTAATCCACCGGAATGCGCGTGATCCGGCCGGTGAGCGGATCGATCGCTCCCGGCGGCCAGTACCACGTCGAAGAACCCAGCGGCATCAGAATGCGCCCATCCCTGCCGATGGCGTTGGGGCCGATGAGAAACGCCGGCCGCAGAGGCCCGGGCCGGGGAATCTCCTGCTCCGGCCCGCCGCCCAACGGCACGCGAATCAGCCGGATAATCGGCGTCTCCATCATTTCCACCAGCAGGCTCCGCCCAGATGGATCGGCGGCCACATAATCCCCCGCGCGGATCTTCTTCGCCTCGCCGCTCGAAACCGAAATGGACCAGACCATTCCCCCGGCGGCGCAGTAGATCTTTTTCCCATCCGGTGAGGCCGCCAGCGAGTGGATCGGTCCCTGGTCGAATGGAATCCGCCGGATGATCCGCCCGTTCGCCACCGCCGCCAGCGCGATGGTCCGGCGGGGCTCCGGCCCGATCAGGAACGCAATCGCGTCCGGCCCGGCCACTGCCACCGGTGCCGTGGTTTCCTCGGTGGTGTCGATGAGCGGAACGGGATCTTTTCCGGCTTCGATCGCCATCAGCCGCATGCGCCCGCCCGTCGGTTGCGTCACCACGGCGCGCCCATCCGGCAGGATGGCGAAACTTTCCGAATCGATGTAAGGAGCACCGGGTTCCTCGAACCCTTGCAACCTGGCAATTCTCTCGGCGCGCCCGCCTTGGATCGGAAAGCGGAGCAGGTCCACCGGCCGTTCAACCTGGTCCACGTAGATGTTGCCATCCGCTCCGCTGTCCAGCGTGAATACCGCATTCGTCAGCGTCAGGAGGGGAGTGGGCGGGCCGTGGCCGCTCCGCGGGACCGAGAGAATCTGAGCCGAATTTCCCACCGCCGCGGCCCCCAGAACCGACTTGCCGTCGCGGGTCGCGGCAATTGAGCCGAACGTGGAATCGTTCTGTGATCCCGGCAGCAGCCGCCGCGCCTTGCCCGTTTCCAAATTGAGAGCATACAGGTGCTCCCCGGCTTCCCGGCCCGGCCCAATCAGGGTGCCGACTGCCACGGCCTCTTTTCCATCCGGAAAGGCGCAGATGGGCACGGTGATGCCGGCAATCACTTCGATAGGCAATCCCTGCGTGCGCCCCGTCTCCGGCCAGTACCGGAAGATCTGATATTGGCGCTCGGCGTTGTAGCGGCCCAGCAGCAGGCTGCCATCGGGCAGCGGCACCGGCGTCCCCGCGTCCTCCAGAACCAGCCGCTCCTCGCCGCTGGGGACGGGAACGCTGTAGATCCCGCGGGGCACGTCCGTCCAGCGGTCGTAGTAGATTCGCGTTCCATCGGCCGACCAGCCAAGCGAGAAGATAAAGCCCTTATCCGAAGCATGCGTCAGGGTTGTCCAGTTGCCGGACTCCGGCTTCATGAGGGCCACCTGCTGGTTGCCGATATCGAGAAAGGCGAGCCAATGCCCGTCCGGGGAAGGCCGCGGCGACTGTGTGATTTCGGAGCCGCCCAGCAGCACCCCGCTCCAAGCCGGCGGAGCGGGCCCGCGCCACAGCGCGTGCGTCGCGAAGATGGCCGCCAGCGCCGCCGCCGCTGCCGCGAGCGCTCCCGGAACCACCCTGCGAGCCGACCCGCGACCGTAACGGAGCGGTTGTGCCGATCCGCTCTGACTCGCGCTTCGCCCCACCGCCCCCAGCGCA
>JAJYLS010000331.1 GCA_021787555.1 Acidobacteriota bacterium | reverse complement strand
GGAAGGGACGCGTCCCCTGGGGATTGGCGAAGGCGGATGGAAGGTAATCGGGCCGTCCGGCTGTCCTTACGACGAAGGCTCTCCCGTGCCGGCAGCAATGGACCGGGAAACCATCTCGATCGCGATCGAGAGCTTCCGGGACGCGGCGCGGCGGGCGCGGGAGGCGGGATTCCGGATTGTCGAAATTCACGCGGCGCACGGGTACCTGATCCACGAATTCTTTTCGCCGCTGAGCAACCACCGGAAGGACGAATACGGCGGCAGCTTCGAGAACCGGATCCGGTTTCTGCTGGAGGTGGTGGAGGCGGTGCGGTCGGTATGGCCGGCGGAACTGCCACTCTTTTTGCGGCTTTCGGTGACGGATTGGGTGGACGGCGGCTGGACGGTGGACGACAGCGTAAGGCTATGCCGGATCTTGAAAAAGCGGGGCGAGGTGGACCTTGTGGACTGCTCTTCGGGCGGGAACGATCCGCGGCAGCGGCCGGAGATTCATCCGGGATACCACGTGCCGTTCGCGGCGAGGATCAAACGGGAGGCGGGAATTTTGACGGGCGTCGTGGGGCTGATTCACGGCGCCGATTTCGCGGAAGCCATCGTGGCCAACGGGCAGGCGGACGTGGTGGTGCTGGGGCGGGCAATGCTGGACGATCCGATGTGGCCGCTGCACGCGGCGCGGGAGTTGAAGGCCGAATGGGTGAAGTGGCCGGTGCAATACGAGCGGGGGAACATATTTTAGTCAGGAGAGACAACGATGGTCTTGAAACGCGTGTTGGTGGGTGGACTGATTGCGGCGGCGGCGACCGCGCAACAGAGCCCGCAGCAGCGGGAGTTCCAGCGGCACACGATGGAACTACTTACGCCGGAGCAGAAAGCGCACTTACAACATAACGGTAAGATCAACCGGCAGGAGTGGATCAAGGAGCATCCGGCACGGGAATCGACGGGGCTGATTCCGCTAACTGAGGTTACAGGAAGTTATGAGGGCGAGCAAGGCGGGTTGTATCCCGGCGGCAAGAATGCGCCGCCGGCGGCGCACTTGCGGGCGGGCGAGGCGCTGGCGCGGGAAATCCGGCCGCTCGATGCCGAAGGCCGGCCGTCGGCGGACGGGAAGATCGTGATGATTTCCGTGGGGATGTCGAACACCACCATGAAGTTCCAGACGTTTCAAAAGCTGGCCGCGGCGGATAAGGACCTGAATCCGAAACTGGTGCTGGTGGACGGGGCGCAGGGCGGGCAGGTGGCGTGGGTCACGTCGAACCCGCGGATGCCGTTCTGGGAGGTGGTGGACCAGCGACTGGCGGCGGCGAGCGTGACGCGCGCGCAGGTGCAGGCGGCGTGGGTGGAGCAGGCGAACCCGGGACCGTACCGGAGATTTCAGGTGGAGATGAAGGAACTGGCGGGGAATATCGCGGAGACGCTGCGGGTGATGCACGACCGGTTTCCGAATCTGAAGATCGCCTATCTTTCGAGCCGCACTTACGCCGGATATGCGACCAGCCCGCTGAATCCGGAGCCGTACGCCTACGAGAGCGGGTTTGCGGTGAAGTGGGTAATCGCGGACCAGATTGCGGGCAAGCCGGAATTGAATTACGATGCGGCGAAAGGCGCGGTGCGCGCGCCGTGGATCGAGTGGGGACCTTATATATGGGCGGATGGCGTGAAGCCCAACCAAGACGGGCTTTTCTACGTCCGCGCGGATTATGGCGAGCAGGATGGGACGCATCCCGCGCCGTCGGGACGGATGAAGGTGGCGACGCACCTGATGCACTTTCTGAAGACCGATCCGACGGCGAAGGGGTGGTTATTGGCGAAGCATGCCGAATAAGCGGTATCTGCGAACTGGGATTACGGCGGGCTTTCTGTTTGCGGCGCTGTGCGCGGCGCAGTTGACGCGGCCGGCGCGGCTGAGCGTGAGAATCTACGACGCGGGGACGGGAAGACTGACACCGGTGCGCGTGAGGCTTCAGGATTCGTACGGGAACCGGCCGCGGACGCAGGGCGCGGCGCCGGCACCGGAATCGGCGATCCCCATACCGAAGCAGTCCATCGCGGTGATGTGGGGGCAGCAAGACCGTGCTCAAGGCTATTTGCTTCAGCCCGACGGCTCATTTTACGTGGATGGCAGCTTCGACGTGAGCCTGCCGCCCGGCGATTACACGCTGACGGTCTCCAAGGGCACGGAATACCTTCAGCAGACGAACACGATTGTGCTGAAGGCCGGGCAGAACGTGGCGCGGGATTACCGGCTGCAACGGTGGATCAACATGCCGGAGCGGGGGTGGTATTCCGCGGACGATCATATCCACCTGACGCGATCGCCGAAGGACGACCCGGCGATTCTGCGCTGGATCGCGGCGGAAGATATACACGTGGGTAACATCCTGGAGATGGGCGATTTCTGGGCGACTTACTTCACGCAGTACGCTTTCGGTCCGAAAGGGCGGTATCAGGAGAGTAAGTACGTCTTATCGCCGGGCCAGGAGGAGCCGCGGACGCAGGAGATCGGACACACCATTTCGCTGGGCGCCAGCGCGTTTGTGCGGAATACCCGGGATTACTATTCGTTCGGGCGGCTGTTCGACCGCGTGCACGCGCTGGGTGGGCTGACCGGTTTCGCGCACCAGGGGATGAGCTTTCACGGGTACCGCGGCATGGTGCTGAACGTGCTACGGGGGAAGGTGGATTTTCTGGAGTTATGCCAGTTCTGTGTGCCGGAAGGGCCGCTGGCGCTGGATCATTATTACCATTTTCTGGATCTGGGATATAAGTTGACGGCGCTGGCGGGGTCGGATTTTCCGTGGTGCGGCAAGGGGCCACAGTATGGGCTGCCGGAGCAGGGCGCGCAGATCGGGAACGCGCGGTTCTACACGTACGTGGGGGGAGAGTTCACCTTCGAGCGGTGGCTTTCGGCGGTGAAGGCGGGGCACACGTTCGTGACCACGGGGCCGGTGGTGCTGCTGAAGGTCAACGGGCAATTGCCGGGGGAGACCGTGGACGTAGCGCCGGGAGAAACGGTGCACGTCACGGCGGAGGCTCTGGGGCAACGCGAGCAGGAGCCGCTGCGGTCGCTGGAGATTGTGGGACACGGGAAGGTGCTGAAGCGGGTCGAAGGCGACGGCGTGGGGCGGTTGGCGGTGGACCTGGATTTGCCGGTCGAGCACGGAATGTGGATCGCGGCGAAGTGCGAGGCGGGCAAGGCGCAGGTGGCACATACCACGCCGGTATACGTCACGGTTAATGGCGGCGGGTTTTTCAACCCGGCGACGGCGCCGCATTACCTGGAGCTTTCGGAGCGGTACCTGGAGGAAATCGAGCAGGAGATGGCGAACCCGAGCAGCAGGAACCTGGACTACCAGGCGGCGCGGAACCGGGTGCAACTGGAGCAGCAGATCGCCGAGGCGCGGAGGATTTTGAAGCAACTGGCGGAGCGGGACAAGTAACGGCTATACTTCTACCGATGAAGCTCACTCGTCGTGTCACCTTCGCCTGCCTCGCCGCCGCGCCGCTGGTTCGCAGCCAGTCTACCGAACGCGCGGTGCGCCTGGGCGGCCCCATCTTTCTGAAATCCACCGATCCGGCGGAACTGGCCCGCGAGCACCGGCGGCTGGGCTACAGCGCCGCGCAGTGCCCTGCCGCCAAACCCGAAGATACGGCCCACATCCGCGCCATCCGCGAGGCTTTCGCGGGTGAGAACGTCATCATTGCGGAAGTCGGCGCGTGGAAGAACATGCTCGACCCGGATCCGGCGGCGCGCAAAGCCAATCTCGAGTACGTGACCGAGCGGTTGGCGCTCGCCGAAGCGGTGGGCGCGCGTTGCTGCGTGGACATCGCCGGCTCCTACAATCCCAAGGTCTGGTACGGCATGGATGCGAAAAATCTGACGCAGGAATTCTTCGATGCCACGGTGGAAAACTGCCGGCGGCTGATCGACGGCGTTAAGCCCACGCACACGCGCTTTACCATTGAGGCCATGCCGTGGTCGCTGCCGGACGGCCCCGATTCCTACGTGCGGTTGATCAAGGCGGTGGACCGGCATGCCTTCGGGGTGCATCTCGACGTCTGCAACATCATCAACAGTCCCACGCGGTTTTACAACAACAAAGCCGTGATTGAGGATTGCTTCCGGAAGCTAGGACCGTGGCTGATGTCGTGCCATGCGAAGGACCTGGCGTGGATTCCCGAATACAACGTGCACTTCGCCGAAGTGGTGCCGGGCCGGGGCGTGATCGATTACGGTACGTGGCTGCGCGAGCTTTCGAAGATGCCGGTCGAGACGCCGCTCATGATGGAGCACCTGCACAATCCCGAGGAGTACGCCGAAGGCGCGGCCTACATTCGCAAGGTAGGCGCGCAGGTGGGGGTCAAGTTCGCCTGAGGGCGCAGATCGCGCGTCCCAGAGGGCGCCCCGCCTGTCCCACCACGGCAACGCGTGCCTCCGCGGGCGGGGTCTTACCGATGCCCGCATAATACGGTGACAGGCACTTGCGTTAAGACCGCTCCCTGACGGTCGCGGCTCCGAGCGGGGCTGTCGATTAGAATGTCAGGCGCAGCGCCAACTGCACGATGCGGTTGGCGACGGCTGTACCGCTGATGATCCCAAAGGCGGGAGTGCCGAGGGTGTGGTTCGGCACGCCGAATTGCGGATGGTTGAAGACGTTGTACCCCTCGGCCCGGAATTCCACGCGGCCCGATTCCCATTTCGGAATCGTGAAGATGCGGTGCAGCGCGAAGTCCAGATTGTCCATCGCAGGCCCCATCAGGATGTTGCGGCCCTCGTTGCCATAAACGTACGACGGGGGCTGAACGAAGCAGTTCGTATTGAACCACTCCCCCAGGGTGGGATTGGGCAGCGTCCCGGCGCAGACGCGGTTGGGGTACGACGCTGTGCCGACGTTGGCGTTGTCGATATTCAGGCCCACGGTATACGGCAATCCGCTTTGCACCTGGTAGATGGCGCTGACCTCCCAAGATCCGAGCACGTGGCTGGCCCAGCCGTTGCCGACCAGTTGCTTTCCGGGGCCGAACGGAAGATCCCAGGTGCCGCCCAAGGCAAAACGGAACGGAATATTGTTATCGGATGGACCGATCTGCACGTCGCGGTTATACACGTTCTGAATGGTGTCGCCGCCGCCGTTGCCGTCCTGGGCGTCCAACGCGGGATTTTGCATATCGATGCCGCGGCCCCAAGTGAAGCTGGCAAGGAAGGAGAGGCCCTGCGAGAAGCGCTTTTCCAGGCGCGTGGAGAGGCCTTCGTAGCTGCTGCGGTCCCAGGGGCTGAAATTCTTGATAGGCGCATCCGTTATGGCGATGAGCGGCCGCCGCGAATTGACCGTGCCGGGACCGGGGAGGAGCGGCTGGTTGCCTTCGGTCTGCCCCCAGAGGTCCACCGTGTGATTGCCCACATAGCTGGTTTCCCAAACCATGTTGCCGGGCAATTGTTTTTCGATGGTGAAGTTCCACTCCTGCTCGTAAGGGGTGGTGTAGCTCGGGAACCAGCTCACCAGGGCGCTGGTGGCCTTCGGGTTGAGCACGAACTGCGCGGGGCTGATGGGCGTCGGCCGCTTGGGCACCGCACCCGAGCTGAGGATGTAGCCGGTGGCCGGATCCAACTGATCGCTGGTGACGGAGATGCCGCCATAGCCGAAGAACGGCGGGTTGTTGGTCATGCGGGAGGTCACGCCGTTGCCCTGGTCCTGGGCGTAGAAGATTCCGTAGGAGGCGCGGATCACGGTATCCTTCATGTGCGGGACGCGCCATGCC
>JAJYLS010000330.1:4036-5760 GCA_021787555.1 Acidobacteriota bacterium | reverse complement strand
GAATTCGGGCGTAGCGGCAGCGGCATCATCAACCTCATTTACAAGTCCGGCACCAACCAGTTACATGGCAGCCTCTTCGAATTCCTGCGCAACTCCGACCTCGACGCCAACGGCTTTATCGCCAACCGCAACGGCACCCCGCTCCCCAGTTTCAAGCGCAACCAGTTCGGCGCCAGCCTGGGAGGGCCGGTGGACATTCCCAAGGTGTACAAGGGCAAAGACAAGACCTTTTTCTTTTTTACCTATGAGGGTTTGCGGCAAGGCTCGGCGGCCAACCTCAACACCACCGTCCCCACCGCTTTGCAGCGCGCCGGAGATTTCTCCCAAACGTTCAATGCGGCCGGCAAGCCCATCACGATTTACGATCCCACCACCACGGTGGCACAGGGCACGGGATACGTGCGCAGCCCCTTTCCGGGAAATAAGGTTCCCGCCAACCGCATCGACCCGGTAGGACAGAACGCCGTCAATTACTACCCGCTGCCGAACCTCCCCGGCTCGCTTTACACCGGGACAAATAATTACTTCATTTCCGGCAACGCCATCAACGACAGCAATCAGATCGATGCCAAGGTGGACGAGAACCTGAACGACCGCAACCGCTTCTTCGTCCGTTATTCGCGCTATACGCTGAACCATCCGCTCACGCCCTTTTTCCCCCAGAACCTTTTTCTTGCGCAGAACGGCGACAATCAGTACCAGGCCTCCAATAGCGCCGCGATCGACTACACCTGGACGCTCAACCCTAGCAACCTGCTCGAATTCCGCTACGGCTTCGCCCGCACCAAGCTGGATTACGCCGGCCCCAGCCTGGGTTTCAATCCCGCGAAGCTGGGGCTTCCCAGCTATATCGCGGCCAATGCCGACCACCTCCTCTTTCCAGGCTTCGCTCCGGCCAACTATTACACGCTGGGGCAAGCAGGCCAAGGCAATACGCGCGACCCCGCTTTCGAAGACCACCTGCTCGCTGTCGAGAACACGCGCATCCTTGGCGGCCACACGCTGCGGATCGGATGGGAGGGCCGCCTGCTGCGGGTGAACGATACCGAGTCCGGCTCCTCCACCGGAAACTTCAGCTTCAACAACGCCATCACCCAGGGGCCCAATCCCAACGCCGCCACTGCGATCGCCGGCAATAGCATCGCCTCCCTGCTGCTCGGCGTCGGCAACGGACAGATGAATATCGAAAATCGCGACGGTGCCCAGGAAAGCACGTACTACGCCGCTTTCATTCAGGACGACTGGAAGATCACCCGGAAGCTCACCCTAAATCTAGGCCTGCGCTATGCCCTCGACCTGCCCAGCACCGAGCGCTATAACCGCATGGAGGTCTTCGACCCGTACGTTCCCTCGCCGCTGGCCTCCCTGCCCGGCCTCGCCGGTCTCACAGGCGGCGTGCTGTATGCCGGCGTCAACGGCTACAGCCGCCGCCAGCTCCCGCCGCAGTGGCTCGACTTCGGTCCGCGTTTCGGATTTGCCTACGAGCTCACTGCCCACACCGTCCTCCGCGGCGGGTACGGTGTTTTTTATGGGCCGAGCTATTTCGCGGCCGCGGCCCCCAACGGCAGCGTGGGATTTAGCGCCAACACCCCTTACACCGGAAGCGTCAATTATGCAGCCCAACCCGCAGTGGGGCAGCGTGCGGGTGAAGATACCGTTTAGCACGGATCTCTCCCTTTACAAGACGTTCAAAACCGAGGGGGTGAACGTCACTTTCCGGGCCG
>JAJYLS010000330.1:0-4026 GCA_021787555.1 Acidobacteriota bacterium | reverse complement strand
CCAACGGCAGCGTGGGATTTAGCGCCAACACCCCTTACACCGGAAGCGTCAATGGCCTCACGCCTTCCGCCTATCTCAGTAATCCCTTTCCGAATGGCATTAACCGGCCGGTTGGCAGTTCCCTTGGCCTTTTGGCCGGGATCGGAACTTCGTTCAGCAATCCGGTCGTCGGCGATAACCGCGTGCCCTACACCCAGAACTGGGATTTTGATGTTCAGCGCGAGCTGCCCGGCGATGTTCTTGTGGACGCCTCCTACGTTGGCAGCCACGGCGTTCACCTCAACATGGGCTCGGGCGGCGACTACCCGCTCAATCAGTTGACGCCGGAAGAGATCACGCTCGGAACCCAGCTCCAGGGGAAAGTGCCGAATCCTTTTTACGGGATCATCACCACCGGCCCGGAGGCGGCCGCTAAACTGCCGCTCAGCTATCTGTTGAAGCCCTTCTCGCAATACCTCGGCCTCGGTTCGGCGTATCCCACGTTGGGATACACGCTTTACGATGCCTTGCAATTGAAAGTGGAGAAGCGCTTCAGCCATGGATTGAGTACTTTGCTGTCGTTTACCGGCCAGAAGCTCATTGACGATTATTCGATCATTTCGAACGTCGGCCATAACACGGGCGGCATTCAAAACATTTACAACGGCGGCGGCGAGCGCGGTGTTTCGGCCAACGACATCTCGCGCCGCCTGGTGATCAGCGGCATTTACGAGCTGCCGTTCGGCCGCGGCAGGACGATCGGAAAGAACTGGAACCGCGTGACCGACGCCTTGCTGGGAGGCTGGCAAGTCAACGGAATCGCCACCTACCAGACGGGCTTCCCGCTATCGGTCACCACTCAGAATACCTGCGTCAACTGCGGCAACAATGTCCTGCGGCCTAACAACAACGGGCACAGCGCCGAGCTTAGCGGACCCATTTCGCAGCGCCTGAACGGGTACTTCGATACGTCGGTGTTCTCCCAGCCGGCGCCCTTCAGTTTCGGCAATGTTGGGCGCACTTTGCCCGATGTGCGCGGTCCCGGCCAGCAGAATATCGATTTCTCCCTCTTCAAGAATTTCCATCCCATCGAGCGCCTCCAGGTGCAGTTCCGTGCCGAAGCGTTCAATCTGCTGAACCAGGTGGTCTTCGGGATGCCGGATATGGTACTCTCGAACCTGAATTTCGGCCAAATCACCAGCCAAGGGAATGGCCCACGCAATGTTCAATTCGGATTGAAGCTGCTATTTTGATATGGGGCGGCCTGGGCACCTTCAGCCTTCGAAAAACAGCGGTCCATCAGCGCCGCAAGGCGCTCGATCGGGAAGTGGCCGTCTGGAAACTCCTCGGACGCGATGTTGCGGCACACATACCCGAAAATATGCGTGTGCGCATCGACGATCATGGCGGGCGCTCAGCTCATGATGAAGCCGCAAGTCACGTTGACGCTCTGGCCGGTCATGGCGCTGGAGAGATCGCTGGCGAGAAAGACGGCCACGTTGCCGATTTCCTGCGGCTCGATGAAGCGCTTCATGGGCGCGCCGAGGCGCCAATCTTCGGCAACATCCTCGGGCCTTCCGCCCTCCACTTGCGCATGCAGGCGCAACACCTTGTCGAGGTGCGGCGTAGGAACCGGACCGGGCAGGATGGCGTTGACCCGGATATTGAGATCGGCGATGACGACGCTGGCGCCCTGCTTGGCGAAGGCACACGCGATCGCTCTCCCGATGCCCTGCCCGCCGCCGGTGATCAGCGCCCTCTTGCCGCCGAGCTAACCTGATTCATTCATTCAGCATGCCGCGACCTGGTATGGCGTGGCGTACTGCCGTAGAACGCTGGGATTAATCCGGATCCCCAATCCCGGCGCCTGGGGCACCCCTATGCGCCCAGAGGCGATGGCGATCGGCTCTTCGAGGAGTTGGTCGCGCAGCGGATTGGGATTGCGGTCGAACTCGATGACCGGCTCGTTTTGCAGGGGGATGGGGTTGGCAGTGTGGGGGAAGGGAGGCAGAGCGGCAAGGGCGTGCAGCGCTGCTGCCAGCGCCACCCCGGAACCCCAGACATGCGGGATCACCCAGACACCGAAACTCTGCGCCAAGGCGGCGATTTTGAGCCATTCGCTGAATCCGCCGGCCACGCACAGGTCGGGCTGGGCAATGTCTACGCAGCCGCCGGCGATGAGCTCGCGGAAGCCGTAGCGCGTGTACTCGCACTCGCCGCCGGCCACGGGAACCGCGGCGGCGCGGCGCACGGCGCGGTATCCGTCGCGGTCCTCGGGTGGAACGGGCTCTTCAAACCAGCGCACGCCGTAGCGCTCCAGGCTGCGCGCGACGCGGCAGGCCGTGGCCGCATTGTAGGCATGGTTGGCATCCACCAGCAAGGCATAATCCGGACCCACGGCTTCGCGCACGGCGGCTACCCGCTCGAGGTCTCTGGCCACTTCCAGCAGCCCGATCTTCATCTTGAGCATGCGGAAGCCGCCCTCGCGGTAGGAGTGCGCTTCCGCAGCAACCTCCTTCAGATTGCCGTCCAGATACTCCCGGCCGCGGTAGTAACACCCGGTGGCATAGGCCGGAATGCTCGATCGGAAACATCCGCCCAGCAGGCGGCCCACCGGCTCGCCCAGTGCCTGGCCGGCGATATCCCAGAGAGCAATGTCGAGGGCGCTCATCGCCTCGATGTAGGCGCCCTTTTGGCCGAAGTCGCGCGTGGCGGAATACAGTTCGTGCCAGATGACCTCCCTTTCGATGGGATCGCGGTCCTTGAGGCGCGGCGCGAAGACCTGCTCGACGCAACTGGCCACAGGCTCCGCCGGCCCGTATTGCCCGCCCTCGCCCCAACCGGTGATTCCGGAATCCGTCTCCACGGAAACGAGCAGGCTCTTCCTCTCGGGGAAAGCGCATTGCGAAGAATAGAACTGCTGCTGGCCCAATGGCACGCGCGCAATGAATGTCTGGATTTTGTCGATCTTCATGCCGGGAGCCTTCGCCGCCCGGTCTTAGTGTCCGCCACCTCCGGATGCTTGAAGGAGGCGAGCAACTCCCGCAGGGTGTTCCGGATATGGGCCCGCGCCGCGCTCTCGGCCCAGGCGGGATCGCGGGCTTCCAGGCCCCGCAGGATGGCGTCATGCTCGTGGAAGGCGCGCGCGCGTCGATCCGGCAACTGCGAAGCCATACGCTGAAACCATCCCACTTTACTCCAATACACGGACATGAGCCGCCTCAGCTCGCTGTTGCCGCAGGCTTCCAGCAGGTTGCCGTGGATCTCATCGCCCACGTCGGTCAAATCGCCTACGAGCACGGCCCCGCGCAGCACTTCGAAGCGCTCGCGCAAAGCCGCCGTCCGCACAGCTTCGATTTTTGTCGCCGCTTCGCGTGCCGCAATGCCTTCCAACGCCTCGCGGATCAGCAGGACATCATCGAGGAGTTTCGCGGTTGGAATCGCCACACGGGCGCCGCAATGCGGCGCGTACTCGGCAAACCCTTCATGCACGAGCTGGCGGATGGCCTCGCGGGCGGGCGTGCGGCTGACGGCGAACTCTGCCGAAATGCGCTCCTCGACAAGCGGCTCGTGGGGGGAAATGCGGCCGTCGATAATGCGTTCGCGGAGCTTTTCGTGGAGGCCGTCGCGCAGGATGGTTCGAGGCATCGTATCCCCAGGATTGTATGCGATATACCCAGAGCTGTCAATGATCAGACAAAAGTTGCTTTCACTTCTGTGACATACTTGTCTCAATATTGACAATTTGGGCAAGGAATTTCAAATAATTGTATACGTTTCAGCCCATGTCAGGACTGTTACAAGCGGCCGGGACCCCCGTGCGGGCGGAGGTATTCACATATGAACTCGAAAAACCATGGATTGAGCTTCGGCACACGGCGGCAGTTTCTGGAAGGGACGACGGCGGTGGGGCTGGCATCCGCAAACGCGGCCCCAAGGCCGGCGGAGGAGCGGCCGAACGTGCTGCTGATTATTTCTGACCAGTGGTCGCCTCTGGCGGCGGACCTTGCGGGCAGCAACCGGATGCTGCGCACCCCGGCCGCGGAT
>JAJYLS010000031.1 GCA_021787555.1 Acidobacteriota bacterium | reverse complement strand
CTGCTCGCTGGCGCCTTTCGGCACCCTGCCGCCGAACACGCGCATGTGGCTCGCGCCCAGCCGGTCGGCCACGTCCACCCAGCGCTTGATGTTTTCGTGCTCGGCCTGCTGCAACTCGGGAGTCGGCTGGCACAGCGACACCCGCACCCCGGCATTGTAAATCTGAATTCCGTTCTTGAATGCCGCCTTGCGCAGCGAAGCCAGGTACTGGGCCGAGTAATCCGGGAACCAGTAAATCGTGCAGTCCAGGCCGTCGATGCCCCAGTCCGAGAGCATGTGCACCAGTTCCACGTAGCTGATCGACTTCGCGGCCAGCTCTCTGCGGTACGAGTACGCCACCAGCCCGGGGCGAAGATGCAAGCCCGGCGCGGCGGTGGAAGCCGCGCGCAGCGAGGTCGCGGGAAGGGCCGCGGGCAGCGCCGCGGCGGCCCGAAGGATTTGTCGCCGATTGATTCGCATAAGGTCCTCAGTGAGTGAGATCGTAAATAAAATAATTGATGGCGATCTGGTAAGCCAGGCTCGCCCACTTTTCCGGATACCGCGGATCGTCCGACCATTCCCAGGCGTCGCCCAAATCCATGTTATGGCAAATCGCCACCATCACGCGGCGGTGGTCGTCGAAGATGGCGCGCCAGTGCGGCGTCTTGCCGGTTTCGCCGGCTTCGTAGGTGCGGCCGCTCCACACCCACTGCCAGCCCGGTACCTGGAAGCGGTGGTCGAGGTCGTAAACGGTATGAAAGATGGGGTCGGAATCTTGCAGGTCTTCGATCGGACGGTCGGGAAAGACTTTTTTCATGCTGGCGAGGAAGACCTGCCATTCGCTGTAAACGCCGTGATAGGGCTCGTCGCCATGAAAGTCGTCCACCATGAGAAACCCGCCGCGCAGCAGAAACTCGCGCAACTGCGCGGCCTGGTCGTCCGGAAGCTGCCAGTGGCCCACTTCGACCGCGTACATCATGGGCCAGTTGTAAACGTCGCCGGAGCCGTCGAGATCCACCACCTGCTCGACCGAGCGCGTATCGATGCGCGTGAGCCGGCGCACGCCCTGGAGCAGATGGCGGTCGGAGCGCGGATAGTCGGTGGTCCAGCTCAGGTCGCCGCGGCTCCAGCGCCTGCCCCAGCGTGAGCCAAAGACGCCGGGATAGCGCAGCCGGGCGCGGGTCCATTCATGCTTGGCGTTCCAATCGGGTGGCAGCGGAAAATTGTAATACTCGGCGCCGTGATATTGCCGGAACGGCCGCTGTGCGCGTAAGATGCCCCACGTGCCCAATGCGGCGGTGACCAGCAGCACTGCCGAACGGTATCGCATGCGCGGCTTCCGTGTCATTCAGATTATCACGGGCCGCCGCCCCGCTACCCGGCCGATTGCATTGCTGCTAACGATTGCTGCACCGTCGGGTTTTTCCCGGCTTCGATCTCCCGCCGCCGAATCTGGTGGAACTTGCCGAGAATGCCGTTCGCCCTGGCCAGCGCGGCGACCCGTTCGGCGAACGCGCCAATCGAGGCGCCGGGCACGGCGTAGAGCGCGATATCGTCGGTCAGAACGTCCAGATACGCGCGCGCGCCGCAGCAGCCCAGGCTCAGCGCGGAGCGGCCGGAATTGCGCGCCTGTGGAACCACCGCGCAGGCGGGCCGGCCCATGGCCGGAGGCAGGCCGCCTTCGAGTTGCTGTGAGGCTTCGGACAGAATCAGCGTCTGGCCGGCGTGGACGAACAGGAGCACCACGTCCGGCGCAGCCGGCGCTTCCGCCAGCGGGCCATAGACGACGTAGCGCGCCTTCGCCTGCATCACCGGAATGGCCGATACATCTTTATCCGTGACGTAGGTCAGGTCCGCGAAAACCTTGAGCGCGTCCTGGAGGTCGGTCATGGACGCGGGGCTCATATCGAGAGCGTGGGTGTACTGGCCGATGGCGCAGCGCGCGTGATCCGCGGCGGAGGTGGCGAAGGTGCGCGAAGCGGCCTCCTGCCAGAAGCGGCAGCCGGCGGGCACGGCTCCCGACCATAGCGGAACTCCGGCCGGCGGTTGGTCCGCCAGGCACACGGCAATGGGCGGCTGGCGCAGGCCGAGCGCCTCCGTCAAGGTGTGGGCAATCTCTGAGTGTTGCTGCATGGGAATTGATTATCTCAGACTACTGCGCCAGCGACTTTACTAATTCGTACAGAAATTTTTGGCCCTCGTAGAAGGAGGTCACGCTCATGCGCTCGTCGCGTCCGTGGAAGCGCATGTCGTTGCGATCGAAGAAGAATCCCTGGATGCCGTAAGTGGGAATGCCGGCGGCGCGGAGGTACAAGCCGTCCGTGGCGGCCATCAGCATGATCGGCACCGTGGGCACTCCGGGCCACATCGTATCGGTGATGCGGCTGGCGGTTTTGAAGAGGTCGTCGCGCATGGGCGAGGACGGGCCTTTCTCGATGTCGTGCACGATACTGACCTTCACCTGATCGTCCGCTACGACTTTTTTCAGCGTGTCTTCCACGAATTGGACGGTGTCCTCGGGCAGCACGCGGCAGTTTATATTGGCGGTGGCAAGCTGGGGCAGGGCATTGCGGGCGTGGCCGCCTTCGATCATGGTGGCCACGCACGTCGTGCGCAGCGTGGCGTTCCATGCGGGCGACGCCGCGGCCACCCGCACCATGGCGTCGTGATCGCCCTGCGCCACGCGCGCCAGGTCGGCCTTGACCGCGCCGCTCTCCGCTTTGGCCATGGCCGCGAAATAAGCGGCGGTCGCGGAATTGGTTTTGAGCGGGAAGCCGAATTTGGCGAGCCGGTCGAGCGCGCCCGCAAGATGATAGATGGCGTTATCCGGCACCGGCATCGAGCTGTGGCCGCCCTTGTTGCGCACCTCCAGGCGAAAATCGATCAGGTATTTTTCGCTCACCTGCACGTCGTTGGAAATCTTCCGGCCCTGCGACATTTCCCCCCAGCCGCCTTCGTTCAGGGCGAATTCGGCATCGATGAGGTTGCGACGGTTCTTCAGCAGCCAGGCGACGCCGTTGTAGGGACCGCCGCCTTCTTCGTCCGCGGTGAGCGCCACGATGATGTCGCGGCTGGGTTTGAAACCTTCGCGCTTATAGCGGATGAGGTTGGCGATCCAGACGGCCGCCTGCGCCTTGTCATCTCCGGTGCCGCGGCCGTAAAAATAGCCGTCTCGCTCGATCAACTGGAACGGGTCCATGCTCCAGTCTTCGCGTCTGGCTTCGACCACGTCGGTGTGGGCGAGCAGCAGGATGGGCTTGCGCGCGCCGGTGCCGCGATAGCGCACCACGAGGTTGGCTTTCCGGGGGATTGCGCCGCCGATGAAGATATCGGATTCGGGAAAGCCGGCGGCCTGCAGCCGCGCGGCGGCGGCTTCGGCAACGGGCGTGGTCGATCCGGTGGTGTATCCGGATTTGATTTCGATGAACTGCTTGTAAATGTCGCGCGCCAGTTGCCTGTCAGCTTCGGGCGGCATGTCCTGCGCCGCCAGGTTCAGGGCAAGAATGGCAACCGGCAGGAGGAATCGCAGCATGCCTCATCATACGACGCGGCCCAGCAACCCGGCCGCGAAAAGGCGCTCGTCCACGCGGCCCAGACCCGCGACCACGCGCGCCGGCACAAGCGGACGGTGTGAGATGACGCAGAGGTGCTCGGGGATGGCCCACACGTCTTTCTCGGCGGTCATCCAGCCGATTCCGTCGAAGCGCTTGAGATTCACCGGGCGCGAGTAGCGCCGCAGGGTCTTCTCCTTGCGGAGATTGTAATAGTGCTCGAAGTAGGACATCGCCAGCTCGCGCAGCGTGCGGTACACCGGCTCACGGTAGCGCAGCCCGGAGAAATTCGATTTGGCGATGGCGCCCCAGTGGCCGCGCACGCGGTAGAGGGCCAGCACATGATCGTCGTCGCGCTCGGCTTCGAGATCGAGCAGCAGCGGCGGGTGCCCGAGCATCCGCAGCGCGGCGGCGCCGAACAGCGCGCCTTCCATGCAATGCGCGGTGCGGTCGCGCAGCACGCGGCGCGGCGAGCGGCAGGTCGCGCCGTCCGGTTCCTTGTTATACGCCAGCTCGCGATCGAGGAAGCGCTGGATTCTGTCGGGAGTAGCAAGGCGCCGGAAGACCGCGCGCTCCGCCGCATCGAACGGGTTATGCATTTTGCCAACAGCGTAACAGATTGTAAGTAACAGATTGTGAGCGGCCGAAGACCACCACGGTGGCGGGTGAACGGCTACAATGCGCCGTTCCGCCGCGCCGGCCGCAACGATTTCCGGCGGTGAGTTCGTAGTTTCGACCGCTCCCTTACGGTCGCGGCTCTGAACGAGAGCGCCCTCGGAGCCGCGACCGTAAGGGAGCGGTCGCATCGGGTTCGAAATACCTGGCCCGCCTGCCCCACCGCGACAGATATCCCACCCCGAACAGCACCACGCTCCCAATGGCGCCGATCACGTAATCGTGCCAGGGGAAATTGAAGCGGCCGAGATCGAGCATCGGCTTGGCTCCTTCCGTCAGCGTGGCCCAAGTCGTGAACGCAATGCAGGCGGCGATGCCCGCATAGGCGTCCGTGCGGATGGCGTGGCGGCTGAGGAAGGCCAAAAAGAATAGCCCGGCCAGTCCGCCGCTGACGATGGCCGAAAGCGTGTACCACAGCGACAGCGCACCGGACCGGGTATGCGAGAGAATCAGCGCGGCGGTGATCGCCAGAATCCCTGAGACGCACACGATGACTTTCCCCATCGCCAGCCGCTGCCGGTCTGTCGAATCCGGCCGGAACTGGCGATAGAAGTCGGTCACCCCCACCGAGGCGAAGGCGTTCAGATCGCTCGAGAGGGCGCACATGGCTGCCCCGATAAGCGCCGCCATGAACAGCCCCGCCATGCCGGGCGGCAGGTGCGTGCCGATGAAATACGGGAAGACCTCGTCGGCCTTGTTGATGTGCGCCGGCAGCTTCTCGCCGGTGAGCTGGAAGAAGGTCCATGTGCATGTGCCGATCAGCATGAACAGCGCCCACACGGGAATCGAGAGGCAACTGCCCAGCGCGACGCCTCGCAGAGCAGCGCGATCGGACTTGGCGGCTAGATAGCGCTGCACCAGCGTCTGGTCCGTGGTATAGCGCTGGAGGTACCAGAAGAAGCCGTAGATCATCATGACCCAGAGCGTGGGCTTCGAGAGATCCGGCGCCGTGTTCCCTAGCGAAAACCGGTGATGGCGCACCGCCAGCGCCAACGCCGCCGCCGGACCGCCGGGCGGCTCCACA
Source organism: Acidobacteriota bacterium (assembly GCA_021787555.1). GTDB lineage: Bacteria > Acidobacteriota > Terriglobia > Bryobacterales > Bryobacteraceae > JAJYLS01. The sequence goes on along the minus strand of JAJYLS010000031.1, from coordinate 23,043 downwards.
AGCAGATACCAGAGGGACACGGCGATCCCGGCCCAGATCACCACCGCCTGCACCACGTCGGTCCAGATCACGGCTTCAAATCCGCCCTTGAGGGTGTAGCTGACAGTCAGCAGTCCGGAGATGAGAATCACCTGGTCCATGTTCCAGCCGGTCATGCTGTTGATGGTCAAGGCGAGCAGATAAAAGACCAGCGCCATTTTCGAAAAATGGGCCATGGCAAACGCGATGGAAGCGTACATCCGCGTGAAGCGGCCGAAGCGCTTGCCGAAATATTCGAATGCGCTGGTCCCCACCGTGCGGCGGTAGAAAGGGATGACCACGATGCCGACGATACCGAGCGCGACCAGCACGAAAAAATTGGGCACCAGTTGCGACCAGTCCCCGGTATACGCCGAGCCGGGGTAGCCGATGAAGGTCACGCTGGTCATCATCGCCGCCAGGAAGGAGAGGCCGACGGCCCAGGAAGGCACGGCGCGTTTGGCGGTGAAATAACGATCTGTGCTGGTTTGGCGGTGCGCGAAGCGCCAGCCCACGCCCGTCAGGCCCAAGACGTAAATTAAAACCACCACCAGGTCCAGCCAGCGGGCGTGCATCTCCGGTGATCGTACCACGGCCGCGGGAGCCTGCGTTCATCGCGCCGAAGGGCTAACGCACTCGCGCCACCACCTCGAAATTGCTCCCCCAGGCCCGTACGCCCGGCACCCGCAGCACGCAATCGTCCGCCCATCGCGCCGCCCGGTATCCCGCTCTCCATCCGGGAAACAGCCCCGCCAGCGGCGAAGAGACGAAATCGTACATTTCCACTCGCGCCTCGAATCCCGCCGCGCGAAACGCCGCACACGTCGTCTCGGCATCCAGTTCCCGCTCATCCGGGGTCTGATATTTCTTCATGAGCCCCGGAATCAGCAGCCGCCCGATCTTCCCCGAAAGCCGCCTCCGGCTCGGATCCAGCGAATAGAACGCTCCGCCCGGCGCCAGCGCCCCTTTCACGCGTGCTGGCAATTCCGCCAGGTCCCCCTCGCTCAAATGGTGCAGAAAGAAAATCGCCATCACCGCATCGAACCGGCCCTCGGCAAAACTCCCCTGCTCGAAGCGCGCGTTCTTCACTTTCAGCCGTTCCGCGTCCGCGCGCGCCTGCCGCACCGCCGCCGGCGAAAGATCCACACCCACGACTTCCCCCACCTGCGGCGCGATCAGCAGTTCCGTGTCGCCGATCCCGCACCCCAGGCTCAGCACCCGCGCCCGCCGCCCCGCGCCCGTCAGCTTCAGAATCCGCTCCGCCATGTGCCGGCGCAGCGCCCGCACCGCTGGACGCGCGAAGTGCTGCTGCGCGAATCCCCCGTACAGCTTTTCGTGGTATTCCAGTTCGCGCTCGAGGTGCCCTTCGGGCGCGTCCATCAGGCCTTTTTCCGAGGTTGCAGAAAGCTCATGCAGGTCAGCGCCAGCGCGCCCGCCAGCAGGCTGCCGTCCCGCAGCAGCGTCTTCCACGAGATGAGCTCCCCTGGCCCGAAGCAGCCGCAGTTGATCTCCATCCCCTTGACGTCCGCCCGCACCATCAGGCTGAAAAACACCGCCAGCATCGCCGAAGCCATCGTGGCCCACACCCGCAGCCACAGCCCCACGATCAGCCCCAGCCCTACCACCAACTCCACCCACGGCAGCGTGTGCGCCACGAATTCCACCCAGTTCATGGGCAGAATCAGGTAGGAATTGATCGACAGCGCGAACAGCTCCCATGGCGTGCGCAGCTTGACCCACGCCGCGTATACGAAGACGACGCCCAGCGCGATCCGCAAGATCAGCGCCAGAAGCCGGACAATCCGCCCCGTGCCTGGGGGCGCCGCCTCCATTCTGACTTCTGGCTCCTGGCTCCTGACTTCTCTATCTAAGCCCATTCAGCAGTGATCGTAGCAGGTTGTAATTGCCGAGCGACGGCCCCGGGAAGATGTAGTCCTTCCCGCGGTACCAGATCACCAGCGTGGGCGTCGAGTTGATCCGCATTTGCTGTCCGAGGTCCACGTCCCTCTGCACCTCCGCGGCCACCGATGGCTCCTTCGCCAGTTCCTGCACCTTCTTTTGCTCCGCCGGCGTCAGCACGCTGGCGATCGTATCCCACCATTTCCCGTTCATCGCCCACGTCATCTGGTTACGGAACAGCGCATCCGAGACTTCCAGGTACTTTCCCACCCGCGCCGCCGCGGTGGAGTAGATCGCCGCCTGCCGTGAGTACCTGTGATCCGGAATCGGAAGCGGGTAGGCACGGAAAAGAATGCTGATCTTCCCGGACAGCACGTACTCTCTCATGAGCAGCGGAATCACCTGCTCGTGAAACGCTCTGCACGCCGGGCACTCGAAGTCGCTGAAAACCTCCACCCGGATCGGCGCGTCGGCGCTCCCCAGCATTTTTCCCTTGTCGATATCGTTGTTGGCTGCCAGGCACGGCAGTAGCGCGGCCAGCAGGCAGACGAGAAGCTTCATAATTCTATGATAATGGCGCGCCCCGGGGGCTTGGTTCGCATTTTCCGAAAAAAATTTCCGCCTTTTAGATTCCGCTACTTATGCCCTTCGCCCGCCGTTTTTCCGCTCGAAAATTTGGTGGCGCCTCCGTATAATAGAGACGGAGTTAGCAGGCAAGGGAAAGCAACAAATCCCGCCCCGCTCCACACCCGCTAGGACCTATTAGCCAACAGCCACTAGCTAATAGCCAAAAACTTCCAGGAGGCATCCCATGTTCCCCCGTTCGCTCTTCGCAGCCGTTGTGTGCCTGTGCGTTCCCGCATTCGCCGGTCCGCCGCTCACGACCATTCAGGACGTGCTCTACAAAGCCGACGGAACCCCGTTCAACGGCTCCGTCACCATCACCTGGTCGAGTTTCCAGGCCGGCGACAATTCCACCATCGTCACCCAAAGCACCACCGTCCCTATCGTGAACGGCAACCTGCGCGTGCAACTTGTGCCCACTACCACCGGCACCCCGCCCATCCTCTATACCGCCACCTACAACAGCGACGGCCGCATCCAGTTTCAGGAAAACTGGTCTGTGCCCGCCAGCACGCTCCCCGTCCGCCTTCAGGATGTCCGCACCGCCGCCGCCATCAGCGCGCCCGATACCTCCGGCGGCACCCTCACTACCCCCATTCAGGAAACCGATGTCACCGGTCTCGTGGCGGACCTCAGCGCCCGCCCGCTCAAAGGCCCCGGCTATGCCGCCGGAGCCGTCGCGGTTATTAATGCCAGCGGGGCTATCGAGTCCGCGGCCGGCAGCGCCAGCGATTGCGTTCGCGTCGATGGCTCCTCCGGCCCCTGCGGCGGCGATCCCCCCTCCTTCGCCGATAGCGACACGCTCACCGGCCCCGTCGATGGCTCAAATGCGTCCTTCACGCTTTCCGGCGTTCCCAACCCGGCCTCCAGCCTCGCTCTCTATCGCAATGGCCTGCTGCTGAAATCTCCCGACGATTACAGCGCCAGCGGCGCCGCCATCACCTTCGCCGCCGGCGCGATTCCGCAGCCCGGCGACATCCTCTTCGCCAACTATCGCCTCTCCGGCTCGGGTTCCGGCACACCCCTGCCGTTTCCCGTTTCCCAAATCCTGTGCAGCGGCGCCGGCGCATCCACCGCTTCCACGGCGCTTGCCAGTATCGGTTCCTGCGTCATCCCCGCCGGCCTGCTGGCGCCTGGCGACCGCATCGAAATCCGCTTCGATTTCGCTCACCAGGGCAGCGCTTCCGGTTTCAGCATCGAGGTCGATTGGGGCGCCACCACGCTCCTCCACCGCGACGCCTCCGCGTCCGAGACCCTCGTTTCCGGCGGCGCCGATGCCGCCATCCTCGCCTCCGGCGCGCAGGCGAGCACCGAATCCTGGGGCGCCGTCCTGCCCTTCGCCGCCTCCGTCGCCACCCCCTCGGACGCCTACTCCTCCGGCTTGACCATCAACTTGCTCGGCAGCCTGGCCGCCGCCGGCGATACGCTCGCGCTCGAAAACTACTCGGTGGTACGCGTGCCGTGACCTCCGCTCCAACCTTGATATGATCGAAAAGGGAGATCCCATGTCTGATTTCAACCGCCGCGATTTCTTGAAGGCCGCCGCCGTTGCTGCCGGCCCCGCCGTGCTCTCTGCCCGAGCCCCTAATGAAAAGATCCACATCGGTTGGATCGGCGTCGGTACGCGCGGCTATGCCGGCCTCGACTGGTTGCACACCGCCGCCCCCAACGACGTCCAGATCACCGCCATCTGCGATACCTACCAGGGCCACATCACCCGCGCCCTCGATTCTATGCAGACCATCTGGGGCAACAAGCCCAAGACCTACGTCGATTACCGGGACCTGCTCGCCGACAAGAACGTCGATGCCGTCTACATCATGACGCCCGAGCACCTCCACCACGAGATGGCTGTCGCCGCGTTCAACGCGGGCAAGCACGTCTACTGCGAGAAGCCCCTCGCCCACACCATTGAGCAGGGCTTCGACATCGTCCACGCTTGGGAAAAGAGCGGCAAGATCGGCCAGGTCGGGACCCAGAACCGCAGCTCTTCGCTCTATAAGCGCGCCAAGGAGATGATCCAGCAGGGCATGGTCGGCAACGTCCACTACGTGCGCGCCTTCTGGTACCGCAACGCCGGTCCCAACGACCCGCCCTCCTGGCGCTACGAAATCCCACCTGAAGCCAATCCCCAGAACACCGATTGGGAGCGCTTCCTCGGCCCCGCGCCGCAGCGCCCCTGGGATCCCCACCGCTATTTCCAGTGGCGCCTCTATTGGGATTACTCCGGCGGCATCTCCACCGACCTGCTGGTCCACCAGACCGACATCGTCAATTTCATGCTCGACAAAACCGTGCCCAAGACCTGCATGGCCTCCGGCGGCATCTACCGTTTTCCCGATGGCCGTGATGTCCCCGATTGCCTCTCCGCCGTCTACGACTACGCCGACAAGGTACAAATCAACTACAGTTGCTACCTCGGCAACGAATTCTTCGGTTACGGCGAAGAGGTCTGCGGCGACGAGGGCACCATCCGGGTGATGAACCGCCTGGATCTCTACTTCGAGCACGAAACCTTCAACTCCCGCCGCCCCGGCGCGCCCGACCGTGCGCCCGCCTACATCGCCTCGCGCAAGGCCGTCCACCTCAACGGCGAGACCGATTTCCACGAGCGCGACGGCGCCATCAACCACTTCCGCAATTACATCCAGTCGATCCTCGGCAAGGAGGAGCCCATCGCGCCTCCGCGCATCGGGCAACAGGCCGCCATTACCGGCCACATGGCCACCCTCTCGTTCAAGCAACAGAAGAAGGTCGTGTGGAACGAGTCGTCCAGCCAGTACAGCTTCATCTAATTCGGGGACAGGCCACACAACCTCGAAATTGCTGGATCATCAGCCGAGCCGTCGATGGCACCCTCGTCATCGGCGGTGCTGCGGCCGGATACATCTACCTGCTGCTTTACGCCGTCTTCCACGTCCCCATCGGTTACCTCTGGTGGTTCTGGTCGGTCGGCTTTGACGGCACCCACATCTTCGGCACGGCCTCGCGCACGTTCTTCGATCGCGAAGCCCGCGCCCGCCATCCGCGCCTGCTCTACGGCAGCCTCGCGGCGTTTTTCGCGCTCGGCCCCCTGATGGTCCTCGCCGGTCTGAAAGGCTGGCTCGCACTGTTAGTCGGCGTGTGGGCCTACTACCACGTGCTCCGCCAGCATTACGGTTTCATGGTGCTCTACAAAGTCAAAAATCGCGACCTGGCCCCGCTCGATAACCACCTCGACCGCCTCTTCCTCTGGGTCACCATGATCTTGCCGCCGTTCCACCGCTTCTTCATCCACCATCCCGAAGAACTCGGCATCCCGTTCTCATTCCCCCGCGCCGAGGTGCCGATGTGGATTCTGCTTGCGGCCACGTGCGCGGTGTGGGTCGCCCGCCAACTCGTCAAGCGCCAGGTCGACCTTTCCAAGTACCTTCTCTTCGCCGCCGTCATCCCTCTCCACTGGCTGACGTTCGCCTTCATGAGCTGGCAGGCCGCGGTCCCCACGGTCACCATCGTGCACAACCTGCAATACCACGCCATCATCTGGTTCCACAATCGCAACCGTTACGGCGTCGCAGTCGCCGCGCAGCACGGCCGCATCCCCGCCGCGGTCAGCCGCAGCTTGCTGGCGTACATCGGAATCGCTCTCGTCTTCAGCGCGCTCTACCGCATCCCCGGTTTCACTCTCGGCAAAGTTTCGGACCTCGCTTTCGGTTTCTTCTGCGGCTTCGGCCTGACGCATTACTATCTCGACAGCCGCATCTGGCGCGTCCGCCACGATCCCGGCCTCCGCCAGGCGCTGCAATTGGCCTGAGCGGCGCGGGAACCGCTTGCTACAATGATGCTTTCCACCTCCATGTTGGATCGATCCATACAGGAACTGGAATCCCGTTCCCTCGCGCGCATCGCGTCTGCGAAAACGCGCGAAGACCTCGAAGCCGCGCGCGTCGAGGCCCTGGGCCGCAAGGGCGGGCTCAACCAGTTCAGCAAGGAAATGGGCAAGCTCCCGCCCGAGGAGCGCAAGCGCATCGGCGCGCTGCTCAATGCCGCCAAGCAGAACCTAGAAGCCGCCATCGAAGCGCGCGAGCGCACTTTCGCCGAAGCCGCCCTCAACGTGCGCCTCGACGCCGAATGGCTCGACCTCACGCTCCCCGCGCCCGGCCCGCGCCGCGGCCATCTCCACCCCATCACGCGCATCCAACGCGAGCTGGAAGAACTTTTTTCCTCGCTCGGCTTCGCGGTCCTCGACGGCCCCGAAGTCGAAACCGAATATCACAATTTCGACGCGCTCAACATCCCGCCCGATCATCCCGCGCGCGACATGCAGGACACCTTCTGGCTGGAAAGCGGCAACCTGCTCCGCACCCACACCTCGCCCGTGCAGGTGCGCGGCATGGAGCGCTTCGGCCCGCCGCTGCGCATGATCGCTCCCGGCCGTGTCTTCCGCAACGAAAGCGTGGACGCCTCCCACGAGCACACCTTCTATCAGCTCGAAGGCATGATGATCGATCGCGACGTCTCCGTCGCGCACCTGATCTATTTCATGAAGACGCTGCTGGCCGCCATTTTCAAGCGCGATGTGACGGTGCGCCTGCGCCCCGGTTATTTCCCCTTCGTGGAACCGGGCTTCGAGCTGGACATTCAATGCCTGATCTGCGGCGGGTCGGGCTGCCCCGTTTGCAAGCAGAGCGGATGGGTGGAACTGCTCCCCTGCGGCCTGGTGCACCCCAACGTGCTGCGCATGAGCAACATCGACCCCGAACAGTGGAACGGTTTCGCCTTCGGCCTGGGCCTCACCCGCCTGGCAATGATGCGTTACGGCATTGACGACATCCGCCAGTTGCAGGGGGGAGATTTGAGATTTCTGGAGCAATTCTAAATGCCAACTCACCACAGAGCCACAGAGAACGCAGAGATTGCACGGAGAAAAACCAAAGTCTTCTCTGTGGCTCTGTGGTGAAATCGTTCCCCAGAGGCTTGTGTGAAATTCTCTTACAATTGGCTCCGCGAGCTCGTCGACGGGCTCGACACCGCGCCCGCGGCCCTCGAAAAGCTCATCACCATGAAGACCGCCGAGTGCGAGGGCATCGAGGCTACCGGCGCGCTGCTCGAAACGGCTTGCGCCGCGCGCGTCGAATCGGTCGAGCCCATCGCGGACAGCCACAACGTGAAGGCTGTGGTCGATGCCGGCCGCTACGGGCGCAAGACCGTGGTCTGCGGCGCGCCCAATTGCCGCCCCGACGTCATCTCAGCTTACGTTCCGGTCGGAAAGAAGGTCATCCACGACGTCGAAAGCGACGGCATGCTGGCTTCGGGCGCCGAACTCGGCATCAACCGCGATCACTCCGGAATCCTGGAGCTCGAATCGCAGGTCGGCGCACCGATTGCCGGCTGCCTCCCCGATCACGTCATCGAAATCGACAACAAGTCCATCACGCACCGGCCCGATCTCTGGGGCCACGAAGGCATGGCGCGCGAGGTCGCCGCCATCCTCGGCCGCAAGCTGAAAAATCCGGTGCGGACGGATCTTTTGCCGTCCGGTGCGGCTTCCATCGCCGTCGAAATCAAAGACCTCGATCTCTGCCCGCGGTACAGTGCGCTGGTCTTCGAGAACGTCAGCATCCAGCCTTCGCCCCTCTGGCTCCAGCGCCGCATGATCACCATCGGCCTGAACCCCATCAACAACATCGTCGACATGACGAACTACGTGATGGCCGAACTGGCGCAGCCCATGCACGCGTTCGATGCCGATCTGCTGAAGGGCGGCACGATTTTCGTGCGCCGTGCGCATCCCGGCGAGCATTTCCGCGCGCTGAATTTCGAGGAGTACACGCTCGATCCCTCGAACCTGGTGATCGCCGATGCGAGCGGGGCCATCGCGCTCGCCGGCGTGATCGGCGGCCTCGATACGGCTATCGGTGGGACGACCACGCGCGTGGTGCTCGAAAGCGCCAATTTCCAGGCGTCCTCCATTCGCAAGACTTCCGCCGTCATCAAGCTGCGCACCGACGCCTCGATGCGCTTCGAAAAAGCGCAGGACCCGGCGAACACCACGCGCGCCATTGCCCGCGCCATCGAATTATTGCAGGAGCTTTCGCCGGGCATCCGCATTTCCGGCGGCGTAGCCGACCGGAAGCGCGACGTTCCCCCGCCGCCGCCCATCGCGCTGCCGCTCGCCTGGCTCGATCGCAAACTCGGCCGCAAGGTGCCGGCCGCGGAGGTGCGCGAGATTCTGGATCGCCTCGAATTCGGCGTGGCCGAGCCCGCGCCCGGCGTACTTTCGGTTTCGGTTCCGAGCTGGCGCGCCACGAAGGATATTTCGATCAAGGACGACCTGGTCGAAGAGGTCGGCCGCATGGTGGGCTACGATTCGGTGACGCCGCAGCCGCCGCTGGTAGCCGCCGCGCCGCCGCCGCGCAATCTGGCGCGCGCCTTCCAGCACGAGGTGCGCGCGGTCTTCGTCGACCAGGGCTTCACCGAGGTTTACGACTACTCGTTCATCAGCGAGGGAGCCGCGCGCCGCTTCGGCTTCGATCCGGCAAATCACGTGCGCGTCACGAACCCCATCGCCTCCGACCAGGAGTTGATGCGCGCCTCGCTGCTGCCCGGCATCTGGCACAACATCCTCGAAAACGCGAAGCACAAGGACGCGTTCCGGCTGTTTGAAATCGGCCTGGAAATCCACAAGCGCTACGACGACGGCTTGCCGGACGAAGTGCCGCACCTGGTCGCGGCGATTTACGACCGGCAGGGCCGCGAGCGGCTCGATGGCGCCGTCGGCCTGTTCGAGATCAAGCGCGCGGCCGAGTGCCTGATGCCCCACGCCCGCGTCTGCCCCGCTGCCGCGGCGCCCTACGAGCACCCCGCGCGCGCCGCCGACGTGATGTGGCGCGGCGAGCGCGTGGGCCGCATGTTTGAGCTACACCCATCACTGATCGAGAGCGGCCGGGCGGCGCTGCTCGATCTGGATCTGCGCCGCGTCGAGGTACTGAGCGGTTCGGAGGTGAAGTACGCGCCCATCCGCCGCTTCCCCTCGAGCGCGTTCGATCTTTCGGTGATCGCCGGCCTACGCGAGCACGCGAGCAAGCTGGAGGACTCCATCGCGCAATTCGCCGGCCCGCTAGTGGAGTCGATCGAATTCCTGCGCCAGTATTCCGGCGCGCCGCTGGCAGAAGGCCAAAAGAGCGTTTCGTTCCGCGTGACCCTCGGCTCAGCCGACCGCACGCTCTCCTCGGAGGAAGTGTCGCTGATCCGCGCGCGGATTATTGACGGCATGCGCGGGATGGGGTACGAGCTAAGAGTGTGAAGGTTTCTCCTCGCGGCGGCTCGCGATTCGAGCCTTATTCCTGGACCGGGAGCTGCTGCTCGATCTCGCGCCAGGCGCTGATCTTCAGGCGGCGGCACACCCAGCAGAGCTGTTCGCCCGAGGTCGCCTGCGTTTCCGCTCCACAGACAGAGCACTTCGTAACCTTTTTCAGGCGGTCCGGCGAGATGGCGAGCTTGGCCTGTTCGAGAATCTCCGGCGGTACCACCGGCTCCGGTTTTGGTTGTGCCTTCCGTCTCATCCCAGTTCTCCTCCCACTATCGCAAAAATCGCCGCCTTACACAACCTGCGGTGTTGTGTGGCAGCTTACCCCCTCGCGCGGCCGTCAGGCCGCCTCGGGAATCTGTACAACCACCGCTACATCCAGGGAGGAAGCGCAGCGGGGGCATCTCTGGCCGGGGGCGACACGTGGGTATTTTCCCTTTACGTCAATGTCGGCGGGCACCGTATGGGTGCAAATCGGGCAGTGGACCTGCCCTTTTATTTGGTGATCGGTGAATGTTTTCATGGCTTAGGGCCTCACTTCATCCGACGCAAAACATACAGCACGGGTTGTTCCAAAAAGCGTAAAATTTCTTAAATGTTCAAGTGCGCAATCGGACCGCCATCCCCCTCGCGTGCGGAAGGCCTCCCCCGGATGCGGTGCTAACCTGGAAGCTATGACTCAGCCGCCAGCTCCCAAGATCCAGTTGTCCAACACGCCCGATTACCGCGAGACTTACGCCAACAGCGTGCAGATCCGCGTGAATCTATGGGATTTTCTGCTTCTGTTCGGCCGGGTGAATCAAACCGCTCCCGATAGCGTCCTGATCCACAATTTCCAAGGGATCTACGTCAGCCCGCAGCAGGCCAAGGCCCTGCTCAACGTGCTCCAGCAGAACGTCAACCAGTACGAGTCGGCGTTCGGGGAAATCAAGCTGGAACCGGGCCCACAGGGCACCCCGGGCGGCGGAATCGTGCAGTAAGACCGCGCCATGGCATTTCGCGCCGGCGCTGTCGGGGAAGAAGTCCATGGAGGCCGTGCCCGGAGAGCGGCCCGTCCGGGTAGTTATGCCATTTTCCTGCTGCTGTTTGCGGCGCTCGTCTTCCTCAGCCACGCCGCCCTGATGAAGTTGCCGTACTACTGGGACGAAGCCGGGCAGTTCGTCCCAGCGGCGCTGGACGTGGCGCACGACGGTGCCTGGATTCCGCATTCCACCCTGCCCAACGTCCACCCGCCGGCCGTCCCCATCTACCTGGCGGAAGCCTGGAAGCTGATAGGATTCCAGCCGGCTTCAACGCGCGCCGCCATGCTGCTGGTGGGCTCCTTCGCGCTGCTGGCGGCGTTTCTGCTGGCCATCGAACTGCTGCGCAACGCGGCCGGCATGCCGGCGTTTCTGGCGGTGGCGCTGCTGGCGGCCTCGCCCCTGTTTTTTGCGCAATCCATGCTGGCGCAACTGGATGCGCCGGCTATGCTGTTCACGACCCTGGCCCTGCTGTTTTTTCTCCAGGAGCGCATGCTGCCGGCGGTGGCCGTCTGCACGGCGCTGGTATTGGTAAAGGAGACCGGGATCGTGGTGCCGCTGGTTTTCTTCCTCTGGCTTTGCCGGGAGCGTCGCTGGCATCATGCCATCCTGTTCACCGCGCCGGCGGCGGCGCTGGCCGTGTGGCTGCTGGTGCTGAAGAACTCGACCGGCTTCTGGATGGGCAACCCGGGTTTCCTGCGCTACAACCTGCTGTACCCGCTGCACCCGGTGCGGGTGGCGGTGGCTTTCCTGCGGCGGATCTATTACCTCGGCTTCGCCAGCTTCCACTGGATCGGCACCGCGGCCATCGTGTATGCCTGGCGCAAGCGGGCGGTTTTCGCGAACCGCGCGTGGCACGTGGCCTGGTGGATGGTGGGGGCGCACGTGGCGATGCTATCGGTGCTGGGCGGAGCCACGCTGGAGCGCTATCTGCTGCCGGTCATGCCGATCGTGTACACCGGTATGGCTGCGGCGCTTTCTGTTTTTTCGCGAAAGGCGCGGGTGGCGGCTTCGCTGGCCCTGCTCGCCGGGGTGGCGGCGTCGAATTTCATCAATCCGCCGTATCCATTTGCCTATGAGAACAACCTGGCATTCACCGATTTCGTGAAACTCCAGGCGGACGCCGCGGATTACTTGCAGCACTGGTATCCCGGGGCGCGGGTCACCACGGTATGGCCCATGACCATGGAACTGGCGCGCCCGGAACTGGGGTTTGTCCAGCAGAAGATGGCCGTCGAGGCGCTGCCGAACCTCTCGGGAAGGCTGCTGGGCAGGCTGGACTGGAGCGGGGTGGAGGTGCTGGTGGTGTTTTCGCGGAATTGGGACCCGCCCTACAGTCTGATGCACATCCGGCCGATCTTAGAGTTCTGGAAGCGGTTTTATGGATACATTCCGAACGCCAGCATGGCCGAGATCCGGGCGCTGGCACCCTTTCCCGGCGAAGCGCACTTCGAGCGCCATGGGCAATGGGTGGACATTTACGTGAACCCCAGGGTGCCGCACTTCCGGTTTGGGGGTCGGGGACTGGGGAAGGTGGCTCGCTTCGCTCGCCGCGTTTCGATGTGACGCGAGCGGAGCGAGCCATCCTTCCCCAGCCCCCAGTCCCCAGCCCCTGTTATTCGTACCGCAGCGCCTCGGTTGGGCTCAGATGCGCGGCGCGGTTGGCGGGCAGGCTGCCGAAGATCAGGCCGACCGCGCAGGAAACGCCGAACGCCACCACGATGGCTACCGGGGAAACGGGAATGCGGATATCGGTGAATAGCTGGACCGAGAGCGGGAGCGCCACCCCCACCAGGATGCCGATAATACCGCCGATCAGGCTTACCATCATGGCCTCGGTGAGGAATTGAATCTCGATTTCGCGCGGCGAGGCGCCGACCGCGAGGCGCACGCCGATTTCGCGGGTGCGCTCAGTCACCGTTACCAGCATAATGTTCATGATGCCGATGCCGGAAATGATCAGGGTCACGGCCGAGACTAGAATCAGCACCAGCGAGAGAATCAACGAGATATTCTTGGCCGCGTTCAGGATGGCGGTGAGGGTTTCGACGTGGTAGCGCGCGCCGGGGCGGTGCCGGGATTGCAGGATCTCCTGGACGCGCGCGGCTACGCTGTCCACTTCCTGCGGCGAGCGTACCTGCACATACATGGGATCGATGCGCTCCACCGGCGTGAAGTAGCGCAGCACGGTGATGGGGATGAGAATCGTGTCGCGCTCGACTTCCGACTGGCCGAAGGTCTCCACCTTTTCGTGGAACGTGCCGATCACGGTGAATTGCATGCCGTAGAGCTTGATGACCTGGTTGATGGCCCCTTCCGGGCTGCCGAACATGCGGTTGGCCAGCTTATCGGTGAGCATCGCCACCTTCATGCGCATGGCAACGTCGCTCGCATCCAGGAAGCGGCCGGCGCTGACGACGATGTTGCGCACCGGCTGGTAGTATTCGTCGGTGCCGAGCACCTTGACATCCTGCTCTTTGCCGGCGATGAGCATGCTGTCGAAATCGCTCATCACCCCGGTGGCGGCGACAATCTGCGGCGCGAGGTCCTCGCGGATGGCCTGGACATCCGCCATTTTGATGTAGTCGGCGTTGGCGGCGGGGGTGGAGGGGCCGGCGGTGACGTAGTAGGCGAAGATGATGTTGGAGCCGATGCCCTCGACCTGCTCCAGGATGTAGTCGCGGCTGGTGAGCGATATCGTCACCACGAGGATCACCGAGGCCGTGCCAATGACCATGCCGAGGCCGGTGAGGAACGAGCGGACCGGGTTGGCACGCAGTGCCTGAAGGCTGAAGCGGAAAGACTCACCGAGAAACATGCGATTGGTTAACCTGCCACCCGAAACCGGAAGCGCATATCCTCGCCGAACCACTGAACGTAATTGGTTCCCCAGCCGTTGTTGAACAGGCTGAAGTGGAAGCCGCGAGACAGATCGGGCTGCTCGCGGGTAAACCGGACGGGCATTCTTTCGCCGAGGGCAACCACCGGCGCGTCGAGCGTATCGATGGCCAGCGTGCCTTCGCGGCCGCGGTAGCGGATGCCGTCGAGGACCGCGTGCATGGCGCGGTTGCCGCCGGCGACGACGTCGAAGGGCGAAACCTCGGCGCCGGATTTATCGAGCATCCAGCCGCGCGGATCGCCGGCTTGCGGCTGGAAGCTGAGCCACAGCGCCTCCGGCATGCGGCTGGCGGGTTTGCCGGACCAGGAGAGGCTGACCTCGACCACCGGCTCCACGTCGGGCAGCAGCAGCTCGAGATAGATTTTTTCGGGCCAGGCGACGCGGCCGGAAGCGTGCGCGGCGGCATCGTCGATCTTCAGCGCGGCGAGGACGCGGTCGGCGTTCGGAGTGCGGCCGTGGCGGAGTTCCGTGACGACCGGCTGCCACGTGCGGCTTTGCGCGCCGAATTTTTCGATGTTGGGCTTGCCGAAATCCTTGGGCGCCCAATCGGCTTTGCTCTTGAGATAGGCGGCGAAGAAGCGGTCGTAATCGTCCTTCGAGAGCGTCTGGTAGGAGAAGAGCGCCAGCGGATGGCGCGGCGAGGCCCAATCGCGGCCGGTGCTTCGGTTGCGCAGGCGGGCGATGGCGCCGGTGCGCGGATCGAGCGCGATCTCGAAATGCTTCGTCCGGATGGGTTGCGCAGCGGGCTGCGGCTGCAATCCGGCGGTATCGGGAGCGGCCGGCTTGAGGCCCTCGATGCGGTTGCTGGCTTCGGCCCGCAACGCCGCCGGCAGAGCGGCGACGGCGTCGAACAGGTCCTGGCGCTTTTCCGCCCAACTCGATTGCACTACCTTGTACTTCGGCTGGCCGAGCATGGTGGCGAGGTCCGCCGGCATGTAGTGGTCGAAGTCCAGCCACGTCTTGGTGTCGGTGCCCCAGGTGTGCTCGGCTTCGAGGAGGAAGCGGCGGAGGAAGGCGAGGTCGGCGGCATCGCCCGCGCGCAGCTTGCCGGCGGCGATCCATCCGCGGCGCAGGCGCGCGACCTCGCGGAAGCGTGCCACCTTCACGGGGTCGCTCGGCACGCCGTAGATCCAGGTATCGCCGATTTCCCGGGTGACCACCGGCAGGGCGGCGCGGTGCGGTTCGACGGCGTTGGCGATCTCGGAGAGATTCGCCGCCTTCACTTCGGCATTGGGAAATTGCCGGCGCAGGCCGGAGTAGATCTTGTGGATTTCGGCCAGGGTGTGGGGGCCGCCGTTATCGTGGCGGACTTCGATATCGATGGCGAGATCGCTCGCCGGAATCTTCGTGACGCCGCCATAGCGGTGGTGATACAGCATGGCGAGCGAGTGGCCGGCGGGGTCCTTCCACAAAAAGGCGGGCGAAACGTCCGGCGTAGTGCTGGCGGAATTCACGCCGATGTGCAGCAGCTTGACGCCGTGGCCGGCGAGCGCGCCAACGAGGGCGCGGGTATGGCCCGGGACGTCGGTCATCTTGGCGCCGGTGGTTTTGCGGCCGAAGCGGCGGTCGAGCGAATCGGAGAAACCGAGCGCGCCTTCGATGGCGGAGGGGTCGATTAGTTCGGTCTGCCAGGTGAAGGGGAGCGCGTGCCAGGCGAGGTCTCCGGCGGCGAGCGCCCGCTCCATGTGGCGGCGACCGGCGGGGGCGGCCGTTTCGAGGTATTCGTACACCAGCCAGGAGCCGGTGGTCCAAATGTAGCGATCGGCGCCGGCCTGGCGCATGGCCGCGGCGGTTTCGATGGCGCGGGGGAAATAGACCTGGAAATATTTCTCGATGACGTGCGCCTGGGTATCGGTGAAGCCGACGTCCAGGTGGCATTTGAACATCACCAGGACGCGCTTGACGGTGGGATCGGGAGCGGTGGCGTCCTGCGCGGCGAGCAGCGCAGGGGCGCCGAGCGAGGCGGCGAAGAAATTACGGCGCGTGAGGCTCACGATCCGCTACCCCGCACCTGGCGAAGGAGGCGCTCGGCGTCGGCGCGCGGCGGATCGTCCGGAGTGAGCGTGCAATTGAGATAGCGCTTCAGCAGGTCGCGGGCGACCTCGAGGTTGCGGCCGTTCTTGATGTACACGTCGGCTTTGGCGAACATGACGCTGGGGCTGTTGGGGGCCATCTGCTCGGCGCGCGCGAAGCTCTGGTCGGCTTCCTGGAAGCGGCCCTGGCGGGCGAGGAAGCGGGCGAGGTCGATGACGCGGCCGACCTGCTGCGGCGCGGCTTGGATGGCATGCCGCAACTGCTCTTCGGCGCTGTTATATTCCTTACGCTTTTCGGCCAGTTTGGCCCGCGCCCAGTAACCCTCCGCCTGGTCGATGCTGGCGATCTGGCCCGCCAGCGCCTGGGCCTTATCGAAGCCGCCGCCGAGGAAGCCGGGGGCTTCCAGGTAATATTCGAACAGGTCGTTCATGGCTTCCAGGTTGCGCGGATTGAGGGCCACGGCCTTCTCGAAGTACTGCCGCGCCTTGCTGGCGTGCACGGGAGCGGTAAACGGGCTGGAAGTTTCGGCGCGGCGGCCATAGGCGCGCGCCAGCCACATGGCGTAGTCCGAATTGGACGGTTCGGCGGCGAGAGCCTTGGAGAGCGAATCGGTAGCCTTACTATAATCCGCCTGCATGTAGTAATTCTGGCCCATGAGGGCAAACACGGGGGCGTTCTTAGCTGGAATAGCCTTTAGAATCTTCAGAGACTGATCGAAGTTGGTAAGGTCGTAGAGCTTGCGCGCCTGCTCCAGGCCCGGGCTTTGCGCCGAGAGCAGACCGCCCAGGCATAACAGTAAGACCCAACGCTTCACCTGTCCCCCTAAATCTGCCTTTACCATCATTGTACCCACTCATGGGCTTAGATGAAAAAAGTGGGCGGCGGTTACACGCTGGGGGGGCCGGGGGTGCGCCCTCCACGGAATCAGAACCACAAACGCGCTCCGATCTGAACTTCCCGGGCCGGACCGGCGCCGCTGATGATGCCGAAAGCCGGAGCACCGAGAGTGTGGTTGGGCAGGCCGAAGTTGGTGTGGTTCAGCGCGTTGAAGAATTCCCCGCGGAGTTGAAACTTCATGCGTTCGCTGATCTGGAAGTTGCGCTCCAGCGAGAAATCGAGCGAGGCGTGGCCCGGGCCGCGCAGGATGTTCCGGCCTTCGTTGCCAAACATGAAGTTCGCCGGCTGCACAAAGGCCGAGGTGTCGAACCATTGCGCCACGCTCTGCTGGCCCGAAGGGAGATTGGGGTTGCGCAGCACTTGCGCACGCTGCGCCCCGGCCGAGAAGGCGTAAGTATTGTTGGTCTGCGTAGTTACGGTGAACGGCGCCCCGCTTTGAACGGTAGTGATATTGCCGACGGCCCAGCCGCCAAGCACGCTGCTGAGAATACCGCTCTTGAGCCAGTGCTTGCCGCGGCCCCAAGGCAGTTCATAGACGGAGGCAAAGGTGAACCGCTGCGGGATGTCGTTGGCGGAGGGTCCGTAATCGAGAGCCCGGTTATAGTAGTCCTCGTAGCCGGGGTCGTCGCCGGCCGACGTTCCCGGGTCGTTGCAGTTCTCCAGGAACTTGGAAAACGTATAACTGGCGGTCAGGTTCAAGCCATGGGAGAAGCGTTTCTCCAGCCGCACCATCCCCGCATAGTAATTCGACACGCCCAGCGTCGGCGAAATGATGCTGACGTTGGTGAATTGCGGGAAGGGGCGGTACATCTGTGTGTCCTGTGTCGGACTCAGAACCCATGGCGCAATCTGGTTCATGCTCAGGCCGGCGCTGGGAAGGTGGCGCGAGAGATTGCCCATGGCCGTGACCTCGACCACCATCGAGCTGGGGAGCTGTTTCTGGACTCCGATGTTGAACTGCTCCGAGTAGCCGGTGTCGCGATTGGGTTCAAAGAAGGTGACCGCGGTATTCGTGGCTTTGCCTACCGGCACGGCGCCGAACGAACTGTTCAGCACCGGCGCGGTGGCCGTGCCCGCCACACCGTTGCGCAGCAACAGAGCGGGAGTGATCCCATTGTCCGGGCTGTTGAGATTGAGCTGCTGGGAGAAACCCAGCGCCGCCTGGTTCGGTACGCCGGCATCGAACGGGTGGGCGTAGAAAATGCCGAATCCGCCGCGCACCACCAGGTCCTGCGAGCCGTTGACCCTCCAGGCAAAACCCACGCGCGGGCCGAAATTTGTCCAGTTGGTGTCATAAGGCGACGTGCGGTAACCGTCTACTCCCATGAACTGCACGACACCCGGCGTGCCGGAGACGGGATTGATGGCGTTGGGATCGAAGCCATTCATGCGATTGTTCGCATCGATCATGGGCCTGTCGGTCTCCCACCGGAGCCCGAGATTGAGGGTGAAGTTGGGCGTGACCTGCCAGTCGTCCTGCGCGAAGCCCGCCAGATACCAGGTCGAGCGGTCCAGTGGGTCGGTTGACAATTCCGTAAAGCCGGTGGCGAAGCCGAGCATCATGGAAGCGAGCCCGGTTCCGCTGGCCGCCGTGCCCGGCAGTCCCGTGGGCATAGTCGAAAAATTGAATTGGCCCGAGACGGTGGGCATGTTGAGATCCAGATTGCGCGCGCGCCGCGCCTCGACGCCGAACTTCAGGGCGTGCTTGCCGTGCACGGTGGAAAAGTTCTCGACGAACTGCTCATCCTGGATGGGAGCCTGTAGCCTCTCCTGGCTGGTAGATCCCAGGGCGGCGACGCCGGCGGGGGCGAACCGCGGGAAAGCCGTTTCCGGCACGCCCGTGAGGCCGAGTTTTTGGGGATAGTCACCGTTCAGGCCGCCGGTCTCGTTCCACCAGTACCTCTGGTTGAAATGGAAGCGGAAATCGCTGACGGCGGTGGGGCTGATGGTGCGCGTCCAGTCGCCGTAGAAGTCCGCCTGATGGGCCAAGGCGAAGTTGGCCGGATCCGCCGCCGGATCGGGGTAGGCGCTGGAGTGATTGGAGTTGTCGCGGTTATACATGAAACGGCCGGTCAGGCGGTCGCGGTCCGTGAGGGTGTGATCGACCTTGATGCTGTAGAAGTCGTGCACCAGGCCGTTCACGATGTTGGAGCGGAAGTTGTTGGCGCCGGCGAGCGTGTCGGGCGGGCGGTTGGGCAGCGGGTAGAAAGCCATCAGCTTCCGCGCCACCGGATCGAGCTGGCTGGACGGAATGATGTTACCCGGGTACAACTGCCGGACGTATTGCCCGTTCGCAAGCTGGGTCGTGCCGGGGTCGTAGATGGGGATCACTTGTCCCTTGGCATTGAACGTCTGGGAGAAGTCGCCCGCGCGCTGCAAAAGGCTCGGAACGGTGAGGGTGTCCACGCCGCCGGTCTCCCGCCGCTGTCCTTCGTAATCGAAGAAGAAGAACGTCTTGTTGTGCCGGATGGGACCGCCTACCGAGCCACCGAAGACGTTGTAGCGCAACTCCGGCACTACCTTGGAGCCGTTCTGCACGGGTGCGAAAAATCCCGGTGCGTCGAGTGCGTCATTGCGCAGATATTCGTAGGCGCTGCCGTGAAACTCGTTGGTGCCGGATTTGGTAGTCTCGAGAATGACGCCGCCCGCCGAAGCCCCATACTCGGCGGAGAAGGCATTGCTCAGGACCTTGATTTCCGATACGAGTTCCACCGGCGGGTCCGTATTCATCTGGCCGATTCCCAGGCGCATATTCTGGCCCGAGCCGCCATCGATCCACATCATCTGACTCTGCGCGCGGCCGCCGGCGAGAATGAAATTCGGCTTCTGGCCTCTGTCGTAGCCAGTGAACACGGCCGCGCCAGTCATGTTGATGATGTTCATGGTACGTCGGTCTGCCAGCGGCAGGTCCGTCACGCTCTTGGAATCGATCAACTGGTCAATGCCCGAAGTGCTGGCCTCGACCTGCGGCGCTTCGCCGGTAACATTCACCGATTGGGAAACGTTGCCCAACTCCAGTTTGACTTCGAGAGCCACGGTCTCACCCGTGGTTACGGTGACGCCGGTGCGCACGTAACGCCGGAACCCGGGATGCTCCACGGTGACGGTGTAGCCCCCGGCAGGCACGCCCGGGATGGAATAGAGCCCCGCGTCACTGGCGGAAGCGGAGTACTTCACGCCCGTGGCGGTGTTCACTGCTGTAACGCTGGCGCCGGCAATGACCGAGCCAGTCGGATCGCTTACGATTCCCCGGATGACACCGGTATTGGTCTGCGCAAACGCGCAACAGCCGAGCAAAAAGAAAGGTACGATGCCCCTTAAGCGGATCATCTCGAAAACCTCCAATGTGATTCCACCACCCTATTTGTTGCGAGCCGCCCCGACGGCCCACAGGGAACTCTCACCAAGCGGGATCTCTTGTGCTTCCCGGTACAGTTCAGTGTATACCAATTTGCGATTTTTCGATCTGCAAATCCTGGTTGCGGGTGTGCCACAACCGAGGTGCACTTTGCGCGGGAGCACGCCAGGCAGAGCCGCGACCCTTAGGGAGCGTTGGAATTGGGGTGACATTCCGTGACCTATCTGATCACCTTCGCCTGCTGTGGCTGCCGCCTGCACGGCAACGCAGCCGGCTCTGTCGATCAGGCGCACAATACGCCTGGAACTCCGATTTTGGAAGAGGATCTGGGACGTGCCGCATCCGAGGAACAACGGATGGATCAGCCTCCTTATCACCTCGACCGTCTGCGCCGCGATGCCGTTTTGGAAACGATTCAGGGAGTGTGTTTATCGTGGCTGGAGTCTGCTGGCGGCTCATGTACGAAGCAATCACGTGCACACCGTGGTGGAGGCCGAAGCTCCACCGGAGCGGATCATGAATGATTTTAAGGCCTACGCCAGTCGCCGCCTGAATCGGATGGGTTTAGAGGAACCGGGCCGGAAACGATGGGCGCGCCATGGCAGCACACGATGGCTGTGGAAGCCGCAGCACGTCTCGGCGGCCATCCAGTACATTTTGGCCGAGCAGGGTGAGACGCCGAGCGCATTCGAGGCTCAAGAAGTCTAGTCGGATTCGGGCGCGGGACGCTCCCTTACGGTCGCGGCTCCGATTGGAGTTGCGCGGTCTTCATGGAGATCAGGAGCATCTCGCGGTCGGCGGGGGGACGCAGGGCGCGGGCACTCACGGCGACACCGTGGCGGCCGGAGGGCATGTCGATTTCCAGTTGGAGCTCACGGACCTGGCCGTCGCCACGGATGGCGCGCTCGAGGGTTTCGCGAAGGCCGTGGTCCGTGCCTATCAACTGCTCGATGCTGCGGCCTTCCGCCTGCTCGGAACGGAGGCGAAAGAGGTCGCAGAAGGCCGGATTGGCTTGGCGAAAACGGAACTCGTGGTCGAGGACCGCCAAAGGTTCGGCGGACATGTCCAGCGCCGCGGCGAGGAAGTCACGGTAGGCGTTGTGGTCGCCGCCGCGCTTGATGGCATCGATGTCCACGAGCACCAGCACCGCGCCATCGACGCGGTTGTCGGAGGTGCGGTAAGGGCGAATGGAAAGCGAGAACCAGCGGCCGTCCTGGTCGGGGACGTCGCGCTCCTTCACGGTCATGCTCTCGAGCACTTCGCCGATCATGGGGGCGAGGTCCGGCACCCGGATCGCGGGATGGAGGTCGGTGATGGGGCGGCCAATGTCGGTGGGGATGAGGTTGAGGATGCGGCGCGCCATGGGGGTGAAGCGGCGGACGCGCAGTTCGTTGTCCAGCATCACGATGGCGATGTTGACGCTGGAGAGGAGATTGTTGAGGTCGTCGTTGGTCTGGCTGAGCTCGGAGTTGCGGGTTTGCAGCTCCTCGTTGACGGTGGTGAGTTCTTCGTTGGTGGATTGGAGTTCCTCTTTGGCGGTTTCGAACTCCTCGTTGATGCTTTGTAGTTCCTCGTTGGAGGAGAGGATTTCCTCGTTGGCGGATTGCAGCTCCTCGTTGGTGGCTTCCTGCTCCTCGATGATGGACTGGAGATACTGGCGGGTGGCGACGACTTCCTGCTTGAGTTGCTCGACCTGGCCTTCGGCGGCTTTGGTGCGCTTGTCTTTGGCGTGGGGCGGCGCGGGCGGCTCCACGCTTTCTTGGAAGAGGATCAGGAAATTGCGGCCCTTGGTGCCGGGCTGGAGCGGCAGCACGTCGAAATCCACGTTGCGGAAGCTGTGGTTGTGCTTGGTGGGGACGTTCTTCTGGTGGACCGGCTCACCGGTGCGGCGGACCTTTTGCACGGCGTTGCGGACTTCGAGCAGGAGGCCCTCGCGAATCATCTTGAGGAGGTTGAGGCTGGCCTTGCCGGGGGCGGGCTCGAGATAAGGGCTGGTCTTGCCGCGGAATTGGATGACATCGAGGTTCTCGTTGACGACCACGCCGGGAGGGCCGTAGAGCCCGAGGACCACGCGATCGACCTCTTTTTGAATATCGGCCGCGGGGGTTTCCTCGACCGCGGTGAGGCGGTGGGCGCCTTCACCTTTGGGCTCCAGCAGGCCGGCTTCGAAATCGAAGCGGTGGCTGGCGACGATCTGGCGCCGGGTGTAGATCTTGTGGCGCTTGTCGGCGAGGTCGAACATGTCGGGGAAGCCGCCGATGGTTTCGGAATCCCCGAGCATGAGATAGCCCTGCGGTTTGAGGGCGTAGTGGAACATGGGGATGATGCGCTTCTGGAGGACGGGCTCGAGATAGATGAGCACGTTGCGGCAACTGATGAGATCGAGCTTGGAGAAGGGCGGGTCCTTGGCGAGGTTCTGGCGGGCGAAGATGCAGACGTCGCGGAGGGTTTTGCTGACCTGGTAACCGCCGTCATGCTTGACGAAAAAGCGGCGAAGGCGCTCGGGGGAAACGTCGAGGGAGATGTTTTCGACGTAGATGCCGGCGCGGGCGCGCTCGACGGCTTCGTCGTTGACATCGGTGGCGAAGAGCTGGATTGGGGAGATGATTTTGTTTTCGGCGGCGTATTCGAGCAGCACCATGCCGACCGAATAGGCTTCCTCGCCGGTGGCGCAACCCGGGACCCAGATGCGGATGGGGCTGTCGGCGGAGAGGCGGGAGAAGATATCCGGAAGGATTTCTTCCTTGAGAGCCTGGAACAACTCGGGGTCGCGGAAGAAGCTGGTGACCTTGATGAGGATTTCCTGATAAAGGGCTTTCATCTCCTGGGGATTGTGCTCCAGGAACTCGACGTACTGCTCGACCCTTTCGATCTTGTGGAGGGCCATGCGGCGGGCGATGCGGCGGCGGATGGTGGTGTGCTTGTAGAGGGTGAAATCGACGCCGGTGGTGGAGCGAAGCACGGAGAAGATGCGGCTGAGGGGATGGGGCTGCGTGGGACCTTCGGG